>CALFML010000951.1 GCA_937879845.1 uncultured Myxococcales bacterium
GGGCCGCTTTGCTCGGCGCGCTAGACGATTTGCTCGGCGATATCGCCATTCCCGTCGTCTATGTAACGCACGACATTGAAGAAGCTGCGCGGCTGGCGGTGCAATCGATCCGGCTCAACGGCGGGAAGGTCGTGTCCTAGGGCTTTGGCCGCGTGTCAAATTCGTGCTCCGGACTTGATCCGGAGCCCGTGGGCGACGCAAACTAACAGATGGACATATGGGCTCCGGGTCAAGCCCGGAGAACAAGGCAGGGATCAAACCAAAATCACCCGGCCCTAGCCGAGCGCCTCGACAGCTTCGGCGAGTGCCAACCAGCGGTCTTCGGCTGCGTCCTTTTCGGCGCGGGCCTGCTCAATGGCCTTGGTGAGTGCGGCAAAGCGCCCCGGATCGCGGGCATAGAGTGTGGCGTCTGACAGCAGGGCCTCGTCCCGGGCAATCGCGGCCTCGATCTCGGCGATACGCGCCGGAAGCAGGTCATAATCGCGCTGGTCCTTGTAGCTGAGTTTCCTGGGCATCGCCCCTGCGGAGGCAGGGGCCTCAGGGGCTCTGGCTTCCCGAGCAGCGCCCTGCCTGCGCATGGGTGTCGCGTTCCTGACGCGCTTGCGTTCCCAATCAGCATAGCCGCCGGCGATGATGTCGACCTTGCCCGAGCCGTCGAGGCCGAGAGTCAAGGTGACGGTCCGATCGAGAAAGTCACGATCGTGGCTGACGATCAGGACAGTGCCGTCATAGTCGGCAATCACTTCCTGGAGCAGGTCGAGCGTTTCGAGGTCAAGATCGTTGGTTGGTTCGTCGAGGACCAGCAGGTTCGACGCACGAGCAAACTCGCGTGCGAGCAACAGGCGCGATTGTTCGCCGCCCGATAATGTCCCTACGCGCGCATCGGCAAGGCCGGGCTCAAACAGGAACTCCTTCAGATAACCCTGTATGTGTTTCTTGACGCCGCGCACTTCGATCCAGTCCCCACCTTCGCACAGCACATCGCGCACGGTCTTTTCTGGCGAGAGCAAAGCCCGCTGCTGGTCGATCACGATCCCGTTCAAGGTTTTGGCCAGTGTGACCGTGCCACTGTCCGGCGCAAGTTCGCCGGTCAGTAGTTTGAGGAGCGTCGTCTTGCCGGCACCGTTTGCTCCAACGATGCCGATCCGGTCCCCGCGCTGGATTCGCAGGGTGAAGTTCCGGATGATCGTCCGGTCTCCAAAGGATTTTCCCACGCCGTCCGCCACGATGACGGATTTGGACCGGACATCGTCGCTGGCAATGCCGAGCTGCTGCTGGTCCGTGGCTACTCTGGCATTGGCAAGTCGGCGCTCGTCCATGAGCTTCACAAGACGCTTACCGGAGCGCGTGGCTTCTTCATCAGTGGGAAGTTTGATCAGCGCAATCGCAGCGTGCCTTTTGCGCCAGTGGCCGCCGCATTCCGTGAGCTCTGCCATCAGCTCCTGATGGAGCCACCGCGCCACGGCCAAGGGAGTCGGGTAATCAAACAGCAGCGTCGATGGCAGGCGCTGGCCGACCAGGGTTCCCAGGCGGTTTCGCACCTCCAGCGCCATCAGGGAGTCAAGCCCCAGCTCGCGCAGCGGCTGCTCCGGGCGCAGCATCGTAAGATCGGGGAGCTGCAGCACGGCCGCTGCCTCACGGTTGACCATCGCCAGAATCTCCGGTTCGCGCTGCTCCGCTGTGAGTTCTCTTAGCCGCTGCATGATGCCGCTGCCGATGATTTCCGTTCCTTGGCTTGGGATCGCTCGCTTGGCTCCAGTCAGGGATCGCAGCAGCGGCGAATAATGGGCCGTCGGCGCTTGACTGCGCAGCACCCCCAAGTCAAGACGCACCGGGGCAAGGAGGGCTTCGCTGCGGGAAAGAGCCTGGTCGAGCAGCTCCAAGCCCGCATCGGGTTCCAGCGGTAATACTCCCTGCTCGCTGCCGCGCTTCCTATGCGCCGCGGACAGCTGGGCCGCCATTCCCACCTGCGCCCAGCTCCCCCAGGCCAGAGACTGCGCCGGCAGCCCCTGAGCGCGGCGGTAGGCGCACAGCGCATCCACGAACGTATTGGCGGCGGCGTAGTTTGCCTGTCCGGCGCCTCCCAGCAGTCCTGAGGCGGAAGAGAAGACGACGAAGACCGCCGGGGACATATGCCGGGTCGCGCAGTGCAGGTTCCAGGCTCCCAGCGCTTTGGCGCCAAAGACGCTGCGGATGCGCTGCGGCGTCAGCGCGGACAGGACTCCGTCGTCCAGCTCCCCGGCGCAGTGGATGATGCCGGCAAGCGGCGGCCGCGTAGCGTCCTTGTCTAAGAGCTCCTGCACCGCCTTTGGATCCGCGACATCACAGGCGTCGACCGTGGCCGTGCAGCCGAGCGTCGCCAGCTCCGCGACAAGCTCCGCTGCACCCGCCGCCGCGGGTCCTTGTCTTCCGACAAGCATCAGCTGCCGGACTCGATGCTGTCGCGCCAGGTGCCGCGCGACCGTCGCCCCCAGACCGCGCGTCCCACCGGTCACAAGGAACGTTCCCGCGGGCCAAAGTGCGCGCTCTGTAATGGCGGGTAGGAGGGCAGCGCGAACCAAGCGCGGCGCGCGGCGTTCCCCTTGCCGCAGCGCCACTTCCTCCTCATCCGTCGCTTCCAGGGCGCGCGACAGCGCATCGCCCGACTCCGGGGCCGCGTCGCTATCCAGCAGGCTCCATCGGCGGTCAGGATGCTCGCTTCGTACACTCCTTAGCAGTCCCCAGAGTCCGCCCTGCCAGAAGCCGTGCACGGCGTCCGCCGGTCCCGCTGCGACCGCGGATTGAGTCACAAGGATATAACGGCTGTCCGCCAGTGCGTTGTCCAGGGTCAGGCTCTGGAGCTCGCGCAGCAGCTCGGACAGGGCCGCCGGTGCGGCGACCGCCGGGTCGGCGTCGGGATCGGCCGGAACGATGCGGACCATGTGCTGGGGCTTAGGCGCCCCGGCGGCAATGGCGCTCTGCAGGTCCTGCATGGTTGCGTAGTTTACAACCTGAGCTCGGCCTTCCTTTTGCAGCGCTGCGGTCAGCCCGAGCCCGTCGGCTCCGAGCAAAGCCCAGCGGCCGCTTGGGGATTGCGGAGGGGTTTGTATAGGAGTCCACTCCAGCGCATAGAGATTCTGTCCTTGCGGATTCTGGAAGAAGCGCTCCATCGGTGCGCGGTAGGTCGTGATGCCCTCGACGTGGCCAACCGGGGAGCCGTCCGCATCCCAATAGGTAAGATCGGAAACGGCGGTGTCGCTGTCCGGCGTCACGTCGGCGCGCAGGGTGTTCTGGGCCCAGCACGGCGCAGCCTGGCGACCGTACCAGACTATTCGTTCAACCCCGAAGGGCAGCCGCGGAATTTGTTTTTCCTGCTGCGGCGCCGCGCTGCCATCATCGGCCGGCGCCATGTTCGCCCACAAGGCAAGACCGAACGAGTTGTCGATAAAACCGCCGGGCAGCGGCGCATCATCCAGCGGCACTCCCGGCGGCGGCGCGAGCCTGCCGAGGCAAGTCCGCGCCTGCAGCTGAGCAGCGCTTTGAATCCACCACCACATTGGCCCCCAGCCCATATGCATCGATACCAAGGTGTCGTTGAGCGCCGACCGCTGTATCGGAGGCGGCTCCACCGCGGGCCGATGAAGGGGGGCATGAGGGGATACCTCGTCCGGCGCCAGCGCTTTCAGACCGGCGGTGACATGGACGGTCCAGTCCCCCTCGCTCCGGGTTGCTACGGTCACGGACAACCCTCTCTTTGAGCCTGCGACCGGAGTCAGCTGGATATGCAGTAGCGTGCGGTCGGTCGGTCGGTCGAACGCGACCGGACGGAGAAATTGGACGTCGCGCAGCTCGATCGGCTGGCGCGGCCAGTGGGACTCGCCCACCGCCAGCAGCACGGCTACGTGGAAAGCGCCTGGCACCACCAGTCGATCGTAGGCGGCATGACTCTGGAGATACGACTGCACGCCGGGGCCGATCTCCAGCGTATGCAGGAACGAGCCATCGGGAAGCTCCGAACGCTGGCCCGATAGGATGTATTTACCCGTCGGTGGAAGCGGCGCTGCGGCAGTTCCGCGCGGCGACACCTCCGGCCAGAAACGCTCAGGCTGAAATGCGTACGTGGGCAGCTTGACGTGCTGGGTCTCCATGGGCCCAAAGTACGCTTGCCAGTCCAGTTCGTAGCCGCTTGCGTGCAGCCGTCCGAGCGCCGTGATCAAAGCTTTTTCTTCCGGACGATCGCGACGCAGCGCGGGTACAAAGCTGCGCTGCACCGGCCCGTCCTCCGGCAGGCAGTCCTGCGCCATGGCGCACAGGATTCCTCGCGGCCCCACGTCCAAAAAGGCGGTGGCTCCTTCCTCTGCCA
>CALFML010000952.1 GCA_937879845.1 uncultured Myxococcales bacterium
ACGACGGCGGCGATTGCGCGTGCAAGGACGGTGAGAACGGCGTGATGTGCTGGGACCTGGACTACAGCCAGTTCTGCACCGACAACGAGGACGTCAACAACGACGGCCACTGCGACGCCTACGACTGCGCCGGCCCCGCTGGTCCTGCTGGTCCCGCCGGCGCCATCGGTCCCATCGGTCCCGCGGGTCCCGCCGGGGAGGTCGGTGCCACCGGCCCGATCGGCCCCATCGGCCCGATCGGCCCCGCGGGTCCACAAGGTCCGCAAGGCGAGCTCGGCGCGACCGGTCCCATCGGCCCGATCGGCCCCGCGGGTCCGCAGGGTCCGCAAGGCGAGATCGGCGCGACTGGCCCGATCGGTCCGGCGGGTCCGCAAGGTCCGATGGGCGCGACGGGCGGACAGAAGCTCGGCATCCGTCCGAGCAGGGTGGTGCGGAAAAAACGCAGCTGCTGCGGCTCGACAAGGCGCGTGCGCCAGCGCGGCCGCGGCCGGCGCTCTTGCAGCAGGCGGGCCAGCGAACGGAAGACGATGCACAGCTCATTGTCCGCCCGCAGAAGCTGCGTCACCTCCACCGCATGGGCGAGATACATGTTCTCAGATTGTAAGATCCGGACCCCGTTGCAGAAGACCTCCGCGATGGTTGCAAGACCTTCCAGCCGCAGGTAGGTAAGACAGCCGGGAGCGGCGGGCGGACCGGCGAAGCGGCAGCGGTACCACCAGTCGGTCGCATCGAAGTCGTCGGCGCTCCCAAGGCGCCAGCGTCCTTGTGCTTGCAGCGCCGCGGCCACGGTTCCCGGTACGCTTGCGGGCACCCACTCCACCTGCGCCAAGTCGTCCGGCGCTGCCGCCGCTCCGGGACTCACCCCGGCCAGCTCCCATCCCGCAGCAAGAGCGAAAGTCTTATAGCTGCTTATGTCGCGGATGCGCGCCATCTCAGTGCGTCCTTATGGCTCCGGGACTCCCATAGCGTGCCAGCAGGCAGCGCGTGGCCGTTGTCCAGCTGGCCGCCATGGCTGTAAGGAGCGGCGCGGCATCCACCGGTCTCTTGTTGTTTGCGGCGCGCGCCGTCTTTAGCAGCAGCGCCTTGGCCGCGGCCGCCATGGCCGTGTATTCCGCATAGGCCGGCGACAGGCCGGTCTCGCCGTGCTCCGACAGCCACTGCACGAGCGACGCGGCCAGCTCGCAGCTGGCGCCGAGCTGCCGCAAGGTCGCGAACGCATACGGATGAAATGACGCGGCGCCGGTGAGCAGCCACTGCAGGTGTTCGCTAAACCGATCACGGAATCGCAGCAGCGGGTTTGGCTGCGGCAGCCGCAGCAGATGGGCGCTCGTCAGCTCGATCGTCAAGCGCAACAGCTCCGGCTCGGAGCGCCGCTGCAGCGTATCGAGCTTGGCCATCTCGACGTAAGGAGGGAGGGGCGCGGCCTCCGCCGACTCCGCCAGCCGAAACAGACCGACGAAATCGGCGCCGCCGAGGTGGAAGTACCCGCCGTTGTGAAAGTACCCAAGGTGTCTGCCGGCTAGATCAATCTCACGGATCGCGATGGTGGTCTTGCTGTGCTGCCGGCGATAGTCCGTGCCTTGCGTATCGGGCAGGTAAAAGGCGTCCACTTCCGGCAGCACCAGGCGGCCGCGGGCGACCTGCTCGGCGACCTGCTCGGTCAGGGAGCGCCAGATGCTCAGCTCCTGCACTTCGATGCCGTAGAGCTGCCGCAGATCATCGAGCGGCGGCTTGAAGAACGTCCACTGATCGCCCTCAAAGTCCGTGCTCAGCGTAAAGGGCAGGCACGGATGCGGATCCAGTCCCAAGCTGTGGAGGACTTCGATCCACAGGTCCACATAGCAGTTGGACTCGGCCCAGGTGCGCTGCTCATGGTGCAGGGCGTGCGGCCGATAGGTGCCGGGGTCGAGCGACTCGGCGGGCAGGCTCATGGCCATAGCTTCTGCCTCACGGCCTCCGGCCAGGCTTGCGGCACAAGCCCGTGGGTCTTGAGCAGCGCCAGGACAATCCGCTCCATGCCGAAGCCCAGGCACGCGGTGTGGGCCACCGCGCCGGTTGCGGTGTGGATCCCGAACAGGCCGCCGAAGTGATCCTGGTGGTAGTTGAACGACATGACTGCCGTCGGCGCCTGCGGCGAGGCGATGGGGACCAGCAGCTCGAACTTGAGCTTCTGCTCGCGCTGGTTCGCCTTTAAAAGCCGGCCGCCGCGGCCAAAGAACGGATCGTTGGCCGGCGCATCGATGACGGGAAGCTGCAGTGAACGCAGCACGCCGAGGCCGCGCTGCAGCCACAGGTCGCGCCACGTCTGCACGGACTCGGGCTCGCCCAGGCGGACGAGCTCGCGCATGCGGAACATCTGCATCCGCGCCGGATCTTCGGAGGGCTCATGGCGGAAGCACCAGGACGCCAGATCGATAAGGCGCCCGGACTCCGGCAAGGGCCCAGCGCACAGCGGATAGACGGGATAGCAAGCGGCGGGGGTGAGCACGACATCGGTGATGCGCTGCAGCGCGCTCCAGTCTTCGCCCTGCTGCAGACGGCGCAAGAGCTCGCGGTGCTCTTCCTCCGTACCGGAGAAACTAAAGACCGAGCCGGCCAGGTGGGGCAGGGAGTTTAGGAACTCACTGCGCTCAAAGTTCCGGCGGTTGATGACCGGCGGGAAGCGCATAAACTCTGCCGCGTCGCCGCGCGCCGTGACGCTTATCAGGCGGTCGAGCGCCTCTAGGATCTCTTCGAACTCTCTTCCTTTGCCAAACACGCCCGGTACGCCGCAGGGGAAGAGCAGGCCCTTTTGGACAAGCTCCGCGGTAAACGCCCGCTCTGCCGAAAGCTCGTTTTGAGTCATGGACCACCTGTTACACTATGCGCCCTTGTGAATGAGCAGGAGGGTTGCGTTGGTCGCCAGGATCCGGTCGTTGGCAATCATCAGCGGCGCCGAGTGCGCGTCGCGCAGGTGCCGTCCCATGCTGTAGCGGGTGCCGGACTTGTAGCCGGCGATGCCGCATAGGAAAAGCGCCTTGCTGACGATCTCCACCACCAGCTGCGAGGATGCGATCTTGAGCTGGTTTATCCGCAGCGCGAAGCCGATGCTGGTCAGCACTTCGGGATCGCCGTCCATCAGCGCTTCGTACTCGCGCAGGAGTCCGTCCAGGTTCAGGTGCATGCGCTGCAACAGCTCCACCGCCTCCCCCAGTCGCGTCGCGACCGGCGGTGTCGTGCCGGGAGTCTTGCGCGCCTCCGCTTGGACGAACAGGCGGGCGCGGGCGACCGCATCGGTGGCGATGCCCAGCCAGCACGCGCTCCACAGAAGATGCGAAAACGGCACCATCGTCTGGGCGGAAATATCCGCGAACGGCACCGGTAGGATCTGCTCCAGCGGAAAGCTGGCGGAGACCGTGAACGGCGGGCTGCAGGTGCCGCGCATGCCCAGGGTGTCCCAGTCGCCTTTTTGCTCCATCGCGCACTCGGCGCGCCGTAACAGGACCATCACCTGATCCCCGGCCGCCGCATCCGGAGCGCGGCGGGTCGTAAGGAGCAGATCATCGGCCGCGAGGCCGTAGGAAATGGTGGTCGCCTGCTTGGTGAGGCGGCCGCCGTGCGCGGTCGGTTCCACCGCGGAGACGCTCGTCCGCAGGGCGCCGCCGACTCCCACTTCCGAGGTCACCGAGGCGATGAGCCGCTGCTCCGCCGTGAGCTGCTGCAGGTAGCGGGCAAAAAAATCGCTATCGCCGCGGTGCCGCACAAGGCAGCCGACCTGAATCTGGTGCATGGCGAACACCATGGCGGCGGACGCACAGCCCTGGGCCAGGGCCTGGCACATCGCGGCGACGGTGGATAAGCGGCAGCCGAGCCCGCCGAGCGGCTCGGGGACAAAGGCGCCTAGGAGCCGCTCCTGGCGCAGGGCGGAAATCGCCTCGCTGGGAAAGCGGGCCTCCCGATCTACGGCGTCGGCGTGCGGCGCGGCGAGGTCATGGCTTATCTGCTGCGCCGTGTGGATGAAGCGCTGGGCATATTCCGGTCCGCGATCTGCTTGCATGATCGCATCCCCGCTATGGCGCCGCTTCGGACAGCTGCGTTCCGCAGTACTGTTCGGCGCGGCTGCCGAGCAGCTCGGCGACGGCCCGGCTGATCGCGGCGACGCTGGCGAACACGCTGCGCTTGAGCATCGAATCGGGAAACTCGATGTCAAACTCCGACTCCAGGGCCAGCATGACGTTGACGCTCGCCTGGGAGGTCATGCCGGCCCGGTACAAGTCGCTCTCATCGCTGAGCGCGTCGAAGCTGCTGGTGAGACGGCCATGCTCACGGATAATGGTGCGGACCTGCTCGATCATCACTACCGGTTCTCCTTGCCAGAAGTCTTGTCCGGGGCGTTGAAACGCTGTCGATGCGGGGGTCGGTGCAGCCGGCTGGGGTCTTGTTCCTTCCGCGCTCGGACGGCCGGCGCGCGTGGCGACGACCACAGCCGTGGCGTAGTCGCCTTCATGACTCATGCTGAGGGAAAAAGCAAGCAACCCCGCGGCCACGGCCCGCTCTTTGGCCGCGTCGTGCAAGGCCAGCTCGCAAAATCCCGCGGCGGCGCGCCTGACTTCGATCGCCCGCCACCCGAGACCGCCGTCTTCGGGACGCAGGAGCTTGATGACGGCTTCCTTGGCGGCAAAGCGCGCCGCGAAGCGCTCTGCCGCGGTCTGCGACTCTTGCGTGCAATAGGCGATTTCGTGCGCTGTAAACAGACGCCGCTGGAACCGCTGGCCGAACTGGCTGAGCGACGCATCGATCCGGCTTATCTGCACCAGATCGATGCCGACCGCGACCCCCGGGGAGACGGCTTGGTCCATGCTAAGTGGGCTCCAGGGGGGAAACGGCGCCTGGGTCCTCTCCCGGGTCACTGCTTGGGCTGTTGCGTTGGCCCAGCCAGGCGCTGGCCTGGGTCCAGAGGGCGGGGTGCGCCAGCCGGATGTACAGCGCGTAGGTTACGACCCCGACCAGGATCTCCAGCGCCAGCCGCAGCCCCGACGGCGCTATCCCGAGCGCCCGCAGCCCGCGCTGGAGCAGCCACAAGCCGACCCCCATCCACACCGCGCCGAATAGCGGCGGGGAAAGTGCGGCGATGATCTGCGTCAAACGCAGGCGGTCGGCGCGGGCGCTGAGCCCGATCGCGATGAGGACCGCCAACAAAAAGGCCGCCGACACCGCCCACGCCACCATGGACAGGTGCTGGTGGTGCACGTCCCAGCGCGAAACCAGATAAAGACCCAGCCCGAAGAGCAGGACGCGGGTGGCCGGCAGAAGCCCGCCCAGCGTCGGGCGATGCAGCGCCGTAAGCTGGGCGAAGGCCATCTGAAAGCAGCCGAGCGTCACGGCGCCGGCGCTCAAACCGACGACCAGCGGCGCCACCCCGAGCCAGTGCTGCGGCAAGATCGCCACCTCCAGGGTTGGGGCCACGAGCGCCGCGCCGACGCCGATCGGAAACAGCAAGAGCGACAAGTAACGCAGCCCGAGCAGAAACACCCGCTGCCGCGCCGCCCCGTCTTTGACCCCGAGCGCCCGGAC
>CALFML010000953.1 GCA_937879845.1 uncultured Myxococcales bacterium
CCACCGCCGCCGCGATCGACAAGGACGGCTGGCTGCACACCGGCGATCTCTGCGCCATGGACGATCGCGGCTATTGCACCGTCGAGGGCCGGCTGAAGGACATGATCATCCGCGGCGGCGAGAACATCTACCCGCGCGAGCTGGAAGAGCTGCTGTTCAAGCATCCCAGCGTGGGCGAGGCGGCGGTGCTGGGCCTGCCCGACCCCAAGTGGGGCGAGGTCGTCGCCGCCTTCGTGCGGCCCAAGCCGGGCCAGACCATCGACAAGAACGTGCTGGCGGCCTACCTGCGCGAGCACCTGTCGCCGCACAAGACACCGAAGCACTGGTTCGTGCTCGATGCCTTCCCGCTCACCGGCGGGCCACCGCGCGGTCGAGCGGGTTGACCTGACCATTTTCCCAGCCGCCGAACTCGGTGCGCAGGTTGCGGTAGGACTGGACCTCCTCTTGTATCTCTTGCAGGTTGATCGTCACGGCGCTGAGCGGTTTGCGCAGGTTGACGATCTCCCAACATAAAAGCGCCAAGAGGTGCGGCCGGCAGCCCGTCTGTTCCCGCAGCCAGTGGACCGTGCTCACTTTATCGGTAAAGCACATCCCCAGCGCCGTGATCGGCTCCAAGATCATCCGCTCGGCCGCATTGCCGTCGAGCGGCTCCAGCCGGAGCAGCTGACCGAAGTTGCGCAAGGGATGCTCGGGCGTCTGGGTGGCCTCATGCAGCTCCTGGTGCCCGGCGAGGACGAAGCTTGCCCGGCCCTGGCCGTGGAGCGCCCGCATTACGTTGCAGAACCGGTGCTGCTGTTTGTTCTCTAGCTCGATGAACTTGTCCGCCTCATCCAGCAAAAAGATCTGATGCGCCGCCGTGCGCTGCATGACCGACTTGTAAAGCGCCTCGGGTGAGTCCGCCCGGAGCTCGCCGTCGACTTCTTGAATGGACTGGAGGCTCCCATCAAACAGCTGATGTTTGAGCACCTTGACGTTGGGATGACTTCTGGCCAGCTCGCGCGCCAGGGCGTTGAGCAGAGAGGACTTTCCCATGAACCGCGGTCCGACCAGGAGGAAGTTGTTCTGATGTAGGTGCAGCATCCGCTCTAGCTCCGCCTGGCGACCGAAAAAGAAGCACTCTTCGCCAGCCGAGATCTCATTGCCCTCCCGATAGGGCACGATGTGACGCAGCTCGCACTGGGAGACAATCGTCTCGCGCAGCCGCTGTTGCGCCTGCGTTTCGCTCTTGGAAAGGAGGATGCGGCGCAGAACGGCTTCGGAGACGACGACGAACACCGTCGCCGGATGCGAGTCCTTCAAGGCTTTGCGGACTTCCTCGGACGGCGGACTTTCCGCGCTGAGATCGAGCAGCACGGCAAACCGGGGCCAGCCGAGCTCCTCCGGCTTGCACTCGGCGATGGCCACCTGCGGCGTCCGCGACTTCGCGGTGCAGACCACCAAGACGGCATCCGCCGGGATATAGATCGACAGGGGCGGGAAGGTAATCTTGAACGCCGTTACATCCGGACTCTGATAACGAGGCACGGACGGCGCGGCGAGCTTGGCGAGCAAACTCTCAGCAAACCCGGCGGCGCACGCCAAAGGCGAATCCAGCACGGTGAGGACCCGCTTCCACCCATGGTCGCTGATGCCTGCGTCGTCCAGGGCTTGCCGCAGGATTCCGCTCTGGAATTTTTCGACTCGGCGGATGGCGGCATCCGCTTCTGGGAAATCCTTGAGCAGCAGCTCGCTGAGCGTATTTTCTCCGGACAGCAATCCCTGAATGACCGGATGGCTGAAGCCGCGATGCCGGCGTCGCAGGCGCGACAAGGCCAAAATCCCACAGCCCAGGATGATCGCGCCGGCCAGCATCGTCGGGGCCAGGCGCCACCATAGGGGACCGATGCTCAGCGATATCTCTTGGGAAAGGGCGCTGCGGCACGGCGCTGGGCTTTGTTCGTCGTAGGCGTGGCGCAGCGTCAAGCAGAGCCGAATCGGGCGCGGCGGGAACCAGAACCGCTCCCGCAGCGACAGGACCACGCGCAGGTCAACGTGCTGGCTGCCGTCCAGCTTCATGAAGACCGGCGGCAGCGTCAGGTTCACGCGGGTGCGAAGATCATGCTGCTCCGCAAGGTCGCTGCCCTCAAGATGAAGCCAGTAGGCGCGGCCGGCGGCGTCCGCATTGCGGATGCGCACCGTGATCTCCGGGGGCTGCCAGGTATTGCTCTCCAGCCGGTCCGAGATGAGCTCCATCGTGAGCTGCGCCGGCTTATCGGGCCGCGGCGGCGGCACCGCGGTGATCCGCCCCCCGGGCTCCTTGCGCCACAGCAGGTCGCCGAGGTCATGGCGGTAGAGCGTCCCGTCCGCCGTAAAGAAGGCCCAGCTCTGACCACCTTGCCATAGCCTGCCCTGCAAGGTCTTCTCTGGCAGCCGCCACATGCTAATCCGACCCAGCGTGGCCGCGGCAAGGAGGTCGCCGCCCGGACTGAACTCCAGGGCCCAGACGGGCCAGGGGGCGGAGTCCGGCGAAGAGTCCGCATCCGCATCGAGCTCGCCGCGCTGTTTATGAGACGCCACGTCCCACAGCCGCACTTTTCCGTCGTCAGACGCCGTGCCTAAAAGCTTCCCGTCCGGGCTGAACCGCACCACGTTCACCGCCTGCTCATGCGGCAGCGTGCCAAGCAGCTTTTTCGTCTCCACGTCCCACAGCGAAGCCTCTTTCGCGGAGGCGATGGCCAGCAGTCTCCCGTTCGGGCTGAAGTGCACCGACTTTACACTCTCCATCTGGTCTTCGAATGTGTAGACCAGCTTGCCAGTGACGGCTTCCCACAGCCGCACGGTCTTGTCAAACGAGGCCGTCGCCAGCAAGCCGCCATCGGGACTTCTGAACGCCAGCGCGCGCACCTCGTCTTCATGCCCGAGCAAGGCCTGCTGCCGACCGCTATCGAGATCCCAGATGTTCACCGTGCCGTCATGAAGCCCGGATGCCAACCGGCGGCCGTTTGGACTGAAGGTCACACTCCGGACCCAGTCCTGCAAGGGCTCCGGTTCGGCCGAAACATCCCACGTGCAGGCATCGGAATTGAGCAGCCGCACCCGCTCGCTCTCTGTCGCGACGGCCACCAGCTCCCCGTGGAGAGGGCTGAACGCCAGAGAACGAATGATTCCGGAGCGGAGCGACTGGGTGCTGCAGGCCAGGGACCACTCTGGTTCGGACGAGGCGCCCACCTGCCGTTTCCAGATGCGCACCTGCTGATCGTCCGATGCCGTGGCCAGGCGCGTTCCCTGCGCGTTGAACGCGATCGCGCGGCTCGAGTAGGCGTTGGTGCGCAAGCTCCGCGCCTCGTTGTCGGTAGAGGTCTCATACAGGGCGATCCCCGCCTCCTCCGATGTCGTGGCCAGCAGGCTCCCGTCGGGATTGAAGGCCAGGGCAGCGTCGCTGCCGAAGTTATTGGGGAAAGCGCGGAGGTGCTCGCCCGATCGGATGTCCCACAGGGAAATGCTGTGGTCCGCCGATCGCGCGGCAAGCTGGGTTCCGCCGGGAGAAAACGCGACCGCTCGAATCGCCTGCTTATGCGAACGGTTCAGCGACCGCTCAAGACCGGAGTCCACGTCCCAAAGGCCGATGCCGCCGCGCAGCAGTCCGGTCGCGAGCTGCTTCCCATCGGGACTGAACGAAAGCGATACGACCTGCGAGGGCAGCGCATCTTTTAGCCACCGCTGGGCTCCGGTGCTGACCGTCCACACCCCCACCGAGGTGCCCATGGCGACTGCGAGGAACCGGCCGGCCGGATCAAAAGCAACCTGATCGAACAGGCTGCTCGGAATGCCGGTCAGAACGCGCAGCTCGGCAGGCAGGGTAAACTTCGCCGAGCCGGGACCGTGCGCGGTCTCGAATACCTGCCTGCAGGTACGCAAGCTGCCGTTGCGGCCGCTCGCTGCCAGCAAGCTCCCGTCCGCGGTAAAGACGATCGAGGAGATGGGCCGGCCGAGCATCTGCCCCTCCGGAAGCGGCCCGATGCGGCAGGGAGTCTCCGGGGGGGTGCCATCCGTCCGAAACAGATCCACGCTGCCATCGATCTGGCCGGCCGCGATCCATTGATCTTGCGAGCTGAAGGCAAGAGCAGTGGTCCGTCCTCTTTTGAGTCCAGCGGGCCTTATGAGGCAGCGGCTCGGGCGGCCCGCTTTTAGATCCCACAGGCAGACTGTGCCGTCTTCCATTCCCGAAGCGAGCGTCTGCCCATCATGACTGAACTGCAGTAGATCGATCCGGCTCAGCTTGAGCGAGTAAAAGCTGCTGGGGCTTGCGGATTCAACCTCGGGAGTCTGCGCGTCTTGCTCCGCTCCGGCCCGCGCGGGCGCCGCTCCCAGGCAGAGGATAAGGCCAAGGCAGAGTATCCTATTGAATAATGTAGCAACGGATACTCTTTTGTTCATGGCAGGCGTTCCTCTTGTGGAGCCAAGCCTAGATGCACTCGCATTTCCTCGACCGACTCAGATCTGAGCGGCACGCGTCGCCTGAAAAAATTGGCGGAGAATTCTCCGGAGAATTTTACAGAGAATTTTACCATGAAGGACGCAACAAACTGCTTGGTCTGTTTCCTACTACGTTCCTCACTATGTTTCTCAAATGAGGACGCCGGCATGGTGACTGAGGAGTTATTGTAGTTGACAGGGTCTCTGGTTCATCGTACAGGGTGGAATAGGAGGCATATTCAGCATGGATTGTCCTCGAGCTAGATCCAGGTTTACGACGGGAACAATCCGGGCCGTCAGTCTCCTTGGTATCTTCGCCGTCGGACTCTCCAGCGAACCCTGGGCCGGAGGGGGACAGACTACTACGCCCCAGGTCTTGTATTCCGGCTGTAAGGTCATTCGCGACACGCCGGACGGCATGGCGTGTATGCCCAACTCCGATGGCAAAATGGTCGTCTGGGTCGGGGTCGCTTCCTGCGACGCAGTACGACTGGAAGAAGACGGCCGCACCCTCCCCGCGGCCAGCCAGTTCGTGCAGGACGGTTGCCAGTTCAAGGTTGTCGCTGACTCGCTCAACGCGATTTCCTCCCTCACGGTGGCCAATCAACAGACCGGTCAGAGGTGGTGGACGCTGAGGCTGGATCGGACCAAACCTGACCTCCTGAAGTGGACGCGCAGAGTCATGGATCGGCGCGATCCTGACCTCGCTGAGGTAACTGCCGAGCTGCGGCGGAAGGAGAGCCAAGAAAGCCAAATCGAGACCGTTATGGATTACACCTATGCGAGCGCCTGGGTGCACCGACGGCTTGGCCAGCTGGATCTAGCCATTCGTGAATATCGTGAGGTCGTTGAACTTGCGAAAAAAGCGCACTATCCATCAATCGCCTTTGAAGCTCAATATAGGCTAGCCAACACACTACGGCAGTTTGGGCAGACCCAGGAAGCAAAAGCAGCGCTTCGCGAGGCAGAAGCTCTCGTGACCCCAGGTCATGGCAAAGATAAAATCGACTTCGCTTATCACACAGCCAATATATTCCAAGATGAAGAAAATCGTGTCGCTGCGATTAAATGGTTTCAGGAAGCGCATGTGGATGCT
>CALFML010000954.1 GCA_937879845.1 uncultured Myxococcales bacterium
CGTCGCGCAGCGGGGCGGTGTGCATGCGGACCGGGATCAGCGTGCCGTCCTTGCGACGTCGCTCGGCCTCGACACCGGTGAAGCCTTGGCCGCCGTGGACCTTGGCGACCAGCTTGCCGCGCCAGGCGCTCTCCCCCGCCCTCGCAGAGGGGAGATCAGCCATGCAGGGAACTGCGCCGAGCAGGGAGCAGCCAAAGAACGTCTCAAGCAAATCCGGGCCGGTTTCCGCAGCGAGCAGTACGCGATCCCCGGCGCCGATGCCATGGCCGCGCAGCGACGACGCGATCCGACAAGCCCGCGCGTACAGCTCGCCGGCCGTGAGCGTACATAGACCGTCTTCGAGATTCAGAAAGTGGAACAGCGGCTGGTCCGGGCGTGTTTGCGACCAATGAACCAGCACCTGCGGCAGCGTCTCCATCGGCGCCGGATCGAGCGCGCGCCTGGAAAGAGGCTGCGGCTCTTCCGTCAATCGGCCCGCCCCAGGGCCGAGCTTCAAGGGCGTAAGAATCCGTCTCTGCTGGGTGACCATCATGCACCTGCGTCTAAAAGCGAAGAAGCAGCCCTTCCATGGTGAGGCCCGGCCCGAAGGCCATCAAAACGCCATACTCCCCCCGCCGCGGCTGGTCCTGCTTGAGGATGTCCTCCAGCACGAGCAGCACGGTGCTGGACGAGCAGTTGCCGTACTGCGCCAGCACATGCCAGGTGGCCCGAACCTGGGCGTCCGTGAGGGCGAGCTTCTTGCTGATGAACTCGACGATCTTCGGTCCGCCTGGGTGAATCCCCCAATGCTTGATGTCCGACACCGCCAAGTTCTCCGGGCCGAGCAGCTTCGAGAGGAAGGCCTCGATATGTTCGACCAGGACGAACGGCACATAGGGCGACAGCGTCATGAAGAAGCCATCGTTTTTGACACTCCAGGTCATCATTTCATAGGTGTCGTAAAGCTGCTCGGTATGAGTGCGGAGCAGCTTTACACCTCTTCCCTCGGGCTCGTTGCCGAGCAGGACCGAGACACTGGCGTCCCCGAAGAGCGCATGAATCACCGCCTGCTCCGCCGTTGCATCGGGACGGAAATGGATCGAGCTCGACTCGGTACAGTTGGCTAATACGAGCTCGTCCGGTCTGGCGGCGAGGCTGTCCATCGCCACCTTCAACACGTTGAACGCCGCGAAGCACCCCATGTGGCCGATAAAGGTCCGACGCAGATCAGAGCGAAGTCCGAAGCGCCGGGCCAGCAGCAGATCCAGCGTGGGACCCATGTAGCCGGTGCAGCTTGCCATCACCATGCTGCCGATGTCGCGGCGCTCCACCGATTCGAGCACGGACGCTACGGACTGACCTGCCACAGGCACCATTACTTCTTCGAAGACGCGCAAGCGGTCTCCGGTTCCGGGAGATCCTGCTGCCAGCGCCACGCGCGGATCCCACGCCATGCGCCGGCGCTGTACGCGCGTCTGGGCCATGATCTGTTCAGCGTTCGGAATGGCTCTGTACCAGCTCTTGAACAGGCCCTCGTAGGCCTCCTGCTGCGACAGCTCATGGGGAGGAAAGGCTGAACCGATGGCCAACAGAGTAGGCTTTGCTGCGCTTTCTGTGCTGCTCATGGAATCTCTTTTTTTGCGATGTCATCGACGCTCGTGGATAAAATCGATGAGGCCACAGACGGTGTCCTGGCCCCGCCGGGAAGCGCGTACATACCAAGGAGTGTATTCGGTATCGAGGAGCTCTTCCTTAAGCTTGGCGATAAGCAGTTCCAGCCGGAACGAGTCAAGGCCCAAGTCCTGAGTCAATGACGAGGACTCGCTAATGTCTTCGCGGGTCAGGCTTTCGTTGATGGATAGGATGCTTTGGCAGACACAGGAAAAAATTTGGGACCGTTCCATGCGCAGATCTTTCTCAAAGGAAGGCCGCATTAGAGCGAGAAACCCCCATCGTTTGCAAGCCGATTGCGGCGGAGCTGGCAGAGCGGCGCGAGCAGAGGGCGCCCCATCTGCCCGGCATGCCGAACCCCTTTCGCAGCGCTGGAACGTACGCTGATCGCCGCGCAGGGGAGTCCGCTGGCTGGTCATGGGCAGGTGCGCTGCACCCAGATGCGATAGTTGTTGTTCCAGATGACATCTTCGGGGGCTTGATTCGCCAAGGCATAGCCGCCCCGCGCCGGATCGATGACATTGCTGGTAAAACCGCGGCTCTCAAAGTGAGAGCTTGTACATGGTCATCCTCCAGGTGTCGAGACGATTCCCTGTATGGCAAGGGCTGTGCCAGGAGCGCGAATGCCACGGCCCGTGACGGCGATTCAGCCACGGGGGGAGACCGCTTGTCGAAGGGCGGGCGCCGTTGCCGCCAAGGGCCTGGCCGGGCGCGCCAGCAGGCAACCGTTGCGTGACGGGCAAGATCTGCCTGGTAACTCTTGCGCGTGCGGTTGGCCGCCGGATGCGGCTCGGTAAGGCTATCCTGCCCCGATGGATCGACGCAAAGAGCTTGTCCGGCGCGCCTATGAGGAGACGGCCGCGGCGTTTGCGGCAGCGCGGCGCAGTGGAGGAGCCGAAGCGCCGTGGCTGGAGCGCTTCATGCTCGCGCTGCCGCCTGGTTCCCCGGTCTTGGATCTCGGCTGCGGAAATGGCGAGCCCATCGCCCGCACCCTGGCGGCGGCCGGCTTTGCCGTGACCGGTGTCGATTTCTCCCGCGAGCAGGTGCGCCGCGCGCGCGCCCAGGTGCCATCAGGCCGGTTCGTGGTTGCCGACATGGCTACCGTCGAGATGGAGGCGGGCGGGTTCTGCGGCGTTATTGCATGGGACTCGGTGTTTCATTTGCCCGCGGCGGAGCAGGCTCGCCTGTTCGCCCGCGTTCGCAGGTGGCTCGCACCAGGAGGGCAGTTCGTCGTAACCCTGGGTGGAACAGGCGGCGAGGTCTACACCGATCACCTGGGCGTAGCGATCTACTACAGTGCGCTTGATGTGGCGACCGCGGTACAAACGATCACCCGGGCCGGGTTTTTGGTGCAGGAATGCGTGCTGGATGACCCCGGCGACCACGGTCACCTCATTGTGGTAGCGATGGCATCTTCCTCATAAACCCAGGCCGCCCATATGCGTGGCTTCCGTGCTTCATCCACAAGCGATGCAAGCAAGAGCGAGCCAAGCAAAAAGGACTTCGTCGGGTATGGCGAATCCGTCCGCAGTGTGTCCGCAGCCCGCCAAAATACACGCATCAGCGGTGGGATAAGCCCGCTGGGATATTGGCGGGCTCGCTGTCCGCCTGGATAGATCCCGTCGGGGAATCAGCAGTTTTAT
>CALFML010000955.1 GCA_937879845.1 uncultured Myxococcales bacterium
CGTGACCGCTGATCTGTTCTCGCTGTCTGCCGCGGCCGGCGCGGTGTTGGTTCCCCAGCTGCGCCGGCTGCCCTCTTTTGCCTTGATGAAAAAGGACGAGCGGTCGCTGTGGAGCGATGTCGCGTATGCGACGCGCTGGGCGTCAGAGGCGTACGTCTGGGCCGGCCAACCGCGCAAGAGCATCCTGGCGGCCCTGCAAGGCGCCGCGCTGGCTGAATCGCTCGGCGATGAGGGGCTTCAGAGCTACTTCCAGGCCGTGTTCAGCTACCTTGCCGGCCTGGTTCCGCTGCCGCAGCTCAGCCAGCGCTTTCTCGCCCGCGGCAGCCGAATGGTCCAAGACCTCTCCAGCGCCCGCGCCGAGCTCGATTTTCGCCGAGTGGCGAGCGCTCGCCACATGAACGCCGCCAACTGGGAGCTTGCCAGGTCGCAGCAGGACGCGGTGATCGCATTGTCGCGACAAATTGGAGATGAATACTCCCTGCTCTTCGCCTTATCGCAACGAATGGTCTCTGCGTTTCGACAGGATCAGGAACGGGTCTTTGAGTCCTTGCGAGCGGAGCTGTCCGAACGGGCGAGTCGAAGCCAGAGCAGCCAGTTTGCGCGCGTCTACCCGATGCACCAAGGGCTCAAGGCGCTGCGCCGGGGGGATGTCGAGCTGGCGCGGCAGCGGCTGGCAGAGGCCGAGGGCCATCTCCAGAAGTCCCCGAACCTCCTCGGGCGGATACAGCTTGGGGGATTTGCGGCCCTTTGCCTCCTGCAAGAAGGAAAATACCACTCCGCTCTCCTTCGCGCCCGAGATACCCTGGCCCTGGTGGCGGCGGCCCAGTTCTCCAACGAAGTGCTCGGCGAGGGGATCGCTGCCATCGTCGAAGTGTACTTAGGTCTGTGGGAAGCCGGCAGCGAGTTTGAGCGACCGTCCCTCCTTGTGCCCTTGCGGCAGGCGCTCTCCGCCCTGCGCCGCTGCGCGCGAATCTTTCCCTCCGGCGCTCCCCGGGCGCTCCTCTGGCACGGCCGCCACGCCTGGAATCACGGAGCCAGCCGACTCGCGCAGGAGCTCGCCAAGGCCAGCCAGCGCAAGGCCGCGCGGCTTGGGATGCCATTTGACGAAGCACTAGCGAACAAGTGGCTCGCGCGTTTCGTCGCGGCTCCGCCTGCAGCGGCCTCCGGCCTGGGGGGAGAAATAAGAGGCATCCTGCGGCTCCTGACTCGCGGTCGGAAGTAGCCGCGGCCTTCCATCCGATGGAACTTCTCGACCTGTTCGTATACGGCATGACGCCGCGTGAGCCTGAACATCGTCGTCTATAGTAAATAGCACAAGATGTAGGGCTGCAATGTGTTCGTGACGCCCACCCATTGGGGCTGACAGATTTCTGAGTATCGAACGCCGGCGCATAGGGCGCTTCTCGACGGAAATACCCAATCATCGGCGAGTCCGCCGCGCTGGCCGGCGGCTTGCTTGGGAGGCGCGCGGCACCTGCGGTGCCTGGAGGAGTGCTGCCATGAGAAGTCTTTTATGTGGGTTTTCGTTCGCCATTTTCTCACTCATCGCCGGCTGCGGCTTGGACCCGGGCTCGGGAAGCGGTACGGAGTCACCGACCATGACCGGGAACGTACCGGAATCCTCTGGCGGTCCGTGGCGGTTGCCGCAAGGGTACTTGCCGGTGAGTCTGAAGTCCGGGGCCAAGCTTGACACCTATGGCGACTGCGGCGTCTATGGACCCGAGTGTCCGGCCCACACCGCGTGCTCGGTGGTCTTCTTGGACAGCGGCACCGTGGGTCCAAGCTGTGTCGCTGGCAACATCTGCGACCTTCTGTCCTGTGGTGGGAACAACTGCACGGTGCTCGACAGCTATCCGGGTCAGGTGATCTGTGCAAGATAGGACGGAGCCCGCAGCGAAAACAGCGCGGTAAGGAAAAAACCTAGGACTGCCGGCTCGGAGCAAGCTGCGAGCCGGCAGCCAGGCCGCGGACGTTTAGCAGGAGAGGTTGCTGCCCGTCGGTACGCCGAGGATTCTGGTGAAGTTCGTGTAGTAGTTGATACGCGACTGCACCTGATCCGGCCGGCCGCCGTTGCACTCCAGCGCGCCGTTGATCGCGCGGATCGTCACGCCGAACCCTTGCGAGTTGATCATCGCGTTGTGCGGCGTCGTTCCCGCCGAGCCGGTCCCGGTCATCCAGTACCAGACCCCCGTGCGCCAGGCGATCGCCGCGTCGGTCGCGACCAGGTCGGGGTTATTGACCAGGTCCACGCCGATCGCGCTGCCGGCGGCGGCATAGTTGTAATCCCAGCTGAGCTGGATCGGGCCGCGGCCGTAGTACTCCTTGCCGCCGCAGTTGCCCACTCCGCGCGAGCAGTACAGCGGATAGTTGGCGGTGTTGTACTCGCGGACCGCCTTCAGGTTGTCGGACTCGTGGGCGACGTTGGCCAGGAAGGCGGCGGCCTCCTGCTTGCGCACGGTGTCGCTTCCCGTGTTCGCGAAGGCCGGATAGGAAGACAGCGCTGCTACGAGGCCGGCGTAGCTGTAGAATGAGCTGCGGTTTGGGAACATCTGGTTGAACTGCGCCTCGGTGACCACGAAGCCGCTCGTAGACGGCGGCGGCGGCGGTGTGGTGCTGCAGGTGGTGGGCGACCAGTACCAGGTGCTGATCGTCGGGTCGGTGCCATCGCTTCCGTGCGCGCCGACGTTTACCAGCTTGTAGTAGTTACCGTTGGCGGGAAACTTCACGATCGTGCCGAGCGTGTAGTTTATGCCCGCGGACCAGGTGACATACGAGCAGGTCAGCGCCTGCTCGGCGGTGGCGATCTCCACGTCCTGCCCCGCTGCTTGCGGGTCCAGGTCGCCGCCGCACGCCGCCAGCAGGCCGCCGCCAAGAAGACCAAGTGCCAGGCTACGTAGCGACTTCCGGATGATCGTGGTTTCCATTTTTCTCTCCTCGTCTTGAGTGTCTGCTTGAGCGTTTCGAAAAGCAGGTCTTGTGCCAAGTACGGGAGAGCGCGAAGTGCCGGAAAAGACGGAATTTGCAGCTCTGTACCCGGGGCCCGCAGGCAGCAGGCTGCTGGGTCGAAGCTGCGGTGAGGAGCAATCAGCCGCGCTGCGGGTGGCCGCTGGTCCGTCGCCAGCGGGTCGATGCAGGCGGCGCTGGGGAGTTACGCCGCGCGCGTGCCGATACAGTTACGATACAGTTACGGTGTCGCGCGCGCGGCTGGGCGTGATGAGGGCGGCGATCATGGCTCGCGGCGCAGCTTGGGACGGAAATCGTCGGGATCGATGCCGAAGCGCTTGAGCCAGCGAAA
>CALFML010000956.1 GCA_937879845.1 uncultured Myxococcales bacterium
CCTCGATCGTGCGCGGATTCCTGTCGCCAGCGACGAACCGGCGCACCGACGGCTACGGCGGGTCCTTGCGGAATCGTGCACGGTTGCTGGTGGAGATCGTCGCCGCGGTGCGCGCCGAGATCGGCCCCAACCGCGCGCTCGGGGTGCGCATCTGCGGTGACGAACTGATCGACGGCGGCACCACGATCGAGGAGGCGGTCGAGATCGCCCGCATCGTCGAGGCGACCGGCGCCGTCGACTACATCAACACCTCGATCGGCGTCGCGACCGCCTCGCTGTTCATGATCGAGGCGTCGATGCACATCCCGCCGAACTACGCCATGTTCATCCCGTCCGCGATCCGCAAGGTGGTCGACCTGCCGGTCGTGGGCGTCGGCCGGTTCAAGGACCCGATCCAGGCCGAGCGAGCCCTGCAGGAGGGCCATTGCGACCTGGTCGGTGTCGTCCGGGGTCAGATCGCCGACGCCGACTTCGCCAAGAAGGCGCGGGCCGGATACACCGACGACACCCGTCTCTGCCTGTCGTGCAACCAGGAATGCGTGGGGCGTATGGGCCTCAACCGCTGGCTCGGCTGCATCGAGAATCCGCGCACGGGCCGTGAGTCCGAGGGGGTCGGATCGGTGCGCCTCACGCTGGCGCCGCGTTCGGTGTTGATCGTGGGCGCTGGGCCCGCCGGGTTGCAGGCGGCGATCGCCGCTGCACGCAACGGTCACCGGGTGACCGTGCTCGAACGGGCGACCGAGGCCGGTGGCCAGGTGCGCCTGGCGGCTTCGGTGCCCAACCGGGCCGAGTTCGGCGACCTTGTTCGCAACCAGGTCTCGGAGTGCCGACGACTGGGGGTCGCGGTCGAGTACGGCGTCGAGGCCGACGCCGCCGAGATCCGTCGTCGCAACCCTGACCGCGTGGTCATTGCGACCGGTGCCCGTGCCGCCCGACCGTGGTGGGCGCCGGGCGACGCGGAGTGGATCGTCGACGTGCGTGACGTGCTCGAGGGTCGTGCCCAACCGACCGGTTCGGTCATCGTCCTCGACGAGATCGGCTTCCATCACGCCACGTCGGTGGCCGAGCTGCTCGCCGACCGGGGTTGCTCGGTCGAGGTGATCACTCCTGGCATGGTCGTCGGCCAGGATCTCGGCATCACGCTCGACATGGAGAACTGGTGGATCCGCGCCGGCGCCAAGGGCATCGTGCAGTCGACCGAGTTGGTGCCCATGGGCGTGACCGACACCGAGGGAACCCACACGATCGACTTCCAGCACCACCCGACGGGCCAGATGCGCCAGCGCGTCGCCGACTGGATGGTGCTCGCCGTACCGGCCGATCCCGTCGAGGAGCTCTACCTCGAACTGCGCGACGCCGGCGTCGCGGTCGAGCGGGTCGGCGACTGCGTCGCACCTCGCCGGGCCCACGCCGCGGTCGTCGAGGGCGAACGCGCTGGCGCCGCCATCTGACCGCCGGTCCGGTTCAGACGGTGGCGGCGTGGAGCTGCGTGAGCCGGGTGTCGAGGCGCCGAGCCACCGTCGAATAGGCGATCGGGTACAGCGTCTTCGCGAGTTCGACGTCCATCATGGCGCCGGGGTTGCGGCCGACTGCCGAGGCAAACTCGCGGCCGGGGCGCAGCACGATGGTGGTGCCGTCGTGGCGGGCTCGCCAGCGGGCGAGTGCCCGTCGGGTGGTGCGTTCGAACGCCCGGCCGACGGGGCCGAACAGCGGACCGGCGATGGGCAGGCTGGCAACGAGGATGTCGGCATCGGCGGCCGTGTCGGCCGACGCCATCGAGCGAACACCGCCGTCGACGTACTGCGTGCCGGCGATCTGGTGGGGGGCGAACACCCCGGGCACGGCGGACGACGCGGCAATCAGATCGGCGAGGTCGTGGCGACGGGCGTCGAGCAGGTGGCGGCGCATCGTCGGCAAGGCGGTGACCGACACCCGCACGTCGTTCGTGCGGGTCGATCCGAAGATCTCCCGAGCCATCCCGGCGAGGAGGCCGGGGCGACGGTCGGGGAGGGCGAGCTCACCGAAGCTGGATTGTTTCGGCTGCTCCGTGAGAACGGGTGTTTCGGCGCCATAGCGTGCCTGGACGAACCGGGCGAAGGCGGATTGGATGCGCGACTCAAGAACGTGGAACACCTTTTTATAGTAGCGGTGAGTGTGGAGGCGTCTGCAAGTCGAATCTACTGTGGGATAATAGTCGATTCCCTCATGCAAACCAGAGACATTCACGAGTTGGAAGACTTCTCGAAGAAAATCCGCCGGCACATTATAGAGATGATCACCGAAGCCAAGTCGGGTCATCCCGGCGGGTCGCTATCGGCGGTGGAAACGCTGGCTGTCCTGTACCTGGAAGTGATGCGCCACGATCCGAAGAATCCGGAATGGGCGGAGCGCGACCGGTTCATCCTGGGAAAAGGACATGCATGTCCGGTTCTGTACGCCGTCATGGCGGAATGCGGCTACACCCCGGTGGATCAGCTCAAGACGGCGCGCGGCGCCGTGCTGCTGCCCGACGGCGCTTCGCTGGAGCGGACCGAGGCCTCGCTGTCGCCCACGCGGTCGATCAGATCGAAGACGCGGCGGATGGCGGGGCTGTCGCCGATGATGTCGCCGAGCCGCTGGTGCTGCTCGACCGCCGCGCGCAGCCGCCGCACCTCGCTCTTGAGCTGGCGATGGTTGCACGCGCGCTGCAGCGTAAGGACCAGGGAGTCGACCGCGATCGGCTTGGTGATGAAGTCGTAGGCGCCGGCGCGGATGGCGGCGACCGCGGTCTCCAGGTTGCCGTGGCTTGTGACCACGACCACCGGTACGTCCGGCCGGTGCTCGGCGACATAGGTGCAAAGCTCGATGCCGGTCATGCCGCCGAGCTGCACATCGGTCACCACGACATCCCAGTCGCTCTCGGCGAGCGACTGGGTCGCCTGGAGGCCGCGCGCCACCGCGTGGACTTCAAAGCCGCGGCGCTGCAGAGCGTTGCGCAGCAGCGTTGCGGAGTCTTCGTCGTCTTCAACCAGCAGGATGCGACTGGACATCAGCGAATCTCCTCGAAGTTCTCTAATTTCACAGAGTACAGCACCGGGCTGCACCAAAAAGACCAAATCATGCGGACACTTGCCGGATATCCCAGATGTCGTAGCGCCGCCCGGCACTCGGGGCGCGCGGGCTTTCGGGTTATGGGGACGCGGTGTCGCATGGCTAAGTCTGGGCTGCAGATCTGCCGGCTGCTCCGGCACGAGGCAGACCTTTACAATCGGCGTGCCAACTGCGACACCTGTGCGGCTGCGCCGCAGTTCAGCGTCTGCGACGGTCCTTTGGCAAGCGGGCACCGGCAGCGCACAGGAGAAGGGGGTGCGGCAGGTATGAGGTGGGCGCAAACGCTCACTGTGACATATTCGCACAGGTGAGCCAGAAAGGCCCGCACGACACGGCCCGCTGCTGTAGGATTAAAAAGTGTCAGGCTATGATAGTTGCAAGGTCCGTTGCATGCTGCGTCAGCGTGAGCCAATTTCGGTTTCGTTCCTTGATATCCGCCAGCTCGCCGATAACAATCGACGCGTGAGGCGTAATGGCCGCTGAGCTCAGGCGCATCCTGCTGGCATCCGCCGACCCGGAGCTCCACCGCGTAGTGCGGCAGGCGCTGCCCGAAGCCGGCTGGCAGATCGAGCAGGTGGCGGCGCTTGGCGAGGTGTATGCGCGCCTGCCGCCGCCCGGCAATGCCTACGACTGTCTGCTCGTGGCCGAGCCCCTTGACGAGGGCTGCGCCGAGACCCTCATCCGGGAGCTGCGCCGCCGCGGCATCGCGACGCCAATCCTGGCGGTGCTGAGCGCGCTGGAAGGGCGCGCTCCCGCGCCGTCGTCCGTCGACTCCCTGCTCGCGGCCGGAGCCACGGACTATTTGCCGCACGCCGAGCGGCAGCCGGATCAACTGCTGCGCCGTCTCCGCCACGCCGTGCGCAGCGGCCAGCTCGAAGCCGGATATCGCGCCGCCTCCGCAGCGGTGCAGCGCGCGGCGCAGGAGCGCGAAGAGATCCTATCGCTGGTCTCGCACGATCTGCGCACCCCGCTCAACGCCATCCGCATCGCCGCCGATGAGCTCTTCGACCCGAGCCTCAGCGCGGCGGAGCGCAACCTCATGCTCAAGGCGGTGCAGCGCTCGCTACGCCGGGCCGACCGCCTGATCAGCGATCTTCTGGACGCCAGCCGCATCGAGGCCGGGACCCTCACCTTATCTTGCACCGCGCTCGCCGCCAAGTCGCTGCTGGAGCAAGCCGGCAGCGATTACGCCGAGTCGTTTCGCGCAAGCGGTCTGGAGCTCCGGATCGAGGTGGACGCGGACGTCGGCATGGTGCACGCCGACCGCGAGCGGATGCTGCAGGCGCTGGACAACCTGCTCGGCAACGTCGTCCGCCACGCGCGCGGCAGCGGTCTGGTCGTCCTGGCGGCCCGCTCGGGCCAGACGCAGGTTGAGATCTCGGTAACCGATCGCGGTCCGGGAATCGCGGCGGAGCGCCTGCCGCAGATCTTCAGCCGCTTCGATCCGGCACGCAAGCAGCACCGCGCCGGCGTCGGCCTGGGCCTGGCCATCGTCAAAGGCATCGTGACCGCGCACGGCGGCACGATCACCGCCAAGAGCGCGCCCGGCCAAGGCACCAGCATCATCTTTTCGCTCCCCCGCGCCTACTAAGAAAGCGCTCAGTCGGCCGAGCCCTCTTCACCGCGCTCCCGCGCGATTCTCTCGGGGGATGGCTGCGCCAATGGGAAACGACTAACTTTCAGAGAGCACTTCTGCCGGCGGCGCTGGCTCTGGGTCGCGGTCCAAGGGCAGCGCGCCGGCGCGGCCAGCGATGGCCAGCTCGACCTGATGCTCCAGCTTATGAATGACGGCCTGCGCATCCACCGGTCGCTGCATCGCCTCCGCTTGGGGGTCGATCCGGTCGCCGACCGAAGGCATGTCGCGGCGCAGCTCCTCCAAAAGCGCGATGAGCTTGGTCACTTTCTGCTCGGCCAGGAGGTTGACGTGCAGATCAAGGAGCGCCCGCCGCGCCGCCAGCTTGCCCTGCCGGTTCTGGGTGATGAGCACCATGCTGCTGATGAGCAGCGCCGCGGTGGCGACAAACCCCTGCAGCCAGATAAACGGCGGCGGATCCAGACACGGCAGCTTATGCCGGGGGGCCACTATATTGTAGAAGATCCACGCGATGATCCCGGCGAGCAGGGCGTAAAACGCCGCCGCCCGCCCGAGCAGCGCGGTCAGCCATTCGATAAGACGCTGCGGATGCCTGATCTCGTGCGCTTTTTGCGTATGCAGTCCGACCACGGTCTGCACATTTTGGAGGTTCGGATCGAAGATCATCTCTTCGATCTCCTCCTCTCCCTTGGTCTCGGGCGGCACGTCTGTAAGGTCTTGCTGCATCACGGACCTGCTTGGCTTGCATCCAAACGCTCGGGTGAGTAGGCTAAGCAAGAAGCGAACCATGTACCACCCGCCGCGGGGCCTTGCGAGAACGGAGCCGCACCATGAGTAGTCCGGTGATCGCTACGGCATTATTTCTTCTCGGACGAGCGCGCAAGCGGACCTGTGCCGGATGCGGCCGCGTCCAGCTCGTGGAAGCCAAGGATATTTTGAAGACGCTGCCGTGCCGCGCGTGCGGTCGCGCGGTGCCGCCCAAGCAGCACCTCACCGGGGGTCGGTAGAACCCGCCGCGCGCGGCAATCAGGTCAGCGGTTGGCGGCGAGGAATTCCTGGCTCATGTGCGAAAGGGCGCGGTTGGTGCAGTACTGCTGATAGGGAAGGGTGAAAAACGGCGCCATCATCCGCGTCAAGATGGTTCCGGGGGCGGAGTACGTATGGATGTTGATCCGCAAGACGCCGTCTTGGAGCGAGAGGTAAAACTCCGAGATTCCCATCTCCGCGTGGCCCTTTAGCGTACCGTAGCTGAACCCGACCTTGGTGGCAGAGCGGAACATATCCACCACCCGCACCGCGAACACCGCTTTGAGCGATAGCGGCAGCGGCGGTACAAAGACCTGCTGGAGGATGATGTCGCCTTTTTTCATGGCCCGGCCTTCTTTGCTCCACTCGGTCTTGGCCTTCATGATGTCCGGCGGGAAGACTTGGTAGTCGAACAGGAAGCTCGTATCGCACTTGGTGAGGTCGGTCACCTGCGGCGCCGGGATGGTCAAGCTGGTCACCTTCTCACGCAGCACCGTGTGCGCGTCATAGGACATAGCGAGCGGCTTGAATACTGGGAAGAAGCGGTCAAGGTGCTTCTGCGGATCGAATAGGAATAGCTTCATGGTGACACTGCCCGGAATCGGCGCCATGACGACGCAGGTGGCGTAGAGGGCCCAGAACATGAAAATCGGCTGGAAGAGCAGGCGCAGCCAGTATGTCCAAACGGCAAAGGCGTAGTGCTTGCCTAGTGTCGCGCGGACGGCGATGTCGATATTGGCCACCATCAAGAATCCGAGCATGATTGCGACGCAGATGCCCACGAGCTTGCGCAGGTTCGGGACGCCAGCGGCCTGGAAGAGCGACTGGGGCAGGAGCAGGCCGATCGCCCCGACCAGCTCCGTGACTCCGGAGCTGTAGACAAGCGGTATCGCCTGCGAAGCCAGGAACCCCGGAATCATGGGTACATAAACAGACTGCGCGTGTACGAAGTGGTCGATGCCGCTTAGGATGAAGCCGCCGGCCATGCCGTGCCGTAGCGCCATGCGGTGGTCCATATGCTTGGTGAACAGCCGCTGCAGCAGGTACGCCAGCGCGGCAAACAAGACCATGGAATAAAGCCTGAGAAACGGCGAAGGGATGGACGGCAGTGCAGGCGGTGCGGAAGGGTCACCGGTCTGCGCCGCGCTGTTTGCCAGGGCGATGAAAAAAGCCGCCAGACTGGTCGCAAGGATGAAGGCCGCGCGCTGCCCTTTCGCGATAGGACCTCCAGCCTGCCGCGGAGAAAACAACATCTTTTGCATATTCCGGAGCATGGACATCACCTATGTCAAATACCCACTACCGGGCGGGCTGTCATCGTATCACACAACGACCCAAAAAGTAACGCGCAGAGCCGCGCCCGGGTTGGCGCATGGCGCGCCGGGGTCCCCGCCTCCAGCGCCACCCGCTGAGGAGTGTTGTTGTCGAACGAAATTAGAGACTGCGGGCTGCGCCGCGGGGCCTGACGCCTGCGGCACCCCGTCGCTGGCGCGCCGAGGTCCCCGCCTCCGGCGCCACCCGCTGAGGAGTGTTGTTGTCGAACGAAATTAGGGACTGCGGGCTGCGCCGCGGGGCCTGACGCCTGCGGCACCCCGTCGCTGGCGCGC
>CALFML010000957.1 GCA_937879845.1 uncultured Myxococcales bacterium
GCAGGGTAGGGGGACCCGCGCCGGTTACTACTTTGGTTGTGACCATCCGATAGGCCTAGCGGTCCGAGGCCAACCGCCGCGGGCGGCCCGAGCTCACAAAAGGCGCGGCACCGCCGCTTGGCGGGGAACACGTCCGGACACAAGCTCGGGAAGCCAGCGAGTCCTATCGCCGCAGGCGGTGCCGCAGCGCCGCCATCGGCTCGCCGGCCGCAGCGTTGCCGCCGGCGGACAACCGGCGTACACTCGCCCGGCCGCGGCCCGTCCGCCTCTTTGGTCCGCCCGTTTCACGAGGCCGGCCCGGCTCTGGAGACCTGCGATGTCCACACGCCTTGAAGAGATCAAGTCCTTCGTCGAGATGTCCCCCGGCGACCCGTTTCCCCTCTACGGCCTGGCCATGGAGTATAAGACCCTGGGCGATGCCGACGCGGCCCGCGCCACCTTCGCCCGGCTGGCGGAGCGCTTTCCCGCCTACGTCCCGCAGTACCTGATGCACGCCAAGCTGCTCATCGAAAAGGGCGACCGGGCCGCGGCGCGCGCGGTCCTTGAAACCGGCATCGAAAAGGCGCGAGCGGCGCGCAACCACCATGCCCTGGGCGAGCTGCAAGCGGAGCTCGACGGCTTGGGCGATACCGACGAGAGCTAGGCGAAAGGGACGCTCCGCTTGTAGGATTTGCTGTATGCGGCCGGTCACGTCGCCGCAAAGAGAGCTCATCATGCCTGTCACCTCTTCTCCCAAGCTCCCGCCCCGCTCCGCTGCCGCTCGATGTCTGCCGACGCTGCGCAAAGGCGCACTCGCCGGCGTCGTGCTCGGCCTGGCTGGCGGCTTTTTTGGCTGCAACCGGGCCAAGAGCCCGCCGCAAGTCCCGGTGGTCGCGGCCAAGCCGGTCGATCTGCCCAAGCCCCCCGTGCCCACCGATGAGACGATGTTCGCCTATCTGAACGTCCGCGATCCGATCCCGCTCATCCAGCAGGCCGGCGGGACGGCGTACCTGGAGCGGGCGGTGCAGCTCGGCATGAAGATCGCCGACTTTCAGACCGGCGCGCCGCTGCTCGGCTTCTTGTGGGACCCGCAGGGGGCGAGCGTGCTGGAGGTGCCGGCGCTGGTGCTGGCGCCGCTGCCCATCGACGGCGATATGGTGGGATTCATCAAGAAGACGAGCCCCGGCATGCGCGCCATCGCCGTGGGCGGCCCAAACCAGCAGATGACGGCGCTCTCGGTCGGCGAGGCGGTGCAGGACAGGCTCAAGGCCGGCAGCGGCGAGTTTCTGGCGCTGGCCCAGGCGCGGCAGCCCTTCGACGTCACACTGCACATAAACGCCGCCGCGATCATGGAAAAGTACGGCCCGATGCTGCGCGTCGGGCTCCAGGCGATGGGGCCGGCGATCGCGCAGGCGGCGGCGCAGGGGCGCTCGGCGACGACCCTCAGTCCCAAGAGCACCGTGGCGATGTTCGAGCAGATGCTAAACGGCCTGGAGGATCTCAAGGCCATCACCCTGGGCGCCAACCTGACCCAGACCGAGCTCTCGCTGACCAGCCTCACCCGCACAAGGAGCGGCGATCCGAAAAAGGGCGGACCGATCGCCGCCCCGGATCTGGCGCAGTTCGTGCCGCCCGGCGATCTCAAGCTGCAGTGGAGCACCCGCGAGCTGAAGCAGTCCATCGACTGGTACCTGCGCCTGTACGGCGGTTTCCTGGCGGAAAAACCCGAGCTTAAAAAACAGATCGACGAGACCGTCCAAGACTGGCTCAAGGCGGGGCAGTCCATCGACGCCGCCGCCAGCATGTCGTTTGGCAAAAACGGCCTGGTCTTCCAGGGCATCATGCGGGTGGACAACAGCGTCGCGGCGATGGCGGCGCTGCGGCGGAGCATGCGGCTTTTTGCCGGCGGCCCGGTGAGCGACCTGTACAAGTCGCTGGGCGTCGAGCTGACGATCAAGAACCAGCAGGGGGTGCGCAAGCTCCGCGGCAACGTCGTGGACCGCTATGAGTACTCGTTCAAGGCCGGCGGCGGCAACGTCCCGGTGGAGCCGGCGGCCAAGGCGATGCTCGAGAAGCTGTCAGGGCTGTCGTACGAGGTGATGCAGACGGGGCCGTACCTTGTGTACTCGATCGGTGCGCCGCTGGAGACGGTGGCGGATCCGCTGTTCGACGGCCAGGGCCCCTATCCGATGAACTCTCGCAAGCTCTTCCCGGCCGGCGGCTCGCTGTACCTGGAGCTTGACCTGGCGGCGGTGCTGCGGTGGATAAAGACGCTGGTTCCGGCGGACCAGGGGCAGCGGCTGCCCAGCCTGCCGGCCCGCGGGAGCGTGATCTCCGTGTGGAGCTACGACAGCGGCGCGGTCAGCTATCAGAAGGTCCACGTCCCGATCTCGCTCGTCGATCGCATCACCGGTAACAACCAGATGATGTAGGCCGCCGGCTCTCACTTCAGGTGCGAGCTGGGGATGGGCAGGCCGGCGGGGGTGTCGATGGTCTCGGCGGACATGTTGGCCATCTGCTGGCTGTCGTCATCCAGGTTCCGGCCTGAGGTCTGGGAGTCGGCGGAGAGCTTGGTGCCGGCGGCGGCGCTGGCGCGGTGACTGCGCCACCACGCCTTGGCCGCGGCGATGCTCCAGCCGCCGGCCAAGCTGCGCAGGGCATCGGCCAGGCTGGCGGTATCGGGGAAGCGCTGGTTGACGTCCTTTTCCAGGCAGCGCATGACCACCGCTTCGAGCTCCGGCGGGATGTCCGAGCGGTGGGTAGAGGGCGGGGTGACCGGCTCGCCGATGTGCGCCGCCATGAGCTCCACGGCGTAGCTGGTGAGAAACGGCGGATGCCCGGTGAGCAGGTAATAGGCGACCCCGCCCAGGCTGTAGATGTCGGTGCGGGCGTCCAGCGCGCGGTCGCCGATGATCTGCTCCGGCGACATGTACGCCGGCGTGCCGAGCAAGCTGCCGCCCTGGGTCACGTTCAGGTACAGGGCGTCGTTTTCCGGCTCCGCCGACTCGACATCGAACTGCGGAATCGGCTGCGTGCTCAGCGACAGCGGCAGGGAGTCGTTGTCGCCGACCCGCTGCACCAGGCCGAAGTCCAGAAGCTTCACCACGTCGTAGCGGTTGCCGCGGGCGCACACAAGGATGTTGCCCGGCTTGATGTCGCGGTGGATAAGGCCTACCGCGTGCGCCTCCCGCAGGGCGTCGCAGATCTGGACTAGGAGGTGCACCACGCGCTCCGGCGGCAGGCTGCCGTAGCGGCGGACCAGCTCCTCAAGGCTCAGACCCGGCACGTACTCCATGACGTAGTAGAAGGTCCCGTCGTCGGTGTGGCCGTAGTCGAAGATCTCGACGATGTTGGGGTGGGTCAAAGAGGCCATGGACTGCACCTCGCGCTCGAAGCGCACGAGGCTGCTCGGGTTGGCCGCGGCGGGGCGGATGAGCTTGACCGCGCACGGGCGGCGCAGGAGGCGGTGGTAGGCCAGGTACACCTCGCCCATGCCGCCGGTGCCCAGGCGCCGCCGCAGGGTGTACTGGCCGAGGCTGCGGGCCTCGACGACCTGACGCTCCAGCTTGTCTATCTTGCGCGCCGCGCTGAGGCTCATGTACGACGACGGGGTGAGCAGGCAGTACAGGAGTCCGGCGATCTGCAGGTAGCTCCAGGCAAGCTGCGGCTGGGTCAGCATGGCGGCGCACGTCGAGCCGAGGATCAGCCCATACGTCGCCCCGAGCAGCATCAGGCTGCGCCGCAAGGTCGTGGGAATGTACAGGATGTAGCCGAGCAGATAACACGACCACGGGAAGGCCCACGCCATGCTCGCCAGGAGCAAGCCGTCGTGCTCGCGGAAGCTCAGCTCCTGGCCCGGGATGAGCGTCCATAGCACCGACGGGCCGCCGTCCTGCACGAGGGCGATGTCGAGCGACGGATAGGACTTGCCGCCGCACAGCCAGCGGTACTGCATGACCGCCTGATAGGACAGCATGCTCAGGAACACCACGGTCTCGATGCGGCGCAGCATGGCGATGGAGAGGCCGGGCCGCTTTTGCAGATAGACCACCGAGGTGCACAGCAAGAGGGTCGCCGCGAGCAGCAGCCCGAGGTCGAAATTTTTCCCCTGCAGGTCGATGCCCTGGACGATGAGCCGGCGGGTGAGCAAAAGCCCGAGCAGCGCCAGGATGAGCAGACAGGTGGCCCGCAGGCGGCGGTGCAGGAGCGTCCGCAGCTCGGCGTCCGGATCGCTGCCGGTCGGTCGGGCGATGTGCGGCAGCCGATGCGACGCGGCCGAGGGCAGGCTGTCGGTCTGGCTGCGCATGCTGGTGCGGGGGTCGGGCATGGATGACAAGCGGCCTGGCCGCCCGCAGTCATTATAACGCGACGTCCGTCACAGTCTGGGTAGTGAACATGCGGCTCTTAGGCGCTCATGCTCTCAGGCGCTCATGCACGGGAGGGTGAAGTGGAAGCTCGTCTGCTGGCCGGGCGTGCTGTGGGCCCAGATGCGACCGCCGTGCGCCTCGACGAGGCCCTTGCAGATGTAAAGGCCGAGGCCGATTCCCGAAAGGCCGATCTTGGGCACGTTGGAGCCGCGGCTGAAGCGCTGAAACAGGCGCGGCAGATCGTCGGGCTCGATGCCGCGGCCGCAGTTTGTGACGCTCACCTGGATCGCCTGTTCCACCGGCCGCAGCTCGACGGCGATCTCGGTGTCCGGATCGCCGTACTTTACAGCGTTGGCCAGGAGGTTGTTTAGCACCTGATCGATGCGCTCGCCGTCCGCCCACACCGGCTCCAAGGTGCCGTGGGTGGCGAAGCGCACCGGGTGGCCGCGCAGCTCGCCGCGCGTCAGCTGGTCCAGATGGGCGCGGGTAAGAGCGACGAGATCCACCTCCTGGCAGTGCAGCGGCAGCCGGTCGGCCTCCAGCCGCGAGACATCCAGCAGGTCGTCGATCATCCGCTTGAGGTGCTGGTTGGCCCGCTGGATGCGCTGGAGCGTGAGCCGCTCGGTGTCCGACCAGCCCTCGGCGTGCAGGCGGCTGAGCAGATCCACGCACAGCTCGATCGTCGTGGCGGGCTGCCGCAGGTCGTGGGCGACCAGGGCCGACCATTCCTTACGCAGCCGCTCCAGGTCCTTGAGCGGCGAGATGTCCTGCACGACCATCACCGCCCCGAGCCGCTGGCCGTCCCCGCGCTCGATCGGCGCGGCGCTGATCAGCACCGGGACGAGCTTGCCGGCCGGCAGACCGACCAGAAACTCCTGCCCCGGCCGCTGCTTGCCTTCCACCAGCGCCTGCACGAGCGGCAGCCGCTCCGCCGGCATGACCTCGCCGGAGGTCTGGCGGATGTCGAGCGCCACGAGCTCCGGGGTAATCGCCGCGCTGCCGTCGGTGCCGGCGAGCAGCCGCCAGGCGCGGTTCTGCAGCTCGACCTCGCCGTTGGCGTTGCTGAGCTCGATGCCCTCGGGCATCTGATCGATGACCGTCTCAAGGAAACGCCGCTGCAGGGTCTCGCGGTTGTGGGCGGCGCGCCGCTCGCCGCTCACCCGGTTGAGCGAGGCGGCGATGTGCAGCCCCCAGGCGATGAGCGCCGCCATGGTGACGAACGTCAAGAGAGCCGAGGCGATGGGCTGCCCATAAAACCCCACCCGCTGCCCCAGGACCAGCAGCGTACCGACGAGGAACACCCCAAGCGTGACGACCAGAAGCCGGCGCGCCATGAAGCCGCCGAGCTCCCCGCTGGCCAGCGTCGCGACGCCGCCGACCTGCGGCCGGCAAAGCAGGATGGCCAGGTTCAGGAGCACCAGGGCCGCCGCCGTATGCGCCGCCATGCCGGTGTGCGCCAAGACCGGCGTCATCCCATAAAACGGCGTCGCGTCATGGATGTAGCCGAGCAACGCCAAAAGAGCGATGGCGGCGGAGCTCAGGCACAGATACTCCGTCGGACGCTGCCCCTGGCGCGTGGTGCGGTCGAGGACCAAAAGAGCGATTCCGGTGCAGACGAAGCTGATGCTGGTCTGGGCCGACGGCCGGCCGGGAAACGGCGACCAGGAGGCCGGCAGGTCGTGAAACAGCAGCGAGTCGATCCCCAGGTTCCAGCCGAACAGATACTCTCCCAGCGTCAGGGTGGCGAGCCAGATGACGATCACGCTGAGCACCCGCGCCAGGCTCCGCCGCCACCGCGGAATCTGCACCGGCCCGAGCAGCCCCGCCGCGCTGCCGGCGGCCACGAACATGAACGCCGAGTTCGGCAGCATCACCGGCCACCCGCGCACGAGCGAGATGAGCATATCGACCCGCAGCCACCACCCCAGAAGGACCAGCAGCCCGACGAGAACCGTCACTTGGCTGGCCGCCATCGACAGGTTCTGGAATAGGTCGGTTACTTTGGACCGATGGAGCTCTGGCGCAGCAGAGGCAGAGGAAGATCTCCACGACGAGTCGCTCGCTACCGGGAGTTGCCGCATCTATTGTCCCCTTAGGCGGTTGTACGGGTCGATGGGTCTTACGGCCATTGGCTCCGCCGCGGAGTCGCGATTGGTCGCGCTCCTGCCGTCGCCTACAAGCTCAGGCCGCACCTTGGTGAGAGAGCATGCTCAGAGGTGCGGCTGATCACTATACCACCGAAGGCGCGTCGCCGCCAAGCACCGTCACCGACGTAGATCTGTGCGGATATCATGCGCGCGCGCCTTGGCTGCCGCCGCCCAGTCCGCGTCATGGCGCATCAGCGACGAGCGGTTGCCGCGGAGTCAAACAAAGCACCGGTAAAATCAGACACTTATGCCAGGATCCCCCGCATGAGACCTGCGTGGCTCGCCGCGGCTTTTTTGACCTTTGTCGCTTGCGGCGCGCCGGAGCCGGACGATCCGCTGCGGCCGTCGGATGCAGGCAGCGCCGAAGGAGCTGATGGCGGTCCCGCCGCGGCCGATCTCAGCGAGTCCGAGGATCCGGTGGATCCCGGCGACGGCGATGCGGTGCGCATCGACGACCTCGGCGGGCTGCGGGCGAGCAAGCAGCTGCGGGCGACGATGGTGGATGTGGGCCAGGGGGACGGGCTCGTGGTGCAGCTGCCGGGCGGCAAGGTGCTGGCGGTGGACGGGGGGCCGAGCCCCAACGACTACATCGACGCCCTGCGCGCCCGCGGCATCCGCCGCGTCGACTATGCGGTGCTGTCGCACGCCCACTCCGACCATTACACGGGGCTCACCCCGGTCTTGACCAGCCTCGTGCCGGCCGACTGCCTGGGACGGGTGCTCGATCCGGGTCTTGAGCGGACGGAGGTGACCGGATATCGCGACTTCAAAGCCGCGGCGGGCTGCCGCTACCAGAAAGTCGGCATCGGCCAGACCTTGAACCTCGATCCGGATGTCGAGATCGTCGTCCTGTCGGCGCACGCCCAGCGCTTTGGCGGCACCGACGACTCGCACGGGATCAACAATACCTCGGTGGTGCTGCGGCTGCGCTACCGCCGATTCTCGCTGCTGCTCCAGGGCGATGCCGAGCAGCCGGCGGAGCAGGACGTGGCCACGGCGATGCCGACGCTGCTGCGCAGCACGGTGCTCAAGGCCGGGCACCACGGCAGCTGCACCGCGACCGGAACGACGTACCTGGGCCTGGTCGCGCCGCAGTACCTGCTCATGAGCTTGGCCGCCGACAACACCTACGGCATGCCGCACTGCCAGACCCTGAGCAAGCTGCGCGCGCGGTCGGGACTGCGCTGGGCGCGCACCGACGTAAACGGCAGCGTCACCGTGACCACCGACGGATCGCGGTACGTGGTGTCGCTGGGCCGGGGCAGCGACAGCGCTACCGCCTGCCCGCGCGACTGCGCCGTGCCGCTGGATTTCTAAAGCGCCGGAGCGCCGGAACGGCCTGATCGGGCGGTTCCGCGCGTCAGTCTCAGCCGGTAGGATGAGCCCTCTTTTACTCAATGCTTGCGCGGCCGCGGCGAGAGCGCAGCGGGCCGCGGTTCCCACTCGCAGCTGCCGCAAGGAGGTCCCATGAAGTCCCGCTCCCGCACTCTGTTCGCTCCGTGGTTGGCGCTTGGCCTTTTAGGAGGTGTCGGCTGCGAGCCGGCTGCAATCCCCGAGGCCAACGACCCCTATGTGGAGGCCGGTGAGCGCACCGCGCAAGGGGCGCGGCCCCCGGGACTCACCCGCATCGACCCCCCATCCTTCATCGCCGGCGCCGACGGCGAGCTGACCATCACCGGCCGCGGCTTCGTCCCCGGTCTCAGCGTCAGCGTCGGCGGGCTCCTGGCGCCGCCGCCGCGCACGGTCAGCGCGACCAAGATTCAAGTCGCGATCCCGCCGGGGCTTTCACCCACGGCGGCGGTCGCCGTCAAGGTCACGCTGCCCGACGGCCGCAGCAGCGAGCGCACGGATCTGCTGGCGGTCCTTGCCGACCCGATGTCCTTCTTCCAGGCGACGCCGGTCCGCAAGATTCCGGCCGCGGCGCCGCGGCCGCCGGTGGTCGCCGACTTCAACCTGGACGGCCGGCCCGATGTCGCCTTTTTGACCCAGGGCTCGGCGACGCTCACCCTGCAGCTCAGCACCACGGGCGGGAGCAGCGTGACCCAGAGCGGGCCGATCATCGCCGGGGCGTTCGACCTGTTCGCCGGTGATCTCAACCTGGACGGCAAGCCGGATCTGGTGGTGACGACGACCACGAGCCCATCGGTGGGCGTGCTGCTCGGCAGCGGGGACGGGACGTTCCTGCCGGTGGCGTGGCTTATGAGCAGCGGCTCCGGCTTTTCGACCTACCAGCACAACCAAGTGGACATCGGCGACATCAACGCTGACGGCAAGCCGGATCTGGTCATCGGCGATGTCGGCGGGACGGTCGTTCTCGCGCCGGGAAACGGCGACGGGACCTTCGCGGCGGCGGTGACGCTTGTGACCCTGCCGCAGCCGGTGCGGGCGGTGCGCTTGGGGGATATCGACGGCACGCCCGGCCTCGATGTAATCGCCGCGGCCGGCTATATCGCCAGCACTCCGGGCGACGGCAGCCTGGCCGCGGTGACGCGGCAGATGGACGGCAGCTTCAAGGTCGTCACCAATACCAAGTTTACCGAGAGCCTCTACGCTCTTGCCGTCGTGGACTACGACGGCGACGGGAAAAAAGACGTGGCCACCTTGAGCGGCTCCGGCAAGCTGCAGCTCCACCGCGGCCTGGGCGATGCGACGTTCAGCCCGCCGGTGGTGAACACGGTCAGCGCGGCGGGCTCGTTCCTCCTGGCCGGAGATCTGAACAGCGATGGGAAGGTCGACTTCGTCAGCGGCGGCCGGACGTATGACGGCGACCCCTACGCCACCACCACGATAAGCCTGGGCAACGGCGACGGCACGGTCAGCAGCACCGTATTCGACGCGACGGCGCAGCACACCGGCGGCTCGCTTGCGGATCTGAACAAAGACGGCCGGCTCGACCTGGTGCTGACTAGCGCCGTGACTAACGAGCTGCAGCTGGTAACCGGCCGCGGGGATGGCAGCTTCGTGGTCAGCTGGCCGCTGGAGCAAGCGACGGCGATGGTGCTCGGTGACTTCAACGGCGACGGCAAGCCGGATCTCGCCTACGTCGGCTCGACCCAGAACAAGCTCTCGCTGGCGCTCGGCAGCGGGGATGGCAACTTCCTGCCGCCGCGTACCTTCGCCGTGGACCGCGGCCCGAGCGCGGTGGCCGCCGGCGATTTCAACGGCGATGGCAAGCTCGACGCGATCGTCAGCTGCTACGACACCAACGTGGTCAGCCTGCTGCTTGGCAACGGCGATGGGACCTTTGCCGCGCAGCGGACCTTCAGCGTCGGCAAGGGACCTAACGCCCTGGCCGCGGCGGACCTCGACGGGGACGGCAAGCAGGACATCCTGACCGCCAACACCGACTCGGACAACGTCAGCGTCCTTTTGGGCAACGGCACCGGCAACTTCGCCACGAGCCGCGAGTACGCCGCCGGCAAGGCCCCGACCGCGCTGGCCGTGGGCGACATCAACATCGACGGCAAGCTCGATGTGGTCACCAGCAACGCCGACAGCAACAACATCGCCTACCTGCAGGGCGGCACGCTCAGCCCGGGCACCCTCCTTGCGGCCAAGCTGGTTGCCTCGGGAACCTCCCCGAGCGCGGTGGCCCTAAGCGATGTGAATAACGACGGCAGGCTCGATGTCGTGACCGCCAACAGCGACAGCAGCAACCTCGGGGTGCACATCGGCCGCGGGGACGGTACGTTTGTGACCGTACGCTTCTCGCCGACTTGCGATTTCCCGGTGGCGCTCGCGGTGGCGGAGCTGACCGGTGACAACAAGGCGGACGCGGTGGTGCAGTGCGCGGGCAGCAAGCGGTCGCAGGCGCTCATGGGCAGCGGCGACGGCGGGTTTCTCCCCTCGCCGCGGCTTTTGCCGCAGGGGACCTCGCTGCTGCTCGGCGACGTGAACGCCGATATGAAGCCGGATCTGCTGATTGCCGACAGCGGCGCACCGCTGCAGGTGCATCTCAACACCCGCAAGTAATCTGCGCCGCAGCCTCGGGGATCGGCCCAGGCGCCGGTCCTCTCCCACACTTTTTAGCGGCTATCACAAAGACGCCACCGGCGGCTCAGACAAGGACGCGGTTGAGGAAGTCGCTCGTCGCTTGCAGGACGGGGAGCGGAATCTCATGGCCGCCGGTGAACTCGTGCCAGTCGACTTTCATGCCGGCGGCGGTCAGCTGGTTGCGCAATAGCTGCGCGACGCCGTAGGGCAGCATTTGATCCTGGCGACCGTGGCTCTGCAGGATCTGCAGGCCGCGGCGCGTCGGCATACGCGCTTGCCACTGCTCTTGGGCGATGAGGGTGCCGGACCACAGGACGACGCCGCGCAGCGGCAGCTCGGTGCGCAGCGCCACGTCGAGCGACAGCATGGCACCCTGCGAAAAGCCGCCGAGCACGAGCTGGTCCGCCGGCACGCCGAGCTCGCGCTGCAGCTCGGCGAGGGCGGTGACGAGCTGGCTGCGCGCTTGGGTGAGGCCTGCAGGCTCTTCCCGCAGCAGGTCATCGCCGCGGCCGCCCATGATCCGGCGCTGGATGCGCTCGATGTCGATGAGCCACCACGCGCGCGAGTCGGCCATGTCGAAGAAGCCGCCGCCCGCGTCGTCTCCCAAAAGAGACAGCGGTGCGGCCGGAAACGCAAAGCGCAGCCCCGGCGGCCCACCGAGCATCCGCCCGAGCGGCACGAGGTCGGTGCCCGAAGCGCCGAAGCCGTGCAGGAGCACGCACAGCGGCCCCTGCCCTCCGCCCAGCCCATCGTCCCCGCCGAGCACGATCACATCGAGCCCGCCAAACTGCTGCTTGCGTACCTTGGTCATATAACGGCGCTCCAGTCGATGGGCTCCTGCCCGCGCTCCGCCAGGGCCTTGTTCACTGCCGAGAAAGGCCGGCTACCAAAAAAACCACCCCAGGCAGACAGCGGCGAGGGGTGAGCACTTTTTACCACGGTCATGCGGTCCGGCGAAAGCAGCGCCGCTTTTTCCTGCGCCGGTCCGCCCCACAGCACGAACACCGGCGGCTCCACAAGCGCCGCGGCGGCGGCGATGACGGCGTCGGTAAACCGCTCCCAGCCGTGGCCGCGGTGCGAACCGGCGGCGCCGGCGCGGACCGTGAGCACGCTGTTGAGCAGCAGCACTCCCTGATCCGCCCAGCCGGTCAGGCACCCGGCGCCGGGACTTATCTCAATGCCGAGGTCGCTGTGCAGCTCCTTTACGATATTGCGCAGCGAGGGCGGCGGCGTAATCCCCGGCGGCACCGAGAACGCCAGCCCGTGCGCCTGCCCCGGTTGATGGTAAGGGTCCTGGCCCAGGATTACCACTCGCACCGCCGACAGAGCGGTACGCTCCAGGGCGTAGAAGACCTGCTCGGGCGGGGGATAGACGATGCCCTGCTCGCGCTCGGCGGCGACGAACCGCAAAAGCTCGGCGAAATAGGGCGCCGCCACTTCCGCGCTGAGCGCCGCCCGCCAAGCGGCCGGCAGGATCGTCGCCGGAGGCGCATGATCGTACGCGCCGGCGTGGGGAGACGAAGAAGAACTCACGGCCGCAGAACCTGCGCCCTTACCTTTGCCCTTGCCTGGGGAAGGGCGTCCGGACGCGCCCGCCCTGCCCAGTCGGCCGCCTCGACCGCCGGGGGCCGGCTTCGCGGGCTGGTTCTCTTCGCTACCTGACTTGGAGCGAGCACGACTCCCGAATTTACCTTTCGGCGGGACGTGCCCGGGCTGCGATTTAGCAGGCTGATCATTTTCTACCCCGTCGGTCTTACCGGCCTTTGAGATGGAGCGCATTAGGCTGCACCCTAGCACGCCGGAAGCGGCCAAAATGCCTGTTGCCACGCGGGCTTGGCGCGCCCTATCGTTGCGGCTGCTTACCGAAGAAATGCGCTCTTGTCTTGGAGTCCGTGCATGCGCCTCTGCTGTCCGTCCCGCTGTACGAGCCCGCTGTCCCTTGCGGATCGCTCTGCTCAGGCCTCCGGCCGCGTCCCGCCGGCTGGGCGGCGAGCGCTGCCCTTCACCGCCTTGCTGCTGGCCCCGGCGCTCCTAGCCGGCGGCTGCAATCCCTATGAGCGCCACGGCGGGGAGTACCTGGCCGGCTCGGTCGATCCGGTCCATTTCCCGGCCGACTATTTAGGCCAGGGCGGCGATGCCAAGGCGCCCGGCTCCGGCGTCTTCCAGTACGTCACGGCGCGCGTGCATGGGAAAACCACCGTCAGCTACTACCCGCTGCCGTTTAACGGGGCGCAGGCTGCAAGCGACGATCCGCTCTTGCTCAGCGCTGCGGATCTGCCGCGGGCCTACGTCTTCGATCCGCTGCCGGTGCCCGACGGCGCCGCGGCGGACTCGGCGCGCTGCGTAAAGCCCAAGGGCTACGTCTTGGATGAGCTGCACCGCCGCGAAGAGGCCGTGCGCCTGGACCGCCAGGGCAACATCTTCACCGCGCTGCCCGCCGACAGCGAGCCGAGCGGCAGCTCGACCTACGTGCCGGTGGTGCGCGAGGTCGTCGTCGCCTCCAGCGGCAACCCCTGCCAGGACGCCAAGAGCGAAGCCAACCTGCTCGGTCGACTCGACGTGACGCTGAGTCTGAGTCCGCCGGCGGAAGGCATTCCGGACGCCAAGCCCACCGCCCGCCCGAGCGGCCGGCTGCTGGCGATGGCGATCATCGACCCGGCCGCCGACGTGCGCCTGGCCGATCCGAGCAAGCCCTACGATCCGACGACGATGCTCGGGCCGCAGCGCTGGGGCTTCTTCGACCAGTACTTGCTGGCGTATCTGGACGGCGGCTACATCCCGCAGCAGATCGTGCACGCGCCTTCCGCGCCTTCTGACAGCGTGCGCCTCGTGACCCAGGATCTGTACTATCCGAGCAGCCACATCGTCGACAAAAAGGGCACGGTGGGTCCGGGCGAGCTCGGTCAGGGCTTCGATCTCATCCAGTTCCGCCGCGGCGAAGACGGCTATTCGCCGGTGTGCCGGGTGCTGCAGTTCGAGCCGCTCGATCCCAAGCAGCCCGAGACGGCGATTGCCGCTATCGATCCGGCCGCGGTGACCGACACCGGCCGTTACATCTACTGCCTGCAGCTGCCCTAACCCGGCTTGGAGCATTCCGTGGCGAAACTGACGTTGTCTCGGCGCTGTCTGCCTTCCGTGGCGAGGCTCCTGCTCACGCTTTCCGGGGCGGTTGTCGTCGCTCCCCAGGCTGCCCACGCGGTGGGCGAACAGAACGGACGCATCGCCGGCGTCATCACTGACAAGCTGTCGCAGTCGCCGCTGCCGGGGGCGCGGGTGTCGGTCAAGTCGGGGGCGCTCATCGGCGGTCCGCGCTCGGTGCTCACCGGTGAGGACGGCAGCTATGAGATAAACGCCCTGCCCCCCGGCACCTACCAGGTCGAGCTGAACTTCGAAGGCGCCAAGCCCCTGCGCCGCCGCGTCGTCGTGCTGCAAGGCGAGACCTTCCCGCTCAACATCGAGTGGTCGGTGGAGCTGGCGGCCGAAGACAAGAAGATCATCGTCGAAGAGCGGCGCATGACGCGGCCCGACACGACCCAGACCGGCACCGTGCTCACCGCGGATACGCAGGGACGGGTGGCGACGCGCCGCACCTATCAGACGATCACCCAGCAGGCCGCCGGCGTGTCGTTCTCCGCGGGTCAGGGCAACCCGAACATCAAGGGAGCGATGGACTCCCATAACCGCTATCTGGTGGATGGCCTGGACATCACCGATCCGGTTACAAACACCTTCTCCGCCAACATCAACTTCGACTCGATCGCTTCGGTCGAGGTGCTCACCGGCGGGGCGGAGGCGCAGTACAACACGCTCGGCGGCGTCATCAACCTCATCACCAACGCCGGCGGCAACGAGTGGCATCTGGACTCGTCGCTGTACGTAAACCACCAGACGCTGTCGGCGGGCAGCCAGTTCGGGGACCAGCTGTACCTGGGCGTGCGGCCGTTTGCGCGGCTTGACCGCTCGCCCAACGCCAGCTACCAGGCCAACTTCAACCTCGGCGGGCCGCTGGTCAAAAACAAGCTGTGGCTGGCGCTGTCGTTCGAGTACAAGCGCGATGAGACCTCGCTCAACATCGGGCCGCCGTTTTACCTGCAGCATCCGCCGCTTCTGGCCAACCGCTACCTGGCGCGAATCAAGCTCACCTGGGCCCCTACCGAGCGCCATCGGGTGACGCTGTCGGCGTCCACCGATCCGGCTTCGTTCGACAATGCCAACCAGGATCCCTACCGTCTCGCGGTGGCGGAGAACCGCCAGAACCAGGGCGGGGTGTTCACCATCCTGCAGTGGGACTACTTCATCAGCGACAAGGTCAACACCAACCTCCAGGCCGGCTTCCAGTACAGCACCATCGACTTCGGTCCGCAGGGCTACTACGGCACCATCGATCCGTCGGCATATCGCGGCACCGGCCGGTTCTCCACCGCCAACGACACCTGGCTCGCCGACCGGCCGCAGCAGAGAAACAACGACGACGGCACGACCTGGTATCAGGGCGGCGCGATCGTTCCCGATGCCCGCTATACGGTGCAGTTTGATCCCTCCGTATCCGTGCGCGGCAACCTGGCCGGCAAGCATGAGGCGAAGTTCGGCATCCAGTCGCGCTGGAACTACCACACCGCCAGCGTCACCACGCCCGGCGGCATGACCTTCAGTAACCAAGGCGGCGGACCCGGCGAAGCCGGACTGTGTCTGCCGGAGCAGAACCGCACCGCCGGCTGCTCGCTGCGCACCGACACGCCGGCGTATGAAAATCACCAGTCGGGTTTCTCGATCGGCGGCTTCGTCCAAGATCGCTGGCAGGTCACCAAGTGGCTGCGCATCAACCCCGGCTTCCGCCTGGACTACGGCCGCAGCGAAAACAGCATCGGCCAGGTGGTGTCAAACCTCCTCGGCTTCGGACCGCGCCTGGGCCTTGTGTTCGATCTCACCCAGGATCAGAAGACCATCTTCACCGCCTACTACGGCCGCGCCAACGAGGTCCTATCGCTGCTCGCCGCGTCCTACGCCGATGTCGCCGCGACCTCCACGGTCTACCGCTACAACCACGGCACGAACATGTGGGACAAGCGCAACACCACCGGCGGCATCGACGGCTATCGCGTCGAGGCCGACTACGCCGATCCGACGCGCAACCAGGTCCTGCGCGGCCTAGACAACCTGCGCGACCGCGAGCCGCCGCACACCGATGAGATCACCCTGTCGTTCCGCCGCGAGGTGTTCGAAAACTCCGCCGCCGGCGTCGACTACACCTACAAGCGCGTCGGCAACATCTGGGATAACATCGAGGTCAACCAGATCTGGGATCCGACCGGCACCCGCGTCATCGATCACGTAAACGGCCAGTCGCAGCTCATCTATCTCTACGCCCGTCCGGACGAAAACTGGCGCGTCTACCAAGGCGTGGATTTCACCCTCGAGTCGCGGCCGCGCCAGGAGTGGGATTTCAGCGTCGTGTACACCCTGTCCTGGCTCTACGGCCCCGGCGCCGAGCAGTTCGCCCAGGTCAGCGGGTACCAGAGCCTGTCGCAGTTTTACAACCGCCGCCTCTTTGGCAACTACGACGGCTTCCTCCCCGAAGACCACCGCCACAACCTCAAGGTCCGCGCCTCGTACACGCTCAAGGGATTCACCATCGGCGCGTTTATGAACTACCTGACCGGCGCCCCCCTCACCAAGCTTTACTACAACCAGAACGAGGGCGATTACACTAACCGCCGCTCCGCCACCGGCACCGCCCCCAGCATGCCCAATAGCGTCGCCGCGGTAAGCGAGCTCCGCCTCCCCGACGTCCTCACCATGGACACCCGCATCTCCTACGACCTGCAGTCGGTGCTAAAGAAAGTCCACCTGACCCTCATCGCCGACATCTTCAACCTGTTCAACCTCAACGCCGCACTGCCCCTCAGCAGCTCCCAAGGCATCGAGTACCGCGACGTCCCCACCTTCGGCCAAGTCACAAGCCGCCAACCCCCGCTCCGCGTCCAGTTAGGACTCCGTCTACAGTACTAAACCACGCCTCGCAAAAGACTCGCCGTTTCGGGCTACGCCGCGGGTCCTGTCACCTGCGGCACCCCGCTGCTCGCGCAGCAGGGCCCCCGCCTCCGGTGCCACCCGCT
>CALFML010000958.1 GCA_937879845.1 uncultured Myxococcales bacterium
TGCTGTGGCGATGGATCGGTAAGCCGCGCTACGCCGCGCACCGGGCGAAGCTGACCAAGTGACCCGGAGGAATACTCCGCGCCCTGACATGGTTGTTGAATCTGCAACTACCACTCGAGAGAGGAACGCGTGACCAAGAAGATCGGCTTCCTGTCGTTCGGGCATCACCGAGACATTGCCGGCTCCCGGGTCCGCAGTGCCGGGGACGCCCTGCGCGACCACATCGACCTGGCGGTTGCCGCCGAGGCGGCCGGCCTGGACGGCGCCTGGCTGCGCGTCCACCACTTCGACCACAGCCTGGCCGCGCCGTTCCCGCTGCTGGCCGCGATGGCGGCGCGGACGTCCACGATCGACGTGGGCACCGGCGTGGTCGACCTGCGCTACGAGAGCCCCCTGTACCTTGCCGAGGAGGCGGCGGCGACCGACCTGATCGCGTCCGGACGCCTGCAGCTCGGCATCAGCCGGGGATCGCCCGAGCCGGCCGCCGACGGCAGGTGCGCGCCGATGTACGCGGGCTCGAGGAGCACGAGCTCCGCCTCGGTCAGCAGGATTCCCAAGTAGATGAGCGCGGCGATGTCCCTGATCACGCTCCGCGCCAGCGCCAGCCCATCTTTGCTGAGCTGCACGAACCCGTCGACGATCTGCTTCGCCACGATGAGGTCGTACAGCAGCTCCAGCTTGGCCAGCGTCACGAGCGCCCGAGCCACATCCACGGCCTCTCGACCGAGCTTCATGAGCCCTTCCCCGAGAGCCCGCAGCTCGTCCACCGTTCCCTTGACGCCGGCGTTAAAGAGCTCGGCCAGCGCGTCGTAGATATCCTTGCTGACGGACGCGAGGTCAGAGAGGGAGGGGAAGCGCTGCACTTCATCGCCGTTGGCCGCGCCCGTGATGTTCGCCTGCCCTCCCGCCATCACGAGCCGCGCCGCGATCTCGGCCTCCTGCTCGCGCGGGTCGGCGAGCTCGCCGCCGAAGGGATGGATTGCATCGGGCGCGCCGCCGTTGCGCTGCTGCAACGTGTGCGCGACCTCGTGCGCCACTACGTGCGGGGACGGGCTGTCGCTCGCGAACGCGATCTTCTGGCCGACCGCGAAAGCCGGCGTGCCAAGCGCGGCTGCGGCGGCGCGCGCGGCGGGGCCGGTATGTGCGGTGACGCCGTTGAGCGACGTGCCGAAGCCGGCCTCCATCTTCGCCTTGAAGGGCAGCGGTCCGGACGCGCCCAGGTCCGCCGCCGCCCCTCCGGTCGGCCCGGCACCTGGGTCCGCATCGCGCGATGTGCCGGCCTCGCTCGCCGCGACCGCCGAGGGCCGTCGCGCGATGAGGCGCTGCAGCGCGAGCAGATCGGCGGGCGGCGCCACTTGCGGCATCGGCGAGGCCTGCACAAGGGAGGAACCGTCCCGCAGCGCCGATGGGCCGGGCTGATGTGTGCGGACGGAGCGCTCTCGTGGGCCCGTAGAGGACTCGGGCGCGGAAACTCGCAGGGTCCCCATGGCCCATCATACCAGCGATCGAGGGGGCCAGGGACCGAAGTCGAGAAGCCTCCCACGAAGGGAGCTCACGCTGCTCGGATTGCTCGCGGGGCGCTACAGGCTCAGCAAAGATCGACAGTTACTTGAGCGGGCAGGTAGAGCTGGCAATGCAGTCGTACTGCGCAACCTCGATGAAGCGCTGATTTACCACCTTCCAGCGGGTGATCAAGTTCTTCACGCCGCCGACCGCGTCGAAGTCTTGCGGGCCTCCGGCGCCGTCATAGTCGATGGGCAGGCCGGCGCTTATCAGGTTGACTGCTTTGGCAAACTCCTCCGGGCCGGTGCCGATGAGCGTAGTGCCAGGCGATTTATCGCTGGTCAGCGGCAGCGCCGCCAGTACCTGCTCTCCGGTGACCTGGAGCGGGTCATCCAGGTGGTTCTTCTCGGCCGCGATCACGATGGCCAGGGCGAGCACCATCCCCGCGTCGTAGCACTGGGCGTCTTCACTCTCGGGGGAGACGAAGTAGCTGTCCGTGTACTCGCTCATGAACGTAGCCCCTGAAGGCGTATTGGCGACAAGCGGCGGCGAGGTGCCCTCTTCATCGTTGGCGGCATCGGCCAGGGTCTGCAGCACAAGGACGCTGCGGAAGTTCGGATTGTGGATGATGGGAATTTTCGCCCCAAGGTCTCTGAAGGCCTTGGTGATGCCGGCCTCGAATCCCTGCTGCCCCTGGACGACGATGACGTCCGGGTAGACATCGGTCGTGCTGCCCGTCTGATTGTCGATCAGCTGCTTGGCATCCGAGATGAAGTCATACGAGCTGATGTCCGCGTCGCCCGGATATTGGACTTGATCCTCGATGAGCGCGTTGACATTGACCTTGGGCGCATCGACCTTGATGCGCGCGCGAAATCCATCCCAAGTGCTGCCGACGCCGGCGTAGACGCCGATCTTAATCTTGCCATCCCCATTCCAGTCGCCCCCGTTCTTGGTGCCGAAGATCTGCAGCAACCTGATGTCGGTGTCCTGCTGGCCGTTCATCTCGGTCAGGTAAAGCCGGTGCAGGGGATCCCTCTGCGCCGCTTGGATGGCCGGGTCGGCGTCGACCGCCGCGGGATTGTGGAGACTCGCCAGCTTACAATTCGGACAGACCAGCGGGACGTGCAGGTCATTGGCCGGGTCGGCGTCGTAGTTGAGCGCGTTGGCCGCCAGCGTGGTGGGCGCCTGCTGGATGATGATTCCCTTGACGCCCTGATCGCGCAGCTCGAGCGCGCGCTGCGGCGCCAGCCCAGTCAGTCCTTTGGTGTCATTGATGATGAGATTTACCTGCAGCCCTGCATATTTGGCCATGCTCGACTGAGAGAATCCCTTGTTGGCATCCGCTACCGCCAGCTTGATCGCATTTTGGAAGTTGGGCGACGCCGCCGAACCGGTCACATCCATGGCGGCGCCGATCGAGACCATCGGGCCCAGCGATTGGGATTCTTCACAGCCCGCGCCCAGGGCCAACATCCAGAGCCAAGCAGCTTGTATCGTCTTCATATAACACCCCTTACATATCGAACTTTAGAAGGTCTGGCGTATCTCGAAGAAGAAGTTCCTCCCGATTCGCGGGAGGTCGATTCCGGCAAATCCAGGGTCGGGCGTGCTCTGGTCGGCGAGATTGCGGCCTGAAACCAGAATCTTGGTCTCCGCGTCGGCCCCGAAGAGATGAAATCCGGCCGTGGACAGCGTGATGTCGAAGATCGCGTAAGTGGGGAGCTCGTAGAATTGGCTGTTATTCAGATAGACGTTGCTCTGGGATGCCCCGCGCGGGCCCACAATGCGAACCTGGGTGTTGGCGTGCAGATAGATTCGGCGGATGTCGACATCAAGCCCGATGACGCCGAGGCCGCGCGGATACAGCGGGGTTGGCTGCGCCACCAGCCGGCCATTCAAGAGCTGGGCATCGATGCTGCCGCTGCCATAGATGGAGAGCCAGCGGTATTGGAAGCGCAGGGTGCTTTCTACACCCAGGCTCACTCGCTGTCCCTGATTCACCGCAGTGAAATGAAGGCCATTTTGAATGAACTCGATCCTGTCGAGCAGATCTTGGATGTAAAACGCGATATCGAGCGTAAAGCGCTGCAGGAATTGCCCCGTCGCGATAAGCTCGATGTTGTTGACCGATTGCGGGCGCAGCGGCGGCAGCCCCGGAACCGCGACGTTGCCGATGACGTTGTTGGCGTTGCCGAAGCCGGAATGCCCGAACAAGAGCTCGCCCGAAGGGGTCTGGAATGCGCGCCCGCCGATAAGTTTGGTCACCCAGTTGACGTTCCAGCGATAGGCCACCGCGGCGCGGAAGCTGTACTGAACCGGAAAGTCGACAGGCCCAAATGTAATCTTATCAACGCGGAAATTGCCGGTGAGGTGCAATCCGGGGAGGCGAGAGAAGGGCACGCTGGTCGCTTGCAGAAATACGCCCACGTCGTCGTAGTTCTGCGAGCGGGACTCCTGGGCTCCGATTATGTCGACGCGATCGCCGGCTTGATAGATGCCGATCGGCTGATTGTAGATTTGCGTATAGAAAGGAATATCCTGAAGCGAATACTCGAAATCAATCCCCGCCGAGAGCGACAGACGTTGCTCGAAGGGCGTATAGGTGCCGCGCACCGTGGCATCGATGGAGTTGTAGGCGAAGTTTGGTCTGTACGTATAGACTCTGCTCCCGGTGAGGGTGAGCTGATACTCGCGCGCCGGGGCGCCATTTGCGTATCCCAGCGAGACGTTTAGACCGCCTTTTTGCCAGTTCTTCTCATAACGTGCGTTGGTCCAAAGATTGAGGATGGCGATGCGCGTTTGGTCCGTGAGCACCGAGTTGAGCTGGAATTGTCCAACCGAGTCCAGGCGCTGCACTCCGCTCTGCAGGGTGAAGATGCCGGTCCGCTCAGACCCGATATGGAACCGGGCGAAGGCGCTGATCGGCACGGCTACATCATCGGCGGATGGGCGATCAAACAGACCCGAGAGTGGATCTTGACCGGGAAAGGTCGTCTGTAGCACCAGCCCGTCGCGCTTTAGCTGGTCGATGCTGAACGCAAACAGCACCCCGCGGTTTTTGCCTTCGTAGCTGATGAGCGTCGAGCCGCCGACGCCCGGACTCTTAAAGACCGTCACCCGCGCGCCAAGCTCGGCGGTCAATGACGGCGCTCCCTTGCGGGTGATGACGTTGACGGTGGCAATGAAGGCGTTGGCGCCATATAGCGCGGACAGCGGCCCTTTGGCGACTTCGATGCGCTCCACCGCCTCCATGGGAATGTACTCCGGCCCCAGGAAGGCGGACAGCATCGGCCGGAAGTGGACCGGCTGGCCGTCGATCATGACCCTGACCACGCGCGTTCCCGCCCGCAGTCCGCCGGTGACGCCGCGTACGCCGATGGAGGGAAGGACCTGATCGTCGATGATGTAGAGCCCTGGTACGTCGGCGAGCGCTTCGGCCAGCGAGCGCCACCCATGCGCCGCGATTGTCTGCCGCTGGATTACGAACACATTGGCGGAGGCAATAGCGCGCTCTTCTTCGACGCCACCGCTGGCAGTGACCACCTGCGTCTTGAACCCGGTTTCGAGGTTGAACAGATCGAGCTCGCTCACTTCGGGGACCGGAGGCGGTTTGTCGATCGCGGGCACCGGGAGTGGGTTTGGGGCTCCCGGCCCGGGAGTGGGCGCCGGGCTTTCCGGAGTCGGCGTGGGAGCCGGGCTTTCCGGAGTCGGCGTGGGAGTCGGGCAGATCGGAAGAGCACACGTCTGAAC
>CALFML010000959.1 GCA_937879845.1 uncultured Myxococcales bacterium
GTCCATCGCCGATATCCTGACGCAAAGGCGCCACGCTCTGGCTGGCCAGGATTTGCACGGGCTGCGCCTGCGCGAGCTGCGGAACCAGCGCCACCCCTAGGCTGAGCAAAAATCTGAAGGAACGGTAATCCATGGTGACCTCTCTTAGTCGGCGTTATCTCGGTTGAGCGGCACACCGCGAACATCAAGTTGCATGTGAGCCGGTCTGCCGGATTCCGCCTGCAAAGGCTTGTACGGAAACCTACTTGCAAGCTCCATTCCAGTTCCGCGAATGCAAGCGGACTGAGAATGAAAGCCAGCGGCCCGTCAGCTTGCCCGGCTTAGCCTCCGGCAAGTTTCGCGCCCGGACGGAAAACAAGCGCAAGCTTTGCGCTATTTTGTAGCTGCGCTGCGCCCGCTGCTCCAGCCCGAGACTGCGGGAGGCGCATCGAACATCAGCTCTATTGTCCGAAAGAGGGACCGCCTCCGCGCAGACGTCGACTTGGGCACGACGATTGCAAGATGACCAAGAGACCAGCCCATGTCACCAACCTTCTTACGCTTTCACGGCGCCGCCGGAACCGTCACAGGCTCCAAATATCTTGTCGAGCATGAAGGGAGGCGCATCTTACTCGACTGCGGTCTCTTCCAGGGGCTCAAGGAGCTGCGGCTGCGCAACTGGGCCCCGCCGCCTTTTGATCCCGAGACGGTGGATGCCGTGATCCTCAGCCATGCCCACCTCGATCACGCAGGCTACTTGCCGCTGCTGGTTCGTTACGGGTTCAGGGGTCCGGTGTATTGCACCGCGGGAACGGCGGATTTGCTGCCAATTCTTCTCGCTGACTCGGCGCATCTGATGCAAGAGGAGGCGGCGCACGCCAATCGCCATCAGTATTCCAAACACCGCCCGGCGCTCCCTTTGTACTCGATGCAAGACGTAGAACCCGTGCTGCCGCTGCTGCGCTCCCAGCCTTGCCAGAAGTCCTTCTCCGTTGCCAAAGGGCTGCGGGCCACCCTCCGCCGCACGGGTCACATCCTGGGGGCCGCCTCCATCGAGCTCCTATTTGAAACCAGGCAGCAAAAGCTGGTCTTTTCTGGCGACCTGGGTCGCTGGGACCGACCCATCCTGCGCGATCCCGAATCGGTGCCCGAAGCCGATATGCTGCTGGTCGAGTCTACGTATGGAAACCGTCTGCACGCCACCGATTCGAAGGCGCATCTGGCGCGCGTCATCCGCGAGACCGCCGAGCGCGGCGGGACCGTCCTCATTCCTGCTTTTGCCGTCGGCAGAGTTCAAGAACTCTTGTGGCTCCTGCGCGAGCTGGAGGACGCGGCCGAGGTTCCGCCGCTGCCGGTCTACGTCGACAGCCCGATGGCGCTTGACGTCACTTCGATCTATGCCAAGCACACGGAAGACCATGACGCGGATATGGCCAAGGCCCTTCGCGAAGGCCGCAGCCCGTTTCAAGGCCAGCAGCATCACTTGCTGCGGACCGTCGAGCAGTCCAAGGCTCTAAACGATCGCCGCGGATCGATGGTGATCATTGCGGGCAACGGGATGATTACCGGCGGACGGATTCTGCATCACCTACAAAGGCGGCTGCCCGATCCGCGCAATGCGGTGTTGCTGGTCGGCTATCAGGCAGCCGGAACGCGCGGTTGCTCCCTGCGCAATGGCGCCCCCGTAGTGCGCATGTATGGCCAGGATATACCGGTCCGGGCGCGCATCGAAGCCATCGATGGTCTGTCGGCGCACGCGGATCAGGCGGAGATCATGCGGTGGCTGTCATCGTTCCAGCGGCCCCCAGCCAAGACCTACATCGTCCATGGCGAAGCGGCAGCAGCGCAGGCTCTGGCGACGGTGATACAGGAGCGCCTGGGATGGAGTGCGGAGGCCGCTCAGGATGGCGCTACGGTCATGCTGCCAGGCTGCTCGTGCAGCGAGCTGGCGCAGGCTCGGGATCCGGCGCTTGGTGGCGAGCCGCGCGCGCGCTGAGAGAGGACAGTCGGAGTCAGCTTGAACGCGTCCGGCCCTGAGGAAGTTGTCTGGAGGTGAATCATGAGAACGGTCGTGCTCCTGAACTGGCGGCACCTGATGCTTCGCGGCACAATTAGCGTCCTGTTCGGCTTGGCCGCGCTCTGCTTTCCGCAAACGATGATCACCGCTCTGGTCGTACTATTTGGCGCCTATGCGCTGCTGGACGGCCTGATCGCAATTGTGTTCAGCGTCAGCGCAGGCATCGGGCATCGGGCCTGGGCAGTACTTATCGAGGGGGGGCTTGGAATCCTGGTGGGCATCATCAGTCTCTTATGGCCGCCCATTACTGGGCTTATTCTTCTGTATCTGATTGCGACCTGGGCAGTGGTTACCGGCGTGCTGGAGATCGCGGCGATGAGCTGGCTCAAGCGAATGGGCGCAGGCGGCTTCCTGCTGGCGTTAAGTGGGGTCACATCCATCGTCTTCGGCTCGGCGCTATTTTTCGCACCAAAGCCGGGCGTTGTACAGCTGGCCTGGTTGCTCGGAGGTTATGGGCTGGTCTTTGGAGCGCTGAACATCTGGCTCGGCCTGAAGCTGCGCCGCTTGCTGGCCCCCGCGTGAGGGGTCGAGCCCAGCCGCCAGCGCTCGAACGGCTCCGCCGCGACGGCGCCACC
>CALFML010000960.1 GCA_937879845.1 uncultured Myxococcales bacterium
TCGAGCAGCTTGCAAGCGGCGAGGCTGCCGGCGGGCAGAAAGAGGTTGCTTGGTTTGATGTCCCGATGCACGATGCCGCGCCCGTGCGCCGCGGCCAGGGCCGCGGCCGCGCGCCGGATGACCACAAGGGCATCGGCCAGCCGCAGCGGACCCTGGGCAAGGCGCTGCGCGAGGTCATCGCCGTCGAGCCATTCCATGGCGAGAAAGCGCTGCCCTTGAGGTGTCTGTCCATGGGTGATGTAGGCAACGATGGCTTCATGTCGGAGCTCGGCAAGGAGCTCTGCCTCGCGAATGAAGCGCTCCGCATCCGCTCCCGTTCCATCCAGGCTATGCAGGAGCTTGAGGGCGACCCGTTCCCCTCTGTAGTGATCGCGCGCCCGATAGACAGTGCCCATACCACCGCTGCCGGCGGCCCGCTCGATCTCAAAGCGGTTGGCAAAGAGCGTTCCTGAGGAGAGCTCGCGATTCCCCATCTTGGTTAGTATGCCGGACCAGGTCTAGGATAGACAGGGAATTCCGGCCCGCGCGGAACGGATCCAGCGGCTGTTTGCACTGCGCGGCAATGAGGCGCCCAGACGAGATAACACCGTCGCTTTTTATTATCCTTAGCAGCGCAGCCGTAGCGTCCCGGGTTTGACTCCGACTCAGTTTTTCGCATCGTGTTTCAGCAGACGAGCAAGCCCTCTCCCCAAAGTCCTGGGCGCGCGCCGACCAAGCAGAGAGGGCGGGCCGCGTCTGTCGGAGCCAGGTCTTGCGCTGCGCCTTGCTCAAGAGTCCGGGCGCCGTACTGTCGGGCGAGCCGCATACAGACTGCGCGAAGCCAGCCCGATCTAGTAGCCTTCAGGCAATGAGACGCCATGACCCCGCCAGATTCTGCTTGATGGGTGCTGCCACGCTGTGCGCGGTGCTGTGGACGCACGCGGCCGGGGCGCGCGCGGAGCCGCAGCTCGACCTGATCTTCGCATCGGATCTGGCGGGTCAGTTCCACGCGCAGGAGTGCGGCGGGGCCGGGCCGCGGGCCGGGGTGGGCCTCGGTTCGCTCGCGGGGGCCATCGCCGCGGCCAAGGAGCAGAGCAAAAGCGCGCTGGTCCTTGGCGGGAGCGGGCTGCTCGGTCCAGGCACCGGCGCGCGTTTTCTTCTGCACAGCGTCGCCGGCAGCCGGACCGCCGCGCGGCTCGTGCGTGAGGCGGGGTTTGAGCTCGTAAGCCCCGGCGTGCACGAGTTCTCCATCGCGCGCGAGACGCTGAGCAGCTACTTCGAGGCGCTGCGCCAGAGCGGGCCGGCGCCCCTGCTGTCCAACCTTTCGTGCGACAAGCAGCGGCCGGAGCTTTGCCGCCTGCTGGCCCCGAGCCACGTCGTCACGCGCGGCGGCGTGCGGGTCGGCGTGCTGGCGGCGCTCCCGGAGGACGCGGCGCAGCGGGTCGGCCCCGGCCACCTGCATGGGGCGAAGGCGACGCCATGGGCGCAGCTTGCGACCGCGGCAAAGTCGCTGCGTGACAAAGTGGACGTGCTGGTCATCGCGCTCGATCTGAGTGAAGGGGCCCAGGTCGATGCGGCGATCGAGCTGGCGCGGACCCTGGACGCGGCCGGCGCCCATGCCGATGTGCTGCATCTGACCCGGCAGGACGATCCGCGCGGCGGCGTGCTGTCGCTAAGGCTCAGCAGCGGAACGCTCATCGTCGGCTCGCCGGCGCTCGGGGCCGGGGTGACGCGGGTCATGGTGACGCTTGAGCCGGCAGCGGCTGGCGGCCGCCCTACGCTGGCGCTGCAAGCGGAGCGTGTCTCGGCCCCGCCGGCGGCGGGGGTGCCGGCGGCGCTGGCGGACTTGCTGGCGCAGGCCCAGGCGGAGATGTGCGCGCAGTGGGGGGCCGTACTCGCCGCGCTGCCGGCGCCGCTCGATCGCGCGGCGGTGACGGAGCTCGCCCTGGATGCGATGCGCGATGCCGGCCATGCCGAGATCGCGCTGCTCAACAGCGGCGCGGTCAGCGAACGCGGACTGCCGCTGCGCGCGGTCTCGATAAGCTCTGTCGGCGATGTGCTGCCGTTCAAAGCGCAGGTCTTGGTCAGCGCCCTGACAGGCCAGGCGATCGCCGATGCGCTGCGCAAGTACGCCGGCCTGGAGCCGGGCCAGCGGCTGCGCATCCGCGGCCTGACGAAAAAAGGGGACGACCTCCTTATCAACGGCCGCCCGCTCAACCTCACCGCGCGCTACCGGCTCGCGACCATCGACTTCCTGGCCGCGGGCGGCAACGGCCTGCTCCCGGAGAAGTTCTTCGCCGCCGGCCGCACCGTAGTCGCCGAAGATCTGCGGCAGCTGGTGCTAAAGCACCTTGTGCAGCGCGCCGGCCGCGGCGCGGTGCCGTCGCCGCTGCAGCTGGAGCGGCGACCGCTGTGGCGCGCCGCGCTCGACTTCGGCGCCGATCTGCAGAACGTGAGCGTGAGCAACCCCGGCAGCCTGTACGATCGTCCGCAGCTTGTGCGGCAGCCGTCGATCGCGTTCAAGATCGACGGCACCCTGCGCGCCGAGATGGACCATCCGATCCACCTGGCGCAGCTCACCCTGCGGACGCTGTACGGCCAGTCCTGGCTGCGCACCACCGCGACCGCGGACATGACCGCTCCGGATCCCGCCAAGCCGAGCGCGTGGATCGGTCAGGAGACCGCGGACCTCATCAACCTGCTGGCCCTCTACAGCTACCGCGGACTCAGCGAGCGGCGGCCGCACCTGCCCACCCCATATTTGTCGCTCGGCCTGGAGTCGGAGTTTAACCGCCCCGACACGCGCAGCTACTTGCACTTCGAGTTGAGCGGCGCCTTGGGAATGCGCCTGGCGCTTCCCGCCAGCATCAGCGCCACGCTGGGCATCGGCGTGCGCAGCGAGCTTTTGGCAAACCCCGACTCGGAGAACGCCAGCGAGAGCGCGCTTTCGCGGGCGCGCTTTTTGCTCACGACGCTCATCGAGATGCCCAAGCGCCCCCTGCTGCCGCGCCTGGGCAGCGCGCTCCTAGGTGAGTTCTCCGTCAGCTACAGCTTCACCGATGTCGTGCTCTTGCGCTCGCACGAGCTGCGCGGCATCGGCAAGCTGTACATCGCGCTCGGCCGTCCCCTGTATCTTACCGTCAGCAGCGAGCTTTACGTCTACCGCGACCGCGACAACGAGCCCGGAGCCGCGCTCGACCTGAACGTCGGACTCAAGGTCGTGCTGAACGGACACCGGCAGCAGTTCTGAACTGCGCCAGAAGTGAACACGTCCGTCGCGACCCAGCGCCAGAGACGTCCGCAGGCGAACGCCGGGGAGGAGCGCAGCGCGGCTGCCAAATTGGCACCTGGGCGCCGCACCGCACGCGGCCAATCTTGCCAGTTTGACAAGGAGCCTCCGCGCCAGGAAACCAGCGTCCTATCTCAACTTCGAGAGAATCCGCCGGAGTTCCGCGCCTATGACGACCCGCAGCTCCGTGATTCCGATGATGGCACCGTGATTGCAATGCAGCTGCGGTCAGCGCGGAGTCAACGACATGATTCACAAAAAGTACCCCTGTTCATTAAACCTGATGGTAGTCGGCCTGTGCGTCATCCTGGTGGGGCGGGTCGCCGCCAGCCTCTTGATTTTCTTGATGCTGCAGCGCGGCATCGAGTACCTGGATGAGGACAAACCGCCGCCGCTCGTCACCGCTGCTCCGCGGCAGGCTCCGGCCCCTGAGCTCACTGAACTGGAGCGTGCCATCGCAGAGGGCGTGCGCTGCCGCGGCAACCGCTGCGAGGTCGACCGGAGCGTGGTCGATAAAGTGCTCGCCAACACGTCCGATCTGGCGCGGTCGGCGCGCTTTGTCCCCTCACTAAGAGACCACAAGCCGGACGGGTTCAAGGTGTATGCAATTCGACCGGGCTCGATTTACGCCAAGCTCGGGCTGCAGAGCGGCGATCTGATAAAGTCGATAAACGATCTTGATCTAGCGACGCCGGATAAGGCCCTGGAAGCCTACGTCAAGCTCAAGCCCGCCTCGCACCTTACTCTGCTGCTCGAACGGCGCGGCGAGAATATGACGCGGGAATATCAGATTCGCTGACACCGGCGCGCCAAAGCAGCCATGGCGCCGCGCGGCAAGCGCATCGCACACAACGCAGCGCTTCCATGTTAGGCTTGGCAATGGGGTCTTTTTACCCGCTCCGGCCGGCCGCCGCCCTTTGGCGCTGGGGGGCGATAGTGGTCACTGCCCTGCTGTGCGCACCGGTCGCCGCCGGGACCGATCGCCGGGCCGATCCCGACTATGACCGCGCGGTGCGCGCGGCGCAAAAATGGATAGCTGCGCATGTGACCGAGTGGAACATTGCGATTCCGGGAAACGGTCCGGCGCAGGGATTCCAGCGTGCCAAGTGGGATACGGCTCACTGCGGTCCGGATACCAACCATCTGGTCACAGCCAGCTTCCAGAGCGGCGAGACCACGGTCGAGCTGTACTTCGACTGCGCAGTCGCGCAGGCAAAAACGCTGGAGGCGCTGCGCGCCGCGTACCGGTTCACGGTGCTGGGAGCGCTGCCGCACGGCCTGAAGCTGCCGACCTGGCAGTTCCAGTTGCTGACTCCCGTGAGCTCATTCAGCGAGGGCGTCGATCTCGCCGCCTGGCACGATGGCATCTTGGACGTGCGCATAAAGACGCCGCTGTACGCCCTGTACGGCCACAGCACCGTCAAAGCATGCGGGTACATCGCCGACGCGCCATCGCCGCCGCGCTGCTTCGTCCATATGGAGCATCGGATCACGCTGACCTTGACCTTCAGCGCGCGGTTCTCGGCGTCCGTGCTGCAGTGAGATCCGGAGCAAGCGGACGCTTCGCCCGCTGGCCCTGATAAGGTCCGCCGCGAGCGATCCGTGAACTCCGGTGCCCACCCGTAAAAAGCCTGCGCGCGTCTCCGGTGCATCCCATGCCGCCCGCCGCCTGAGCCGCCCAGCTCAGCGTTCTAAATACGTATGCAGCTCCCCCTGGAGCGCGCAAGGTTCTATAGTGCTTGCCGGAGCCCATGCCGATGAACCAATCCCCTGCGAACTGGTCCTGTCCCTGCGGCAGCGGGAGTCCGCTCGCCACCTGCTGCGGCGTCTATCTCAACCGCCATGCCGACCCGCCGACGGCCGAGGCCCTCATGCGCTCGCGCTACACGGCCTTTGTCTTGGGCAACGCCGACTATCTGCTCTCCACCTGGGATCCGGCAAGCCGGCCGCGGCGGCTCGATCTGCAGCAGGACCGCACCGAGTGGCTGGGCTTGGAGATCCGCAGCACGGAGTCCGGCAGTCAAGCAGATACCACCGGACGGGTTTGTTTCATCGCGCGCTTCCGCCTGCACGGAATAGAGCAAGCGCTCCACGAAAACAGCCGCTTCCGTAAACAGGACGGCCGCTGGTTCTACATCGACGGGGAGACCGAGGTGAGTCGGTCCGCCGCCGGCCGCGCCGCTCCGGCCGCGCCGCGCAGCGTGGGCCGCAACGACCCCTGCCCTTGCGGCAGCGGCCAGAAGTTCAAGCGCTGCTGCGGCCGGTAGTGCGCGGAGACGGCGGAACGCGAGCCGTGGCGCGGCTCATGTGTGTTCCCTAATTACGTTCGTGCAAGAGCTCGCGGATGTACTTTACCGGGGCGCTGCCGTAAGACAGGAACTGGTTGTTGAAGTCGCGCAGGTTGAACTTGCTGCCAAGGCGGGCTTTTTCCTCATCGCGCAGCGCGGTGATCTCGGAATAGCCGTCGAAGTAGCTTGTCAGCTGCACCTGCGACACGGTGGCACGGCGCCATTTGTTGACAGCTTCCGCCTCGGATTGAAACGCCTCCCGGGTGAGAAACGTCACCATCTGTTCACGGGTCAGCTCTCCGGTGTGGATCTCATAGTCGATGATGGTGTTGCACACCGACCGCAGGTTCCACTTGCTCCAGACAAGCCACAGCTCCGGCGTGGCGCCGCCGTAGCCGGCATCGAGCAGCATGCGCTCGCTGTATACCGCCCAGCCCTCGCTCATCGCGTCGTTGCCGAAGATGCTCTTGACCAGGCTCCGCGACTTGTTGGCGTGCAGCAGCTGAACATAGTGGCCGGGTACGGCTTCGTGGATGTTCAGCAGCTGCAGCATCCAGTCGTTGTACTCGCGCAGATAGGACTCGGCGCGCTCCGCGGTATAGCCTTCCAGCGGCGAGACGTTGTAGTACGTATTGGCGGTCGGATCGTAGGGTCCGGGCGCGTCCACGCCGGCCCCGGCGACGCCGCGCAGATACGGCGGGGTCTCCCGCACCACCAGCGGCCGCGTCGCGTCCTGATCGACAAGGTCGTGCTCGCGGACGAACTTCTCGAGCTCGGGAATCTGCTGCCGGATCGTCTCGACGAACTTGGCCGGCGTGGTGTGGTGTTTGCTAAGCTCCGTGATCACCGCGTTTATAAGCTCCAGGCGGTCGCTGGGCATGGGCTTGGCTCCCAGGTACTTGGGCCACAAGCCGCGCGCCAGCTTCTCCATGCGGTCGTGCAGGGCGGCTTTTTCCGCCTTGGCCTTCACGTAGAGCTGATCCGCGGTGTAGCCGGAGCCGATATCATAGGCGAACTTCTGCGCGTACAGCTCCTTGCCGATGCGAAAGTTACGCCCCTCCCCTTTTTTCAGTTTTTCCTTCAGCGCGGTGAGAAAGTCGATGTAGCCGGTGATCGCGGTCTTGGCTGCGGCGACTCGCTGATGGAACGCCGCCTTCTCGGCCGCGCTGAGCTTGGAGCCGTCCACCTGGGTCCGCAGCTCGTCATCGAACACCCCGAGCGCGCCTTGATTCTGCTCCAGCGCCAGCTCTGTATGCACGAGCGTCGGGTGATCGAGGTTCGCGGCAGCCGCCTTATAAAAGGCCGGTACCTTGGCGAGCCGCGCCAGCATGTCGCGCAGCCGCTTCTCCAGCGGCGCATAGGGAGTGGTGAGCTGGCGCGCGAAGCTGTCGGCGACGTTGTAGTTCGAGGGCTGCCACTGCCAGCCCTTGAATACCTGCAGGTGCCAGCGATCCGACTCCAGCTGGTTGCGCAGCAGCATCAGATCGATGCGGTTAGGCGGCGACAGGCTCGTCTCGCTGAAGGTCTTGAGCGTGGCGAGCTCTTTGTCGATAAACTGCAGCGTGGCGGTCCGCGCCGCGGGATCGGGCACCAGCAGCTGATCGGCGTATTTGTAATAGCCGACCGTGAAGGCGTAGCTCGGATGCAGGCGCCAGTAGCCATCGAGCAGCTGCTCGACGTGGCGCTCAAAGCGTGCGTCGTCCTTGGCGGCCGGCGCGGCCGGAGGTCCGGCGGCGGCGGCGGCGACTGGGGCGGCAAGGAGGATTGAGAGGAACAGGAACGTGCGCATAGGTCATCTCCAGGGAGTAAGCTCCGGCGAGGCCGGGAAGCATAATCGAAAATCAGCGCGCCAATCGATTCATCTGGCATCTCATCGGGCATCTCATCGGGCGGTCCAAGCACTCCCCAAGCGCGCGGGACTCGCCGTTGCAATGATGCAGGGCCTGCGCTAAACGTCGGCGCGTGAACGCAAAATCATCGCGCCGATCGTCCTTTCGCCCGAGCAGGAAGTGACCCCGGCGGTCCTTGCGGCGCTGCTTTATGCCGACATCGCCAGCCGCCACTTGCAACCCGCGCTTTTGGACCGCTGTCCGGCGGCGCTCGACTCCCTGGGCTATCGCTTCGAGCAGCGGCTGCCAGGCAAGACTCTGGAATATGCCGGCTACGTATCCGCGCACCTGCCGTGGGAGGGTCGCCGCCTGCTGCTGGCGTGCCTCCGCCATGAAGAGCCGGAGGTCCGCCGGCATGCGTGGGCTCGTGCGCTGCGGCGCGCGGATCGTACCGGAGATCTTATCGTTTCTTGATCGCAGGGATGATGAGAGCGTGGTTTCGGCGGCCCGGATCCTCTGCGCTCTGCCGACGGCTGCGGCCGGAGCGGCGCTGGCGGCGGCCGTCACGAGACCGCGCAGCGCGGCGCAGCTCACCGCTCTCCATGACGCGCTGGCGGCCTGCCGCATCAGCGAATATGGGCAGGATGACGCAGCGCTCGATGCATACCTTTCGCAGCTCGGGCAATCGCGCAGAGAGGACGTACCGCAGGTAGCGGACTTGCCGGCGCTTCACTACCGCAGCGGCAGGCCCGTGTCGCCTGACGCCACGCGGTGGCTCCTAGGTGAGCTGGCGGCGGACGGAGAACGGGAACCAAGGGGCGGGCTCGCGATCGTGCGGCAGCGGCTCGCGGACGCCGATGCGGCGCGGCTCCCCGATGCGATTCAGGCGTCGATTCCCATGGATGCGGCGTGGCTCGTCAGCGCCATCGGGACGCTCGGGAACGACGCGCAGCTCGACAAGCTTGGCGCCATCGTCAATGACTGGTCTGAGACCGACTGGCACGAGCTTGTGACCCACGCGGTGCAGGTGCTGCAGCGAAGCGGCTGCGGCTGCGCGTTCGCCTGGCTCGCTCACTGGGCGGAGTACGGCACCGCGGAGCTTAGGCGGGATGCCAACGCGGCGCTGCGCCGACTGTGCGAAGAACGGGCGCTCGACCGCGATACGCTCTTGGATCTTACGACGCCGCGCGCGCCGGAGAACCCGGAGGCGGCGATCGCCGCGGCGGCGCGGCGTCTCGAAGCGGCCATGATCGTCGGCCGTACGTTTGATCGTGAACACTTTGAGGCCTTTGTGATGGAACACCCGATCGTACGCAAGGCGGCAATCGGGCTCGTGTTCCTTGACGCGAAGGAGCGGCCGGCGATCCTCACCGCGGCGGGGTTCATAGACGGCGACGGGGCCAAGGTGACGCCCGAAGCACCTTTGTCCATTGCTCATCCGTGCACTCGCTCTGACTCCGGGCTGGCGACCCTTGGCGGCAAGCTCTCCGAGCTCGGTCTGGCCCAGCCGTTCCCGCAGACGGCGCGCGAGTTCAGTCGCAACGCCAAGGAGGAGCTCTCCGCGCTGCGCAATCAGAAGCTGCCGCCGCGCACGCTGCTCCAAGCCCTCAAGGCGCTCGGCTATCGCCCCGGTGCGGTGGAACAAGGAGTGGTATCGGATGCTTACCGGCCGCTCGCCGCGGGCTTTTATCTGGTGGCGCGACACGACGGCATCTTCGTCAAGGACAGTCGCTGCCTCAACGGCACCCGCAAGAGCACGGTGGAGGAGCTGAGCGCCCAAAAGCAGGACGACTGGGCCGAGCCCACGCGCACCCTGGACAGCGAGGCGCTGCTCGACCTCCGGAAGTTACTGACCAAGTGAGCCGACTGCCGCCGCGCCGGACCGGACGGCGCCGGCTCGTTCCCGCCCGCGACGGCAGAGGGTCCGACCCTGCGCCGTCGCGGCAGAGCGCTTCCTGCCAGCGATGCAGCTGCGATGCGCGCGAACGTGACGTAGGACACACGAACCCCAAATGCACTCGGTCCCGGCCGAGCGTTTTTGGCGAGCTTAAGAGCGCTTCTTGACTGTAGTTTGTATTACATGTAATTTTTTACGCAATGGCATTACCGTCTGAGCCAAGACGGAAGTTCCCTGACTACGTCGCGCCTACCAAGGTGCACTACGACGGCGCCCATCCCAAGGCGATCCAAGTGCGCACCTGCCGCCTGGTCACCAGCCTCGGAGGCATCCGCCGCGAGCATGTCTTCGACAAAGGCACCGTCCGCATCGGTGCGATGGATGACAACGATCTGGTCATCACCGACGAAACCGTCTCCCGCTACCACTGCCGCATCGTCCAAGAAGAAGGCGGCTACCTGCTCTGCGACCTCGGCTCCACCAACGGCACCTTCGTCGGCGGCGTCCGCGTCCGCGAAGCCTTCCTCCACAGCGGCACCATCATCGGCCTAGGCCAAAGCGAAGTCCAGTTCTTCGCCAGCCAAGAAAAAGTCGAAATCGTCCCTTCGCAGAAAAATCATCTGGGGGACATTATCGGCAAGAACGTATCAGACCCTCAGCCTCGTCGGTGCGGTAAGTATGTGGATGGGCTGCGGACATGTTGCGAATGGATTCGTGATGGAGCGATTTGGGTAGGCGATCGGGTTACAACGTAGGTCCGAGCGCACAATCAGGCACATAACGCAAATGACGAAGTACACGTTCCAGTCGCAAGGGAAGTTTCGCCGCACCGGTGAATGCCGCTCGGGTAGTGGGAGTAAGTGCCTGAAGGACCGCATCTTTCCCCATCTCCGCGACTAAAGCAGTGTTCAGGCCGTTGCAAGCAGTGCCGAACCTCTCCCGCCCCGCGCCGCGCACCAGACCGCCCCTACTTCCCCCGCTGCCCACCCTTACGCGGCGCTGGCTTCTCGTCATTCTTCAACGCATTCAGGAGCCGCTGAATCGCCAGCGCAAGAGGGCGTTTCCCGATGGCCCCGGCGAACGCTTGGCGGATGACCAGGTGCTCATCGACCAGAAGTGTAATCGGCTGTAGCCCCGACTCCAACATGTTCCGGATACGCTCATCCGAGCTCCGACAAGGGTCTTCGTCCGGGAGCTGAGCTGCTGTGCTCCGCCAGTACGCGGTGAGCTCCTGCTCTTCCGTATCGTGCGGCGGGTCGGCGATGAAGAGGAACTTAACCTCTTTTTGCGACCGCCATCCTTCGACCATTTTCCGGAGGAGCGGAAATTCCTCTTTGCAGGGAACGCAGTGCACCGACCAGAGATTAAGTACGTACAGCTTCCGGGGCACGAGCGTTAAGGGATGCCAGTCGTCGGTATCGCGCTCCCACTGCTTCACGCCGCTGAGGTCAATCCGTCGATGCAGGAGCGACGCCTCAACTTCACGCAGCTGAAGTTCGGCGGCCGGGTCAGCCTCGGCTACCGCGGGAACGGCGAGAAGCAGAGTAAGTGCGAGTGCCTTAACAATCTGCACGGAAGACCCACACGCCGCGGCTAATCTCTTTCGTCTCCCCGATGCTCGGCTGGTCAGAGGTGCGCAAGATGTCGAGCTTGTTGGCAGGGTACGCATAAATCCAGCGTTTGATTTTCGAGTGCGGTACCTTGGCGCTTAAAAGTATGCGCTCGACTATCTCGGCGCGTCGAATCGCTTCGGCCTCATTGACCTCGGGAGAGGACACGACCAGAAACACCGTGCTCTTCAAAAGAGCACGTCGCACGAGCTTGGAGAGTCGCTGGATACGGTCGGAGTCAATATCAGCCGCATCCTTCCCCATGTAGAGCACTTCGTGGGGCAGGTGCGACATCATCTTGAGGAAGCGTCCGCGGTGTTCGGGGTCAGCCGCGATAACCGCCGGCTTGATTTGCTTGGTGGTACAGATACCGCCCGAGGTCGAGCATTCCTTCTGCACGTCTTCGAGCAGTTGCCGGAGTTCCGGATTACAGAGCGCAAGCGTCAAGCCATCATTGACCTGCTCTTGCAGCCACTGAATCTGCTCCTGCTGATGATTGAGCAGCGTGATAATTTTATCGAGCTTGGGATTCGGACCGGACGAGCAGCCGAGCCAGAAGAGCAACGGAGCGACTAACAGGCGGCTCAGGGTACGCAGAGGCATAGCGCTATCGTCCCCCTCGGACACGAATCGTTACGGTTGGCGGAACGGGGATGATAATATCGGTAGTCATAAAAATCTTTCTGATGCAGTACTGAAAGTTTGTCTCAAAGACTGCGGAGGGTGCCTCCGTAATCTGTAGGGCGCCACTACGCTCCAGCTTAATCGTCTGGTTGGTGATACTCCCGAGCTTATCCAGTTCCTGATGAGCGCACTTTTGCAAGAGACGTTCTTGACGCACATCGGGTCCGCTCATGAGGTAGACGCGCGGAGCGGGCGGTGGCCGCACCACGGTCGGCGGTTTGGGCGGCGTGGTCACGGGGGGAGTTGCCGGGCCTGGCGCCGTTGGTTTTGGCGGCGTAGGATTCGCGACCGGCGGTTTCGGAGCCTCTGGCCCAGACGTGCTGGGGCTCGTGCCGCCATCGGTAGCGGCATCGCTCCCGCTCGGCTGAGAAACTGCGGGTTTGTCTGTCGTCTCAGGCGTCTTCTTATCGGTGCTGGCTGTCCCGGTGGTTGATGGCGGGAGGGGCGTCACTATCGGCTTAGGTACTTCGGGTTCGTCCGGGGGATTTTGGCCAACTACCGCCGGGGGCGTCCACCACTGACGCGCGGCAATGAGCAGTCCACCGGCGAGAATGCTGCCGATGCTGACACTGAGGATGGCCACACCCAGGCGCTTCGAAGACTTGCGTTCTTTACGCACAAAGCGGACCGTTTGAATCAAATACAACAAGTCTCGGAGGTCGTGACCAATGAGACCACA
>CALFML010000961.1 GCA_937879845.1 uncultured Myxococcales bacterium
CGCGGTCACTGCACCTCCCAGACCGAGCACCAATGACAGCCAGTACCCCAGCCATGGCCCAAGCAGCAGGAGGGTCCCAATACCACCGAGCACAACCAGCGCGATCTCCCGATGCATACGCTGCTCCAAAACCCGCTCCGCGTGCTTGAGCAGATCCTCGCGCACGGCGGGTTCTTCGATGCCCAGCAGGGGGACATCGCAGCGCGGACACGTCCCTTCCTTTCCTGCGGCGGTCTTATAGCAAACCAGGCAGACGAAGCGGGCAGCGCGCAGGGGGTGATGTGGGGCTAACTCCATCGCCGCCATGGTAGCCTATCTTGAAGACACATGCGAGGTTGAGAGACTTCCCTGGCCGTTTGCCGGCGCCTCTAGGAAACCCCTTGTCGTTCTTCCTACAGCGTCTTCTGCTACTTACTAGGACGCATCCGCTGGCAAATCAGAGACAACTTCTCCATTTGCTAATTTCAAGTATACTGCAAAAGACGGCTCAGGGGGGTCCTGATGGCAAAGGCCCCCAGGCCAATCACAGTCGATAAATTCATTGAATATGGCCGATTCCAGTCAGCTCATGAGCAGGCGGAGATGACAATGCGAACCACGGTTGACAGGGCCAGATCGATCGGCCCTGCGAAGGCACGGCGCGCCGAGCGGGGCGCGAATTTGGAAGGCCCCACGCCTGCCGCGGGAGGCGTGGTCCAGGCCAAGCCGCCCGAAGATCTTGTGGCCCTACAACTCCTGACGGAGGGTCGCGCAGCGGCCGGCACGGAAGCCGCCGCACCGGGCCGCGGTTCGACAGGAGATCGTCCCGTCCGCATCGAACATCCAGAACAGGTCATTCCGAGCGTCAATCCGCGGTCGGTCTTGAACATCGGCGGAATATTTGGGCAAGTTACCGGTGGGCAGACCGTATTGGCTTCCGATGGCCGTCGCTTCATCTGGTCTGCCGACAGCCTGACTGTCATCTACAGCCTCGGCGGAGATTTCTACATTCAAAGCGGGAAAGGCTTTGCCAACGAGGTCCGTACGGCCCCAGCCATCGAGGGCGCCCGGGGCGCAGAGTTTATTGCCAAGGTGGGCGAGGCCGAGATCAAGCTGCTGATGGGCATCGTGGCCGGTAGCAGCGGTCTGGGGTTTGCCCTGGTCATCGGCACCGAAGTGGCGGAATTTGTCGCTGAGAACTATGACAACTTTGCCAAGTGGAAGTCGCAGCTGGAAAGCGTCCTCAAGGCGCGTGAATACCTACGTTCCGTAGCTCCTACCACCTACGATAAGCTGTTCAATGCGGTCTTGAGCCAGGTTTACCAAGACACCAAAGGACAACTGGCTGAGTCCATCACCCTTAATACGGTGGCCTTCGGGGTCGGCGTCATCCTCGGTTCGGTGGGGAAGAAGCTGGCCTCCGGCAAGTTCTCCCTGCTCGGACTTGTCGCTGTCCTATTAGAGCAGCTAGCGGTCCGCTTCCTCCTCAATGTCGCGCCAGATGCGCTTAAGTTCACGGCCAAGGAGTATGAAAGGCTGGCCGGAGAGATCATTGAAAAAGCACGCGCCGCCGGAGTTTCGATTTCAGCCGGCGATGCCAGGAAGATTATCGAAGAAGCCCGCCAGCACCCCCAAGAAATCAAGCAGGCGTACGACATCCTCCAGACCGCATTCGATGAACTAAAGGCCACGGTCGCACCGTGACGCGGGATCGCCCACACGATCCCCGACCGCGAATCTATCCGCAATAGGTCCGCAGTCCCCCCTAAACTCACCTCACCGCCGCCCCAGACCGCGCAGGACCTTGTCAGGCTGACTGTCATTTTCGAGGGAAAAGCAGCGTGAATCCGTCCGCGCTGCCGCGGGAGCGCGCGCGGACCGATTCGCGGATCGAGCTCGATTCCCGACGGCGAACGCCCGGGATCTCCATGCCGAGGAGGAGACGGCAGGTCTTACCAAGGTCATGCCCTTTGTCCTGCAGTCCACGCTGGAGCGGCGGGGGCCCGCTACAGCACGGCGGCGCTGCGGCAAGCACGTGCAGGTCGATGGGCGCCTGGTCACCGGGCAGAACCCGGCCTCGGGCGGCAGGGGCCGGCGCAGCGGTCGTCGCCCTGCTCACCGGGGGCTGAACGCACGCTTTGTACATCCGCGCGCTGCCGGTATAGTCGCGCAGGCGAGCGACCTGCAGTCAATTTCCTGAAGAAGAACTGGAGTAGCCATGAGCATCAAGGACAAATTACCGGCTGGCACCATGCTGGGGTTTGGAACGGCCCCGCTCGGGAACATGTTCCGCAACATCCCCGAGGCCGAGGCCGCAGCGACCGTGGACGCCGCTTGGCAACAAGGCATCCGCTATTTCGACACCGCGCCTTTTTATGGCGCGGGCCTGGCCGAGATCCGCCTGGGCCAGTTCCTGTCCAGTCACAAGCGCAGCGACTACGCCTTGAGCACCAAGGTCGGCCGCTTGATCCTCGATGAAGAGGAGGACGCCAGCGCGCGCAACCTGGGCGAGAAGAGCGGTCTGTTCGAGTTCGGGCGCCCCAACAAAGTGGTCAATGACTATTCGGCCGATGCGACCCTGCGCTCGATCGAAGACAGCCTCAAGCGGCTCCGCACCGACCGCCTGGACATCGTTTGGGTGCACGACATCGCGCAGGATTTCTATGGCGATGAGTGGCTTGGGCATTTTGAGGCGGCGCGCAAGGGAGCCTTCCGCGTGCTGGACCGCCTGCGCGATGAGGGGGTCATCAAGGCCTGGGGCCTGGGCGTCAATCGCGTCGAGCCGCTGGAGCTGACGCTGGACCTCAGCGAGCCACGGCCGGACGGCTTCCTGCTCGCCGGCCGTTACACCCTTTTGGATCACGAGCGTGCCTTGCAGCGCCTGATGCCGGCCGCGGCCGCCAAGAAGGTCGAGATCGTCGTCGGCGGCCCCTACAGCTCCGGCATCCTGGCCGGGGGCGCCCACTTCGAGTACCAGAAGGCTCCGCCCGAGATCGTCGCCAAGGTGGAACGCATAAAGGCGATCGCGCAGCGCCACAACGTCAGCATCAAGGCGGCCGCGCTGCAGTTCGCGCTGGCCAATCCCGCCGTGGCCGCGGTGATTCCCGGGGCGAGTCGTCCGGAGCGCATCGCGGAAGACCTGACCGCGGCCGCGGCGGTCATTCCGAGCGGCTTCTGGCACGAGCTGCGCACGCAGGGTCTGGTATCCGCCGCTGCCCCGCTGCCGCTCGACCGGGCGTAACGACCGGCCTGCATGGGCCGATTCCAAGACGTTTTGGATCGGCCCGCCCCCCATCGCCCGCTTCCGGCGCGGCTGTTTCATTCTCCGGGGCGCCCGCGGAGCGTGGTGTCTACTCCGCGGCTGCCACGGCCTGTCAGTCCACCATGCGAGTGCCCAGCCAAGCCAGGAGCGCAGGCATCGATAGGGTCATGGGGTCGGCGGCCGCCCGCTCTTCAGATCGGAAGAGCACACGTCTGAACTCCAGTCACGCCAATGTATCTCGTA
>CALFML010000962.1 GCA_937879845.1 uncultured Myxococcales bacterium
CTTCTTCAACACCCACCCTTTCACCCAGTCCCACCGCTTCGCCGATGCGTTCTTGTTCGAGCTCTCCGCCGGCCAGCCGCGGCCTTTTCCCGACGCCGCATCGCAGCCTGAGCTAAAGTTCGCGTTCGGGATGACGGTCGATGCGCAAAACCGTCTCTGGCTCACCTGCCCGGCGACGCTCGACCGGGCGCGGACGCGGCTTATCGCCTACGATCTGGGCGAAAACCGCAAGGTGATCGATCACGAGCTCCCAAGGGGCGTGGGACGCTTCGCCCAGGACCTGCGCGTCGCGCCCGATGGCAAGACCCTCTTTTTGGCCGACACCGGCGCCTTCCGGCTGACGCACGCGGCGCTCGTGGTGGTCGATATCGCCAGCTGGACGGCGCGCGAGGTGCTGGCCGCGGACCCGTCGACCCAGGCGCAGGACGTGGTCATCGGCACCCGCACCGGACCTTACCGCATCGGCTTCGGGCTCCTCTCATTCCAAGTGGGTGTCGACGGCATCGCCCTGAGCAAGGACGGCGACTGGCTTTACTTCGGGACGATGAGCCACGACACGCTGTACCGCGTCCGCACGGCGCAGCTGCGCGATGCGGGCCTGCCGCCGGACCAGCTGGCGCGCCAGGTGGAGAAGGTCGGCGCCAAGCCGCTCAGCGACGGCATAGAGGTCGCGCCCGATGGAACCGTTCTCATCACCGATATCGAGCACGGCGGAATCGCCCGCCTCGACGCCAGTGGACGCTTGGAGACGCTGGTGCGCCTGAATCAGGTCATCTGGGCCGATGGCGTCCATGTGACGGCCAGCGGCGACGTGCTGTTTACCGACAGCGCCATTCCCGCATACCTCGATCCGCTGCTGCGGCCACCGTCCCGCGATCGGCTGAGCGCGGGCAAGCCTTACTACATCTACCGTTTCCGCCTCCCCGGCACCTAGCGTCGCTGAGTCACCTCGCGGGACAAACTGTGAAATCGTCCCATCCGACATCTCGCCTCTCCTCGTCGAGTACACCGCGGCGCGCGACAACCCGCAGCGCCGCCGCGCTTCCCTAGATTACAATGATCTAGGTGCAACTAAACGAGGTACGACCTTGCCGGGCAACAAGACGGAACAACTGACAGGGGATCTGTGGGGGGGCCTGGCGGCGATGCTGGTTGCCTTGCCGTCGGCTATCGCCTTCGGCGTGACCATATTCGCCCCACTTGGTCGCACCTATGCGGCGCAAGGCGCACTGGCGGGCATCTTGGGGGTCACCGCGCTGGGGCTCGTGGCGGGGCTACTCGGCGGCACCAACCGGCTGATCACCGCGCCGTGCGCGCCCGCTGCGGCCGTGCTGTCGGCATTCGCGATTCAGCAGGTGCAAAGCGGCACCCCGCCCGAGTCCGTGGTGCTGATGCTGTGCGTGATGGGACTCCTATGCGGCCTGCTCCAGGTCGGCTTTGGCGTCGTGGGTCTTGGGCGCCTCATCAAGTACATGCCTTTCCCGGTCGTCAGCGGCTACCTCAGCGGCGTCGGCATGATCATCATCATCAGCCAGGTCCCGAAGCTGCTTGGCGTGCCGGGCGGCACTCATTTCTGGGCCAGCCTGCGCTCGCCGTCGTTTTGGCAGTGGCAGGGCATGGTGATAGGCGCCGTGACCATGACGGTCATGGCGCTGGCGCCGCGGTTCACCAAAGCGGTGCCGGCGGCCATCCTCGCTTTGGCGTCCGGGGTCATCACCTACTTCGGCCTGGGGTTGGCCGATCCGGCGCTGCTGAAGCTGTCCGGGAATCCCCTCATCATCGGCGTACTGGGCGGCGGCAGCGGCGGGGCTCACTTCAGCGATGCGATCATCGGCCGCTGGCACGGCATCGGCGGCGCCAACTTCGCGGCGTTCGGACATCTGCTGGTGCCGGCGGCGACCCTGGCGGTGCTCCTGTCGATCGATACGCTCAAGACCTGCGTCGTCCTCGACGCGCTGACCCGCTCGCGCCACGACTCCAACCGTGAGCTCATCGGCCAAGGCCTGGGCAACTTCGCCTCGGTGCTTATCGGCGGCGTACCCGGCGCCGGTCAGATGGGCGCGACCCTGGTCAACATGTCGAGCGGCGCCCAGACCCGTCTGTCCGGTCTCATCGAAGGGGCGCTGGCGCTGGTCTCTTTTCTGCTTCTCGGCTCCTTCATTGCATGGATCCCGATCGCCGCGCTCGCCGGGATCCTCATCGTCATCGGCTTTCGCATGTTCGACCGCGACAGCCTGCGTCTTCTGAAATCACGGACCACGATTTTGGATTTCGTCGTCATCGTGGCGGTCGTCGTGACCGCGCTCACGTTCAGCCTGATCGCCGCTTCCGGCGTCGGCATCGCGCTGGCCATCGTCCTTTTCATCCGCGAGCAGATCGGCAGCTCGATCGTGCGCCGCAAGACCCTGGGCAACCAGCTCTTCTCCAAGCGTGTGCGCCTGCCCAATGAGATGGCGATTCTGGAGAAGCGCGGCGACAACACCGCGATCTTCGAGCTGCAGGGCAGCCTGTTTTTCGGCAACGCCAACCAGCTGTTTGCTTCGCTGGAGGGCGATCTCAAGAAGCGCAACTACCTCATCCTAGATATGCGCCGCGTCCAGTCCGTCGATCTCACCGCCGTGCACATGCTGGAGCAGATCCAGGGGATCTTGGCCGAGCGCAGCGCGCTGCTCATCTTCAGCCATCTTCCGGCGAACACCTCCAGCGGTCAGGACATGCGGCAATACTTCGCAACTCTTGGTCTCGTGCACGGCGAAGGCCACGTCGAGTCCAAGACCTTCAATGAGCTCGACGAAGCGCTGGAGTGGGTGGAAGACCGCCACATCGAGCAGGAGCACCTGCACCAGGTGGAGGAGAAGCTTCTCGAGCTGCATGAGATGGATATCTTTAACGGGAGCCATGAGACCGCCCTGGCCGCGCTCGATCTGTGCATGGACAAGCGCTCCCATAAAGCGGGCGAGAAGATATTTACCATCGGCGATCCGGGGGAGGAGTTATTCCTGATCCGGCGCGGCAAGGTGCGGATCGTGCTGCCCATCTCCCCGAGCCAGGTCCATCACCTGGCGACCTTCGGCCGCAAGGACTTCTTCGGGGAGATGGCGTTCCTCGACCCGGCGCCGCGCTCTGCCGACGCCATCGCCTCCACCGATATCGACCTCTTCGTGCTCTCCCGCAAGCGCTTCGATGCCCTGGCGGAGGAGCATAAGAAGCTGGCGATCGATCTGATGCTGAGCATCGCGCGGGTGCTGGCGGTACGCTTGCGCTACGCCAACAGCGAGCTCCGCGTGCTCCACCTGTCGTAGGCCCTGTCGTAGCCAGGTCGCCGCCGGCGGGCGGATGGGGCTTGGCAGATTCTTCGCGCGGAAGCTGAAGTGGACCTACAGTAGGCCGAAAAAAGGAGCCGCCCATGCTCAGCTTTTCCCGCAAGTCCCTCATATTGGCCGCGGCGCTGGTCGCTTTCGGCTGTGAGCACGAGCCGCCAATCGGAGCGAATCCGCCGCGCCTGACGACGTATCGCAACTCCCTATCGACGTGCTGGACGGACGCGGCTTGCAAGCGGGTGATGGCAGTGGCGCACGGAGGAGAATGGAGCGCCTTGGGGGCCCCCTATGATTCTAGCGCCGCCATCGCCGCGGCGTATACGCGCGGGATCGACGGGGTAAAAATCGACGTGCGGGTGACCAAAGACAACGTGCCGGTCATTTCCCACTCAAGCCCGCTTAAGCTTTATGAATCGCTCGACTGTGCGAATAAAAAAATCGAAGACATGCTTGCGACGGAGGTCACGGCCTGCCACCGATTCCCATCGGGAACCGAGACGTTTCAGCGGCTGGACGACGTGCTCGAATACCTCCGCGGCAAGATGGTCGTCGAGCTCACCGTCAAGCGTTCCGTGGACTATGCGCGAACCATCCAAGAAGTGCTGACCCTCCATGCCGAGGACTACGCATTCTTGGAAATCAGCACCGGCGAACTTCAGACACTGATTCCGACCCTCGCCGATTCGGACAAGGTGTATTACCTGATCAACGTCGCCAGCGACTTGTCGGCCATCGATGTCCTGCTCGATACGATCAAGAACCCGCGGGCCTTCATGGTCGAAATCGATCCCGGCGTGGCCATCGGCTCCCTTGTCGCCACGCGCCTGCACCCGGCGGGCGTACGGGCCTTCATCTACGACTCCAACGGGCTTGTGGGGGCGGCGCAGCTCAAGACCTATTACAACCAAGGCTTCGATGTGGTGTCGTCAAACCAAGCCAAAAACGGCGTCACGGCGCGCCAGCAAATCAACACCTCCCGCGGGGTCACTCCGCCTTAGAACCTGGACAGGAATGCGGTGATGGCGTCGCGGTTGCGGGCCAAGGCGGCTTCGCAGGTGCGGGCGGCCGCGAGTCCATCGGCAAGGGCTTGCGCGGCGCCGGCGTGCTGCTTGGCGCGGGGGGTGAGGAAGGTCTCGATCTGGCGCCGGTGTGCGGCATCGCAGAACGACTCGGGCAGGCTGCGGAACAGCGGCAGGCTTTCGTCGTCCCGCATGCGGGCGGAGATCGTATCGAAGTGGCGCTGCAGGAAGATCCAGGCGGCCTCGCGAGTCTCGCGCCCAGGGGTGAACAGGGCGCGATAGACGATGCCGATGCTGTCGCGGAGGTCGAACTCTTGGCCGACGATAAGGGTCAGCGCTCTCTGGTGCAGCGTCGGTTCGACAAACGATCCCAAGGCGCTCAGCAGCAGCGTGCGTTCGCGGCGATCGGTGGTCGTGCGGGCGGCGGTCAGCAGCTTGTCGAAATACTGGGCACCGCCGTTTTGCGCCGACAGGTGGAGCGCGGTCGTGACCATGTCCGGGGCGACCTTCTTGTGATCGGTCAGCCAGTCGGCGGCGCGGCTGCGGGCCTGCGCCTGGACGGCCGGATCGTGCGCGAACCGCGCCATCATGGCGAGCAGCATCGGCCGCACGTTGGTCATCTCCGGGTCCTCGTCCTTCCCCGGCGCCCAGCCTACGGTGCGGGCGCGCGGGCCGAGCAGCTTGGCCACCGCGCGGCCAAACGCCGCCAGCTGTTCGCCGCCAAGCTCGCGCGGATGCAGCGCCCACAGCAGGTTCACGCCGTGCTGATAGACCCGCAGATCCGGATCGGCTAGCAGCGACGGCAGCAAGTCAAGCGCCGCGCCGAGCCCCAGCGTTCCCTGCGCGCTCTCAGCGGCAACATCGGCGGCAAGCTGCGCGCGCTCCCGCGGGGTCAGCGCTGTAGCAAACTGCGGCCGCAGCACCGCGAGGGTCGGGGCGTCCAGGCGGCTGTGATAGTAGCCGGCGCCGTCTTCGTTGAGCAGCAGCCAGCGGGGACAGGCCGGCAGGGTCATTTCCTTGCTCGGCGCATCGAGCAGCGCGCAGGCGCGGCCGCCGTCCCACTTCATGCACACGGGCAGCTGCCACGACTGCGCGGAAGGACTGTCGCCCGCGGCGAAAAAGCGCTTCTGCGTCAGCGTGACCCGCGCGCTATTGCCCTCGCAGCGCAGCGCCGCAGAGACGATCGGCACGCCCGGCTGGGTGATGAACGACTGCATGACCGCGGCCGCCGGCGGGCCAAGCTCGGTGCGCAAGACGGCGAGAAAGTCGTCGGCATCGGCGTTGCCCCAGGCGTAGGTCTCAAGGTATTTGCGAATGGCGTCCAGAAACTTGGCCTCGCCCACCCAGTGCTCGACCATGTGCAGGACCGCCATGCCCTTGACGTAGGTGATCTGGCCGTCGAACGAGTTCTGGATGTCGTCGTTGGTCTTGACCGGCAGGCGGATCGCCTGCACCGTGGGCTCGCCATCAGCGGCCATCGCTTGCTGGATCTGGACGACATCGCGGCCCAGCGTGTACTTCCATCCCGGCTCCAGCGCGTCGGTCAGCTTGCCGTCGGCCCAGGAGCCGAGCGATTCGTTGAGCCACACGTCGTTCCAAAAGCGGCAGGTGACGTAGTCGCCAAACCAGTAATGCGCAAGCTCGTGAATCGCCGTGTTGGCGTAGGCCTGCTGCCGGTGCAGCCCTTCCTCTTCGGGTTTGATCAGCGCCAGCGGCTGGCCGATGGCGACGATTCCCGGATGCTCCATCGTACCCCAGTAGCGCGGCACCACGGCGACATCGAGCTTTTCGTAGGGGTAGGGGATGGCGAAAAACTTTTCCAGCTGCTCGATGATGCGCGGCGTCACCGCGCGCGCGTAGCCGGTCTCACCGCCGCGGCCGCGCGGCACGATGAAGCGGATGGGAGTCTGCCCGCGGCCCGCGCGCCCGCCGTCGATCAGATCAAAGGGGCCGACCACCAGGGCGACCAGGTAGCTCGGCAGCGGCTTGGACACTTCCATGATCACGGATTTCATGCCGCCGGGCTCGGACCGCTCTGCCGCCACTTTGGCGTTGGCCAGGGCCACGTGGTGCTGCTTCACGTGCAGGGTCAGCTGCCACGGCACCTTGAACGACGGCTCATCGAAGCAGGGAAAGGCGCGGCGGGCGTCGATCGGCTCGAAGAACGTATAGGCGTACGCATCGTCGTCGCCGGGACCCTCGCTGACGCGATATAGGCCGCGGCTGCGCTCCGTATCCAGTTTGCCGGAAAAGCGCACGAAGAGCTGGGCCGGCCCCTTGCCGATGGGGTGGGGGACGCGCAGTCCCACATAGTCTGTCCCACCTGGCACTACGGTCGCTGCCTGCGCCTTACCACCGGCGCGGAGCTCGCCGCCGCTCAGGGAAAGCGCGCTCGCGTTCAGCCACACGAGCGAAGTCGGCGCGTCGACCTGCAGATCGATGGTGACCGATCCGGAAAACGTCGGCTCCGCCGGCACAATCTTCAGATCGAGCCCGTAGTGGGTGGGCCGCACCCCGGCGGGAAGGCGAAACGCCGGCGGCGTCGACAAGGTCTCGGCGCCACCGAGCAGGGTCAAGGCCACCAGCAACAGGGGTCGAGCAATCTGCGATGTCATGGGCGGATAATAACGCGATTCGCCGCCCGGTCGCCCTCCTCGTATCCGGCAAGCCCTCGTTGCCTGCGCGCTAACGTATGGATTATCCTATGCTGATGGCTGATCTGCCTTTAGCCGCCGCGACCCAGCCCAAGGCCTGTGGCAAGCACTGCGCCGGCTGCACCTGTCCCCCGGCGGATGCTCCGTCAGCCACGGAGACGGCGGCGGATGAGCACCTAACGAGCCGCGTGCTGACGCTCAGTAAGCGGGCCCGCGAGCCGCGCCCGAGCGTGCTGGATGAGCGGATCCAGGCCCTGCTCGCCGACGTGCTCCTCACCCTGGATGATCTGCGCCTGGTTCCGGACGCCGACATCCAGCTGGACCGGGCCGAGCATGCGATAAGCGAGCTACTCTCCCCCGCGCCCAACGTGCTCCTGGCCGAGCGGCTCACCCGGCAGCTGGTCCGCCGGGTCGGCGGGCCCTTGATACGAAAGCTGCGCAAGGCGCTGCTGCTCACGCTGCCCCAGGTCGCGGTCGTACTGGGCCTGGTCGGATCGCTTTTGACCTTCGGGCCTAGCGGCTATCTCATGACGCTCCTGTCCGAGCGACTCTTGGCTGGCAATGGGCTGGTCTCGAACAAGGACTTCATGGGAATCATCTGGGTCGGGCTCATCGGTGCGCACGGCAGCGCGCTCAGCATCGTGGTGCGGCTGCGCGACTTCAGTAAGCGCCAGCCACCGCTGATGGCTTTTTTCACCGGCTTGTTCAAGCCGTTCATCGGGATGTCGTTCGCCCAGCTGAGCTACTCCCTACTAAAGTCCGGCCTGCTGCCGATCAATGTCTCACCTAGCATGTGGCTCTACATCACAGTCGGATTCCTGGCCGGCTTCAGCGAGAGACTGGCCAAAGACCTGGTCGCGATCGGCGAGCAGGCCGGGCTGCGGGGCTACCATCCGGCCCCGGGCAGAGCGGTCAGAGACCCCGACTGAGCTCGGGAAGCGGCTCGGAGCTCGGGCGCCGCTGCAGACAGGATCCTGGTCGGCCGGCTGACCAGCGGTCGCCGCGGGTGGTCTGCCTGCTGACCACTTCACGGTCTTACGCTGTGCCGGCAGTGGCGCGCACAGCCATGGCCATACGTGTACCGCCGAAATCTTTTGCCGCAATAACGCGGCCTTGGGAAAAGGACCGCGTCTCCCGGTGCGGCGCGGCGCTCCTTGGTACAGGGGTTGCTCTAAGGCAGAAGCAAGAACCTGAACGCGAAACCAACTTGATTCCCAAGGAGACTCCGATGTCCGCCACCACCAAGAAAAACAGCGCCGCTTCCTCTCTCATCGTCAACCGCGGCCGTCGTACGAACCGGCGGAGCTGGCTCGTCGCCGCCGCGGCGCTGCTGGCACCCCTGGCGGTCGGCTGCGGCAACGTCGAAGGCGATCCCGGACTCGAAGCCGAAGTGGATTCGAGCGAAGCGGCGCTGGCTGCAAGCACCATGTGGATAGGCGGCGCCGTGACCCAGCCCGACTCGAGCGTGGAGAACTGGCTGGCGGTCTCGGGCCCCCTGGGTCCGTGGCGGGTGCGGCGCTCGTTCAATACGCATCTGCCGACGCACATCAACCGGACCTCGGCGGCGGACGATGTGGCTAACAACGTCATCACATTCGCATCGGTCAAGCCGCCGAGCAGCGGCAACATCGAGTTTGACATAAAGGGCGTCGCCGACGGCAAATACGATGACGACATCCGCCAGCTGGCCGCGTCCTTTCCCAAGGATCATACGACCTATCTGACGATGTTCCATGAGCCGGAGAACGACATGACCGGCGCCCAGTTCGTGCCGATGTTCAAGCGCTTCTACAAAGTGGTGAAGGCCGCCAACCCGAACATCAAGGTCGGGACCGTGCACATGTCCTATCAGTGGCGGCCGAGCACCGATCCGAACCTGCCGACCAAGAATCAGGACTCGTGGTGGGTCGGCCCCGAGTACACGGACTTTTTGGGCGTGGATGACTACAATAACGCGATCGACGACAACGACAACGTGAAGGATGAAGTCCGCACGAGCGCCAAGACCGACAAGTCCTTCCAGCGCTGGTACGAGTGGGCGAAGAAGAAGGGCAAGCCGCTGGCGGTGGTGGAGTTCGGCCGTTACGAGAACAAGTCCAAGCCCGAGACCATGGTCAAGGATCTTGTGGACACCGAGCAGTACCTGCGTGAGCAGGGGTTCTTCATGTTCATGTACTGGCAGGGCCTCAGCAAGAAAAACAGCAAGGGTGAAATCTGGGACTACCGGCTGAGCAGCGCCCAGACCAAGGATGCGATGAAGAAGATCTCCGCCCGCGGTAAAAAAGGCTGGTAGGACACGTCCTTATCCGCCGCTGCTGCGACACTGGTTGACCCGCGCGGAGCGATGACATTAGGCTCGCATTCCGGCGCTCCGTGCAGCATGATTCGTCGCGCATGGAGCACCGTCGATTCTTGGCGCACGCGGGAGCGCATCGTCCCTTTAGATCGGAAG
>CALFML010000963.1 GCA_937879845.1 uncultured Myxococcales bacterium
AGCGACGGCCCCCAGCCAGTCGAGGAAGGTCCGGCTGAAGTCGAAGTCGCGCGTGCCGGCGGTCACTTTGACATCGGGCGAGAAGGTCGCCGGACCGGCGACTAAAAGCTCGATTCCAGAAGGACGCGCGGCATGGCGGTACAAAAAATTGTAGGCGGCGGCGTACTCGGCGGCCGTGACCTTGCCTTCGATGTTGGGTTCGTTGCCGACGATAAACAGCGTCGAAAGCCCTTCGCCGGTGAAGCGGCCGACGATGGAATAGAACTCGCGCGCCCAGCCGTCGTAATCGCTGCTTAGGTACGGGACGGCCTGATAGCCGCGGTAGTCGATGCGGATGATGTTGATAAGGCCGTGGTCGCGGGCCGTGCGGCTCTTGGCGATGGCGTAGTCCGGGCTGCTGTTGCTGCCGATTACCGTCTCCACGTTGAAGCCGCGGCGGCCGGCGGCGACGGTGCCGTCGAGCATGGCGCTGTCGCCGCTATACCAGTGGGTGCACGGCAGTGCGACGCCGGCCGGGTGGGTCTGCTCGCGGTAGTGTGATTCCGTCTCCGGCTGCAGCGGAATGAAAGACTCGGGACCGCTGCAGTGCAAAAGGAGGGTCGCGCCGATGAGCGGAGCGAGGCGGCGGACACGACCGCGTACGGAGCAGCCTGGGACTGGGATGCGCATGAGACCTCCGGAGTCTTCGCTTGGGATGGGGTCGGGAGTGCGACCAGACAAGGACGACCACAGCCGCGCGCTGCGGCGTGATTACTTGCAGCGGTCGGGGTAGCCGGGCGGGCGGCGGTCGCAGCCGGCGGCGCAGGTCTCGACGTAGCTCAGCTTCCCAGCAGTGCAGCGGTATAGGATGTTGGCGGCGCCGGTGACGCCGTTGCCACCGCAGTAAAGGCCGCTGCTGACGGCGCAGCTGCCGGGAGCGGCGGCGCAGGCATCGGCGACGCCGGCCGGCATGTGCTCGCAGCCGTAGGTGCAGGCCTGGACTACGGAAAGCGTACCCGCGGTGCAGCGGTACAGGGTCGCCGCGGCGCCGCTCACCCCGTTGCCGCCGCAATAGATCCCATCGCCGCCGGGACAGCTGCCGCCGCCGCCGGACAGGGCGCGGACGGTGTTGCTGGGGGACAGATACCCGTAGGCCGTCGCGGTGGTGCCGGGGCCGGTGTAGCCCGGTCCCCAGTAGGTCGTACCGCACAGCGGCGGCTTTTCGACCGTGCGCACTTCCCAGTGCAGGTGCGTGTTGCTCCCCTGGTTGTACAGCGTTGCGATCTTTTGTCCGGTGGTGACGCGGCTTCCTGCCGCCACGGTGAGTCCGGTCAGGTGGCCGTACTGGGAATAAAGAACCGGGCTCGGCAGACCGAGCGAGAGGCGCTGCGCCTCGCTGAGATCGTGGCGGATGACGACTACGTTGCCGGGATAGTTCACGTTGCCGGCATAAACGACCAGCCCATCGCCGATCGCCCCGACCTGGGTGGCGGTCGTGCCGCTCCAGTCCTCGCCGGCGTGCTTGAGATGGTCGATCGTCGTGCCAAAGCAGCTTGAGCTCTGTCCCGCCAGGGCGGGGTTATAGACATCGAACCCGATGCGCCAGACCGGTGTCGGAATCGGCAGCTGAAAGGTGAGTGACGCGGTGTCGAGCGCCGCCGCCGCCGACTCCGGCTGCGGCCCCGCCGGCCCGTCGGCCCCACAGCCGCCAAGCTGCGGCAACACCGCCAGCGACAAGGGCCCCCACAGGAGGCAAAGCAAACGGCGTACAGGGCGGTCGGCGTGGTTCATGGGACGGCTCCTTGGGACTGTTCTACCTGGAGCAACAGTCCGTGCTCGCGCAGGAGTCTAATAGGTTGGCTGATTCATTGCTATTCCTTAGGTTGTTACAACCAACCAACCTCAAACCTTGCAGGAGTTCCCATGAACCGCTTTACCGCCATCGCCGCCGCCGCCTTTGCCCTTTTTGCCCCCAAGCTCGCCGCCGCCAGCACCTGGGAGATCGACTCCGGTCACTCGGTCGCCGCCTTTTCGGTCCGCCACCTGATGGTGTCCAACGTGCGCGGGGAGCTCGGCAAGGTCACCGGGACCATTCACCTCGACGACAAGGACATCAGCCGCTCCACCGTCGAAGCGACCATCGATGCCACGACCTTGAGCACGCGGGACGAAAAGCGCGATCAGCACCTCAAGGGGGCGGACTTTTTCGACGTCGGCCACCATCCCAAGCTCACCTTCAAGTCCAAGCAGGTGCAGCCGGCCGGCGCGGGCAAGCTCAAGGTCATCGGCGATCTGACCCTGCACGGGGTCACGCGCGAGGTAACGCTGCAGGTTGACGGTCCGGCCGCAGAGGTCAAGGATCCCTGGGGTAATACCAAAAGCGGCGCCTCTGCCACCGCGCGGATCAACCGCAAGGACTTCGGCATGAGCTGGAACAAGTCCCTGGACGCCGGCGGTGTGGCCGTGGCCGACGAGGTGGCGGTGAATATCGAGCTCGAGCTAGTCAAAAAGTAACTCCGTCCAGCCGACCATAACGCAGTGGTTGTTTCCTGATCAGTTCGTATTCCCGTAATTGATCAGTTCGCTGCGAAATCGCATGCTCCTTCCGCAGTGCTCGTCCTCCGGTCGAGAGTCTTTCTTCCCATCCGCAACTTGCCTATGATGCCGCCATACGCAATCGGCGCGGCCGGTCCCGCGGACGCGCAAGTCAGCCTCGGAGGACAGAGCGATGGCCACGGCACTTACGCACACGAGCACGAGACGGCATGGCAAAATC
>CALFML010000964.1 GCA_937879845.1 uncultured Myxococcales bacterium
TTGCGCAGCAGGGCCCCCGCCTCCGGCGCCACCCGCTCTCTTGGCAATAACTTCGGGTTTCAACTGGGGCGCGGTTTGGACTCGGCTTGAACAAAGAACCGAGCTGCCGCGCCGGCATGTCGCCGCGCCGGCGCGGCAGCACGATCGCCGCCCCGCTGAACAACCGATGGACGCATCGGATAACACAGTTCCGTTGTCTCGGCGGCGCGTACGCTCCGTTCCATTGCGAAGCTGCGCCGACTGTCGCGCGAATTGGGCGGCCTTCGCGTAGTCGATGCGGACGCCGCCCCGACCCCTCTACTCAGGAACCCAGGCAGCCGCTGCGCAGCCTCGGTTCCACTGAGGGGCTCGGACCGTCAGGCAGACCCCCCTCCCCTTTCCTCCTTCAGTCCCGGAGCGATTCGTAGCACGCCTTAACGTAGACTGCGCTGCGCGGGGAGCCGACGATTCCAGGCGCCATCTTGTTCATCATGTATGCGAAGGTCATGCGGTGTTCGAGATCATTTAGCACCAGCGAGCCGCCCCAGCCGCCCCAGAAGCAGCGCCGCCCCTCGGGGATGTAGGGCACGGTGTCGAGACGCGGCAGGCCGTAGCCGATGCCGAAGTGCAGCGGGAGCCCCAGCACCAGATCCACGCCATTTGACTGCGTGTGGAAGATCTGGTCGATCGTGCCCGGCGACAGGAGCCGCACGCCGAATGCCTCGCCGCCGTGGGCGACCACCGACTGGATGCGCGCCACCGAGCGGGCGTTGCCGTGGCCGTTGGCGGCGGGGATCTCGGCCCGGCGCCATGCTGGGGTCAAGCTCGCGGCGGCGTCCGCACTGGGCCCGGTGAACGTCTTGAGCATCGGTCCCTTGGGATCGAGCTTCGTGAAGTTGATGGGCAGCGGTGGCGGCGGGACGACGTTGGAGATGCGGTGAAACTCCCGGTCGGGGAGGCCGATGTGGAAATCGGCGCCGAGCGGCCCGGCGATCTCTTCGGCGAAGAAGCAGCCCAGGGAGCGGCCGGTGATACGCCGGACCACCTCGCCGATCAGGTGGCCCTGGTTTAGCGCGTGGTAGCCGGAGGCGCTGCCCGGGGTCCACCACGGTTCCTGCGCCGCCAGCTTCGCAGTGGCTTTGTCCCAGTCGTAAAGATCTTCCAGGGCCACTGGCTGCGCCCAGCCAGACACGCCGGAAGTATGCGACATCAGGTGGCGCACCTCGATGTCCTGCTTGCCGGCCGCGGCGAACTCGGGCCAGTAGTGAGCGACCTTCTGATGCAAGTCAAGCTGGCCGCGCTCGACAAGCACGAGGGCCGCCAGGGCGGTCATGGTCTTGGTCGTCGACCACACGTTGGTGATGGTGTGCTCCTCCCACGGCCGCTGCTTCTTGGCGTCGGCCCAGCCCCCCCACATATCGACTACCGGAACGCCGTCTAGGATGACCGCGATCGAGGCGCCGAGTTCCTCGCCTGCGTCCAGCCGCTCCGAGAGCGCTGTCCGGACCGCAGTAAAACGTTTTTCACAGATCCCTTTGATTTCAGCCATGGTGGTATTTCCTTCGAGTACTCAAACGCAATGGTCCGCTCTGCCCTTGTCAAGCATCGGCGGCGCTGGAACAAAAGCCGCTAAGTAGAGCTCAATGTCTCACAGCTGGAAAAAATTACCCACGTTATTGAGCCTCGCTCTGGACTGCGAGGGGGGCGGGAACCTGACCGCAGCGGATACGTCGGATTTCTTGCTTATGACGGTGCTTAGGTAGGTGGTAGCTGATGGAGGAGCTGCCCCCGGGCGCGACCCAGGCATCAGCGCCGCTCCGCCGGGCGCGGGCCGAGCTACCCCTTGCACGGCGGGGTCCGACGGTGGGCTTAGTGGCTTGGGACGGCTTGGAAAACGGTGGAGTCGATCTGGAGAACGGCTTAGTGACGTCTCCAGCCGCCGCGTGAAAAGTAGTACCGGTTGCCGCGCTGCTCCCAGCGGTGGGGCTGCCAGACGTAGCCGGGGCGGCCCTGCGTCCAGTAGCCGCGGTGCCATACGTGCCGTCTGCCCTCCCACCCCCAGTAGCCGGTGATGTGCACGGCACCAGGGTAGGGCGGCTCGCCAACTACCTCTTCCTGCACCGGGGGCGGCGCATCGGCGACATAATAGCCGGTGTCGGCACAGGCGACCAGAGAGAGGCTCAAGAGCAGCGATACTAGAAGACGCATGGTACGTTCCTTTGGCCTGTATTAAGAGACTCGCGAACAGACTCCGCGCGCACATACGAGCTGTCTCAAACTCGCAGCGCCCCACAGGACGGGAGTGCGGAGATCATTTCTTAGGAGGTTTACTCCGTCTGGCCAAAACTGCAAGCGAGATTCAGGGCTCGTCCCAGAATGCTACGGCCAGCGCATGCGGTCGCCTCACAGGGCGGTCACAGCGGGCGGTCCCATAGGGCGACCGAGAGCGCGGCCGGACCGTGCGGATGTGACACAGCGGGCGGATATGTCCACGACCGGCTCCGGCTCCATAGCGCAGCTCAGCGACGGAATCAGTGAGCTCCGCCGGTTGGCATCTTGCATGCTGTGAGTCCCTTTCGGAAGCAGGCGTGAATCCGGAAAGAGATGGAGTCCCATGCTGTGTCGCTTTATTGTCGCGGTCTCTGTAGCAGTCGGTCTGGCGCTTGGATCGATGGCGACGGCCACCGCGGCGCCGGTGTGGGTCACGATCAGCTCGTCGCCTCCCGGCGCGACGGTGTACGTCGATGGCAAGGAGCAGGGAGCCCGGGGACTCGCCGCCGAGAGCTTCCGTATCCGGCTCAACCCCGGCATCCATCGGGTGCTGCTCGAGCTGTCCGGCTACAAGCCGCTGGAGCAGACGGTGCAGGTCGACACCCGGGCCCAGCGCCTGGCCTTCGTGCTGGAGCGCGCGCCGGCGCGTCTCCTCATTCGCACCCCGGCCGCCAGCGATGATGCCCGCGATGGCGAGGTGTTTATCGATGCCGAACCCAAGGGCCGGGTGCCGACCGAGGTCGAGCTCAAGGAGGGCTCGCACCTGGTGGAGATCCGCAAGCCCGGTTTCAAAGTCTACAGCGAGACCATCGAGCTTGCCCCGGCCGAGATCAAAAACCTCCTGGTGATGCTGCGACCCGAGATCCGGCGCGGCACGCTCATCATCGCGGCTTCCGGTGAGGGACTTGTGTATGTTGACGGTCAAGCGCGCGGCGCGGCGCCGCAGGTGCTGGAGCTGGACGAGGGCGAGCACGGCGTCGAGGTGCGCAAGAGCGATGGCGGCGAGATCCTGTTTCAGCAGCGGGCCAAGGTGGTGGCCGGGCAGCAGGTGCGGGTGCAGGCCGAGTGGAAGGCGGCCGACAAGGCTGGCTCGCTGCTGGTCGTCGCTCCGGACGACGCCGAGATCACAATCGATGGGACGCAGAGCGCCCGCCCCAACCAGGTCATCTCCGGCCTCCGGGTTGGACAACACGTGATTGCGGTGCATGGCAAGGACTACGCCCCGGTAAACAAGGTAGTCGAGATCGAGGCGAACAAGCAGCGGGTCGAGCAGGTGGCGATGGAGAAGTCGGCGGCCGGGCGCGGGGTGGCCACGGTGCGGATGGTCATGGTGAACCCGGTGGAGGGCGCCGAGTACTACATCAACGGGCGCCGGGTCAAAGAAGATGAGCTGCTGGGAGGCAAGGGCGTGGAGGTCGCGGCCGGGAAGAACGTGGTGGTGGTGCAGAAGCCTGGGCTCGGCAAGGTGACCCGGACCGTGAACCTCGCCGCCGGGGCGACGGAAGTGCTGACGGTGGAGCTGAAGAACGTCGGACGGCTGGAGATTTCGTCGTCGCCGCCGGGCGGACAGATCCTTGTGGACGGGCAGCCGGTCGGCACGACCCGCTTTACCGCAGCCGAGGTGCCGGTGGGCCAGCACCAGGTCGAGGTCCGCCTCGGCGGCTACCCGCCCTTCATCCAGGCGGTGACGGTGCAGGGCGGTGACGTGACCAGCGTGAACGCCGACCTGCAGCAAGCCGCGGGAGCCGCCGCCGCGGAGGCGCAGTATCCTCCGGGGACTCAGGATCCGGGGCCGTATCCACCGGGATCGTATCCGCCCGGAGCCCCGTACCAGCCGGGCGCACCGTCGCGTATCCCGGCACCGCCGCCGCGGCTGCTGACGCCGACGATCAGCGCCTCCTTTTCCGCGGTGACCAACGAGCCGGGCCGCTTCACCGTGGATGTCGGCGCGGGCTATCCCTATTTTCTCAACCTCGGCCTCGCGGTGGGTGCCACGCGCGTCGGGATGTTCGGCCTGGATGTCGGGGTCGAGCTGCGCAGCGACATCTATGTCACCGAAGTGGGCGCCAAGGTGCGCGCCCAGCTGTTCCAGGCGGGTCCCATCGCCGGCGGGCTGAACCTGCTCATCGCCGGCGGCGGCGGCCCGGATCAGCGCAATGACTTCGTGCTGGAGCTGGGG
>CALFML010000965.1 GCA_937879845.1 uncultured Myxococcales bacterium
GGTCGGCCCACGGCTAAGGCTTCCGACGGAGTTAGCAGATGTGACCATCCGAAAGGTCTTGAAGTGTTACCTCCGACAACATCCTCACCCGCTCAAGAGGACTTGATTATGGATAACGCGACTGCGCTGCAACCAATCTGGAATTTCATGCTGGAAAATGTGGGCAGCGGGTTTATGAGCTCACCAGCTTTTCTGCTCACCGCAGTGGTATTGGGCGTATATGTACCGGGAATCGTTTTTTCGGCTGTCGACGTGTTGATTACCCGGCGCTTGACACTAGCCGAAAGCTGGTCGGTATATTGGCGTGCGATGAAGTGGTATTCCACCGCCTATATAATCGGCATAGTCGTGCTGCTGAGCATTCCTATGCCCTTTTCTTTAACGGTTCCCACGACTGCGCCCCAGTTAACCGAGTTCCTTGCTGATTTAATGCTCTATTTTCTCGTAGGCGATTTTGCATCGTATGTGTGGCACCGCCTAGAGCATGCGCATGGACTCTATGCAAAAAAAGTACACTATCTCCACCATATGGATAAGCCACCGCTAAGCATCTGGACAGCGATGATAGTACACCCCATCGAAGGCATTACCGTGTTTTTCTTTTTTCATATTTACGGCATTTTATTTTCAATTCATCTGCTGACGTTTGCCGTTGCGGCATTCTTATTAACAGCCGTTACTATGATTACCCACAGCGGTTACCGGCTGCCGATTTACGACTTGTTCTTTGCCACCGCCACGGGGCACAACCTGCACCACTCGCAGAGAGAGCCGGTGAATGTATCCGTAGTGCTTACGCTATGCGACCGCTTGTTCGGGACATTTCGCAACCCTGCGTAAGTGATTCATCGATACCAGGTAAACCGTACCGAACGTAGCCAAATTTGCCTCCGCAACCCAGCCAGGCGCATGCTCCGGCCCACCTTCACGCCGCGGGGAGTACTGAACCGTCGGTAGCTTGCCGCAGTCTGCCATTTCCTTGAGCTGAGTTACTGATTATCCACTTCGCCCCCCTCTACGCAATGGCGGATGCCGTGCTTGAGCGTTGACAGCCAGCGCCGCATTAGCGCTGTCCCGGCTTAACGACAGATGTTTCCTGACCTCGGTCACATCGTCGTTGCCGCGGCGAGGGCGGTTCGCTAACGGCCAGGGTATGCGTCGCATCCGATGCGGAAGGACAGCCAGCCCGCGCCGCGAGCGCTTGCCGTTATTGGTAGGGGAATAGAGGCTGCGCTGGCCATCGGCAGACGGCCCTCCCTCATCATACTTGCGGAGTGCTTACCAGGTGTAAAAAGGGGCATGGGGACTCCACGGAAGCTGGCTCTGCGGATGGCACGCAGATTCCACCGGTTTGTCTGAGTTCTCCAGCTGGGCATTTGCCGTCGAGAATCGATCTCGATCCGCGAATCTGTCCGCACGCGCTCCCGAGGCAGAGCGGACGGATTCACGCTGTCTCTCCCTTGGGAATGAAAGTCAACCTGAGAACATCATGCTCGCGCCCCGGCAAGGGGATACGGACTTCGTCAAGATCCTCGATTTCGGGCTGGCCAAGCTCGCGCCTGAGACGGGAGAGGACGAAGGGGAGGGGCCGGGACAGGTCATTACCAGACATGGCTCGGTGTTCGGTACGCCGAGGTACATGGCGCCGGAGCAGTGCGTCGGCGGCGAGGTCGATGCGCGGGCCGATCTCTACGCGCTCGGGCTGATCATGTATGAGGCGCTCACCGGGCTTCATCCCTTTGATGAGCGTGAGCCGCGGCGGATGATCAAACATCATCTGTTCACGCCGATTCCGTCGATGCGGACGCGGGCGCCGGGGGTGGCCGTTCCCGTGTTGCTGGAAGCGCTGGTCATGCGCCTTATCGAAAAGCCGCGCGGCAAGCGCTTCGCCACCGCGACCGAGATGCTGTCGGCGCTGACCGTGGTTTGTGAGCACGAAGGCATTCTGCCGCCGGAGCCGTCGAGCCGTTTTCCGACCCCGCGCCACACCACGCCGTCCGGCGTCGCCCGCGTCCGGGCGATAAGTCCACCGGGCGCGTCATCCGACGCCATGGCGACCCAGGATGTCGCCGATGCCGATGCGACGCAGGACGTGTCGGTGGCGGACGGCAAGCAGAACCTCTCGGCAGCGGCGAGTACGCAAGACCTCTCGGCGGCGGCGGGTGCGCAGGACCTGTCGGGCGCGAGCAGCACGCAGGATCTGTCCATCGCATCGAGTACGCAGGATCTGTCGAGCCCGAGCAGCACGCAGGATCTGTCCCTTCCAGACAGTCCGCGCGACCTGCCGCCCGTCGATAAACCCCAGGCTCTTCTCACTACAGAGAAGACCCAAGACTTGAGCGCGGCCCAAAAGACGCAGGATTTGAGCCCCGCGGATGAATCGTCTGCGCTGCCGCGGCCGGACAAGCCGCAAGACTCGCTGAAAGCCGCAGTCACGCTGCCGCCTGCCGCTGCCGCGATATCGGCGCGAGAGACCGTTCCGCTGCGGGCCGAGCACATTCCGACCTTGCTGCCGCAGTCCCCGCCGCCAGAGTCTGCGGCCGCGGCGCCGGGGCTCGCCGCGTCGCGACCGGCGCCGCGGTTTATCGTTCTGATTCCGCTGGTCTTGCTGCTGATCATCTTGGCTCTGTACTGGGCGCTGTCG
>CALFML010000966.1 GCA_937879845.1 uncultured Myxococcales bacterium
CCTGCTGCGCAAGCAGCGGGGTGCCGGAGGTGACAGGACCCGCGGCGCCGCCCGACCCTGCGGGTCTGATGCGAGGCGTGGCTTAGGACGTCTCAGTCTGGCCGGGGCGGGAGGCCGGTGTGCTGGGTCAGCGCCGTGCCGCGCCGCGGCGGACGGCGCGCCTTATTACTGCGCTGGCCCTCGGCTTGTTCGCCGGTGCCGGCCGGCTGCCAGGCCGGGACCAGGTGGTGTTTGCCGTTGCCTATTAGATCCGCGCGGCCCATGCGCTGCAGCGCTTCACGCAGCAGCGGCCAGTTGTTGGCGTCGTGGTAACGCAGAAACGCCTTATGCAGCCGGCGCTGCTGCAGGCTCTTTACGACATACACCGGCTTATCGAGCTTGAGCGGCTGCAGCGGATTTTTCCCGGTGTGATACATCGCCGTCGCGCTGGCCATCGGCGAAGGGAGAAACGCCTGGACCTGATCCGGGCGGAAGCCGTTGCGCTTGAGCCACAGCGCCAGGTTGAGCATGTCCTCATCCGTGGTGCCGGGGTGCGCGGCGATGAAGTAGGGAATCAGGTACTGCTCTTTCCCCGCCTCTGCCGAGTAGCGGTCGAATAGCGCCTTGAAGCGGTTATACGCGCCGATCCCGGGCTTCATCATGTGCTTGAGCGGCCCGTCTTCGGTGTGCTCGGGTGCGATCTTCAGGTAGCCGCCGGTGTGGTGCTGCGCCAGCTCTTTGATCCACTCCGGCGAGCGGACCGCCAGATCGTAGCGCACCCCGGACGCGATGAAGATACGCTTTATGCCCCGCAGCTGCCGCGCCTTTTTGTAAAGCCGCACAAGCGGCCCATGATCCGTCCCCAGGTTCGGACAGATGTCGGGGAACACGCACGACGGCTTGCGGCAGACCTCTTCGATCTCGCGGCTCTTGCACTCCATCCGATACATGTTGGCGGTGGGTCCGCCGAGGTCGCTGATGTTGCCGGTGAAGCCGGGAGTCTGGTCGCGGATGCGCTCGATCTCGCGCAGGATCGATCCTTCGGAGCGGCTCTGGATGATGCGCCCCTCATGCTCGGTGATCGAGCAGAAGGTGCAGCCACCGAAGCAGCCGCGCATGATCGTCACGGAGAACTTGATCATCTCGTACGCCGGAATTTTTTTACCCTGATAGCGCGGGTGCGGCACGCGCTGGAACGGCAGCTCGTAGAGCGCGTCCATCTCCGCGGTGGTGATCGGGATCGGCGGCGGGTTGATCCACACCTCGCGCACGCCGTGGCGCTGGACCAGGGCGCGGGCGTTGCCGGGGTTTGACTCGCGGTGCAGGATGCGGGAGGCGTGGGCGTAGAGCACCGGGTCCCTGTCCACCGCCTCATAGCTTGGCATGCGGATGACCTGATGGGCGCGGTCGTCCTTGCGCCGGCTGAGCTGGACCAGCGGCGGGGCCGCGGATTCCCCGGTGGCGCACGGGGCGGCGGCGCGCTCGGCCTCCATGGCGTAGGGATCGGGCCGGGGATCGACGCGGCCGGGTTTGTCGATGTGGGTCGAGTCGATTTCGCTCCAGTCGCTCGGCGTATTCTGGATGAAGGCGGTGCCGCGCAGATCGCGGATCTGCGCGATCGATGTACCGGCGGCGAGGCGGTGGGCAATCTCCACGATCGCGCGCTCGGCGTTGCCGTAGACCAGCAGATCGGCACCCGAGTCGATGAGCAAAGAGCGGCGCACCCGATCCGACCAGTAGTCGTAGTGGGCGATGCGGCGCAGGCTGGCCTCGATGCCGCCGATGATGAGCGGCACGTCGGCGCAGACCTCGCGGCAGCGCTGGGCGTAGACCTGCACCGCCCGATCCGGACGCAGGCCCGCCTGGCCGTCCGGCGAGTAGGCGTCATCGGAGCGGATGCGGCGGTCGCTCGTGTAGCGGTTGACCATGGAGTCCATGTTGCCGCCGGTCACCCCCCACATGAGTCCCGGCGTGCCGAGCTCGCGGAACGCGGCGGCGGAGCGCCAGTCGGGCTGCGCCAGGATGCCGACGCGGAAGCCGTGCGCTTCAAGGAGCCGGCCGATCAGCGCCATGCCGAAGCTCGGATGGTCGATGTAGGCGTCGCCGGTGACCAGGATGATGTCGCAGCTCTCCCAGCCCAGCTCGTCCATCTCCGCCCGGCAAGAAGGAAGAAACGGCGCGATGCCGAATCGCTGCGCCCAGTAGGGACGATATGAAAACAGAGGGCGCGGAGCTGCCGCAAGCATGCGTCACCGCTACCACGCGAGGCAATGGCGGTCAAACGTCTTTATCGTCAGCACACCGGAGAACGGTCGACTGGACCGCGTCCCACCCGCCGGCTGGGTTGAAGCGAATCTGGGTAAATGTTCAGTGCTCGTGGGCTTGCTGCGGCCTGTGCTGTGCGGCTCTGACACAGGGAGGCCGCAGCGCGCACAGGCAAACTCCGGTCACGGCGCGTCCGGACTGATTTTGCCTCGGGTTTACCGCTGCCTTGGATTCGAACTGCGGTTGGCACCTGGATTGCTGTGCTCCGGAGCGCGCATCAACGAAAAAAACCAAGCTGTGGCGGCACCTTGCAACGCACTCCGCGATGAGATCTGTCTCCACCGTACGCACAAAGGAGCAATCCAATGACTACCAAAGACATCAACAACAAGATCGACGCAGCCGCCGACAAGGCCAAAGAGCTCAACGAGAAGGCGGCCTACCACGCCGACAAGCTCGCCGACAAGGGGCAGAAGCTCGTCAACGAGGGCGCCGACAAGGCGGCCGACTCCACCAAGGGCGTCGGCGATCAGGTCAAGGAGACCGCGGGCAAGGTCAGCAACAAGGCCCAGGAGATCGCCGAGCGGGTGACCGACCAGGTCAAGGAGACCGCGGGCAAAGTCAGCCACAAGGCCCAGGAGACCGCCGAGCGGGTGACCGATCAGGTCAAGGAGACCGCGGGCAAGGTCAGCCACAAGGCGCATGAAGCCGTGGAGAAAGTAGGCGACATGGCCAAGGCCGCGGCAGACAAGGCGTCGGAGGCGGTTCATCGCTTCACCGACAAGAACAACAAGGACAGCGACAAGTCCCGCGCGTCGCACCCGTAGGCCGCAGCGCCGACCGGCGCATGCTGCGACTCCGCAGGTCGGTTCACTCCGGTGAAGCGACGTGCGGAGTCGTTGCCATTTGCGGATTCCTCAGAACGCCTATCAAAACCGTAGCGAGGATGGAAAGCCGCGGTAAAAAGCGCGCGGAGCGGTTTTTGGGCCGTGAGCACGGTGGCCGCCGTGGATGTCCACCGGAGTAAGTTTGATGGGCGTTCTGAATGACTTCGCTGCTTTAGCGGAGGCGCGGGCGGTGCCAGCAGACTCCCACGGCGGCGATCAGGTGATAGCCGCTCTGGCGGGTCCGAAACGTCGGAACCTGGCTCGCCGCGGGCGCGATGCCGCGGGCCTCGGCTTCAGGCGGCGGCGGATCGTCCGCGGTGACATCGCGGGTGCGGACGTAATGGTTCGAGTGGATCCGCACCTCCGGGAGCGGCGTTCCGTCCGGCGGCGCCGCGTCCAGGGGATGCCAGGGCGTCTGCGCGTAGCCGACGACGTTGCTTCCCGTCTTGTCGTAGACCGACGGTTGATTGGGCTTAAAGAGCAGGGCCTGGTAGCCCTTGCGCTCTATCTCCGTCAGAAGCGTATCAAGGAGGGGAAAGAGCAGGTGATGCTCGGACTCGGCGATCGCGAAGTACCCGATCAAGCAGAACGTGTAGCCGGCTGCCGCAGCCTTGCTTGCCGTTTCTGACCACGTCGAAAGACAAGCTTGCACGGTCGCTGCTACGGCCTCTTGCTCCTGCATGCGCACGACGCCTCCATGGTCATCCTAACCCAATCCGCGCCTTGCCATAAGCTGCCGTCGCGGGGATCGTTTGACTTGGGCGCCGGCGGCGCTGAGGGTCGCTTCCTGTGGAACTCGGTGCCGGGTAGGTTCAGACTGTAACGATGAAGCTTTTCACTGGGCTGGCCGCGTTGGGGCTGGCTGCGGTCGGCGCTCTGGCTGCGGCACCAGCCCATGCATGCAGCTGCTCCCCGCCCCCGCCGGCTTGCGAGGCGCTGTGGCACACTTCGGTCGTGTTCAGCGGCGAAGTCACGGCGATGGCGGACCAGCCGGGACATGCCCAGCTTGTGACCTTCAAGGTCGATGAGACGTTTCGCGGCCAGGTCAAAGGGACGGTGATGGTCCGCGGCGGCGGGGTCTGCGGCGCACTGTTCGCGCCGGGCAAAAAATACCTCGTCTACGCCGGCGGCCAGCCGCCGCTCTCCGCGAGCCTGTGCAGCCGGACCAGGCTGCTCGCGGAAGCCGGCGAAGATCTCGCCTACCTGCGCAACCCGCCAAAGCGCGAAAAGTCCGTAGTCGATGGCACGGTACGAGTCGATGCAGACGACGAGCGGGAAGGAGCGCCGCGCGCCAACGTGACGATCCGAGCGCGCGGCACGCCGAGCTCCGCACGCACCGATTCGCAGGGCCGGTTCCATCTGGAGCTGCCGGTCGGAAGCTACACGCTGGACGTAGATGACCCGGCGCTGCGCATCCTGCACGGCAGGCTGCCGATGGTCGAGCTGCCCGATGCCGCCGCCTGCGCCCGGCGCAACATCCTTGTTGTGTGGAACGGCCGGATCCGCGGCACGCTGCTCGATCACACCGGGGCGCCGGCCCCGAACGTCGAGGTCTCGGCCCACGCGCGGGGCAAGACGCGGCAGAAGTGGCGGCTCGATGCCCGATCCGATGCCGCCGGCCGCTACGAAATTCCTGAGGTTCCGCCGGGCACCTGGGCCATCGCGGTCAGCGATCCCGAAGACGGCGGCCCTGACGAGCGGCAGCCGATCCCGACGACCTACTATCCCGGCACCGCGGCGCCCGACAAGGCCAAGGTGCTCACCACGACGCGCGGCGGGCTCGCCGATCGGATCGACTTCCGGCTGCCCAAGCCACTTTCGGTTCATACGATAAGCGGGGTCGTGCGCCGGGCCGGCAAGCCGGTCGCCAAGGTGAACGTGCGGCTGGCCAACCAGACCTGGCCGCGCTCGACCGGGGTTGAGACCGACGGCAACGGCCGCTACACCTTCAAAGAGGTCGCGGGCGCCGAGCTTGTCGTGACGGTGTGCCTGGATGGCGTGACGCCGCAGAACTATCAGGAAATGTGCCGGGATAAAAAACTCAAGATCGCCGGCGATCAGGTGCTCGATCTGGAGCTGCCGCAATAAATGCCGGGACATCCGGCGCGCGAGCTCCAGATGCCTCATCCCGAGCCGCTCCCGCGGTCCGCGTGCCTCTTTATTTCCCGCGTCGGGAAGCGGCGGCGGTTATTTTTTTCTTCTTCGGCAGCGGCAGCTCGGCGCTGGTAACGCGCAAGAGCTCGCTCAGCCAGGCTCCGTCGTCCCAGCGCTCCCCGCTGATGCGAAAGTGCGGCTTGGCCCCCGGATACGGCGGCGCCTGTTCGATGCCTGCCTGCGTTCCCAAAAAAGCCAGCCCGGCGGCGGTGGGCCTGACGTACAAAAGATCGTCGCATACTAGCGCCGCCATCTTGCCGTCGCAGTAGATGCCGTATTCCCCGAACATCTTGCGGCTGGAGACCGCACCGGCCGCGCTCATCTGATCGACGATGTAGTCTACCGTGCTCTGCTTGCTTGCCATCGCGTGTCCTTTGCCGTGCTGAGCTTTAACGGGTTGCTTGTCTGGAGCGCAACCACGCCGCTCTGCCTACCGCGACTCGGCTCCGCTTTTCAACCTCTCTGTGCGCCAGGCCCGATGCCCAGATGCACGCTTCCCTCAATCGATCCTGCGGGCGGTGCGAAGGCTCATTTACTAACGCCGGCCGCAATCGACGACCTCACACCGTGAACTGAACGCACCGGCGGATGCGGCGGCGGGTTTCGATCCGCGGCCGCACCAACTGCCGAGCATCGCAGGGTTTGGCCGCGGAACGGCTCCGGCAGGATTGCCCGGCTCAGCGCGGCGGGGCGTAGCGGGCGGGCAGCTGCTCCGGCGCTTTCACGTCTTCGATGCTCTCCGCGCGGCGCAAAAGTTCCACCGCGCCGTCCGCGGCCACCATCACCACCGCCGGCCGCAGCTGGCTAAACTGCATCCACTGCGTGTTGTTGTAGGCGCCGACGCAGGCGATGACCAGGCTCTGACCGACGGTGAGCGGCGGCAGCGCGATCGGGCCGGCGAGCGCGTCGATGTTCATGCACAGCGGCCCGAACACCACGGTCGGCACATCGGGACCGGCAACCTCTTGCGCCGGGGTCATGCGATGCCGGTACCAGTGCGCGGTGTAAAGGATGTTGAGCCCCGCATCCAAGACCAGACCGCGCACCCCTCCGGGCTGGCGCCGCGTGCCGACCACCGTGGCGAGCAAGCTTCCGGCATCATCGACCAGCGCCCGGCCGCTCTCCAGCATCAGCTCCGGCAGCTGCGTCCGGCCGCTGAGGCTCGTGCGCAGCTCATCGCCGATCGCGGCGGCGAAATCTTCGATCTCCACCTCGGCGTCGGCATCGCTGGCGGCCCCCACCAGCGTGTTGCCCGACGGGAATCCCCCGCCCAGGTTGAGCATCGCCAGCGGCTCCCCGGTGCGCGCCTCGATCTTGCCGAGCAGCCGGCACAGCGCGCGCCCCGACTCGGCGTACGCCTGGGGCAGCGGAATGAACGTACCCAGGTGGCAGTGCACGCCGCACAGCTTCAGCCAGGGGCTCTGGCACACGCGCAAGGCGGCGTCCAGCGCCTCCCCGCTCTCCAGATTGAATCCGAACCGCTCCCACGATCCGCCTAGCGACGGAGCGCGCAGGTTCACCCGGATCGCCGCCGCCACGCGCTCCCCGCGCGTCCGCGCCACGTCTTCCAGCAGCAGCAGCTCATCGAAGTGATCGAGCTGCACAAGCGCCCCTTCGGCGACCGCCCGCTCCAGCCAGCGGCGGGGCTTATGGGCGCCGTTGCAGACGATGCGCGGGCCCGGCACGCCGAGCCGCCGCGCCATCGCGTACTCCAGCTCGGACACGACCTCGGCGTCCCAGCCTTCCTGGTGCAAGAGGCCGCAGATCGCGTCCAGGTAGTTCGTCTTATACGACCACAGGAGCCGCACCCGCGGGTAGTTCGCGGTGAAGGCGCGGCGCATCGCCTGCGCCTTTTGTCGCAGCGTGCGCTCGCTATAAACAAAAAGCGGGGAGCCGTACTCCGCCAGCAGGCGCCGCACCGGCACCCCGTCGATTTCCTCTTGCACCCGCTGCTCGCGCAGCTGGCCGAGCTGATTGACCAGCCCCTGCCCGTGCGGGGTGATCGTCGGCAACGAATAAGGCAGCCGGCTCATCGGGCGCTCTCCTTGCCGCTGCGGCGGCGACGGGGTCGCGGGGTCGGCGCCGCGGCGTCCGGCGGCGCGGTGACCCAGTACGGCTGGATCAGCTCCGGCGGCAGGCTTTGGTGATCGACCTCGCCGTGCGTCACAAGCTGCTCATACACGCCGAGCGCGCACGTCACATCGATGCACCGGCGCAGCTGCATGACGTTGGCCTGATAGCGCGTCAGCGGCTCCACCGCTTCGCCCAAAAGCAGGCGCAAAAACTGCCACGGCAGGTTCTGTCCCGCCGCTGCCGCCAGGTGAATCCAGGCCGGAAAGCGCGGGTTGAGCTCGATGAGATACGGCTCTCCGCTGCCTTCCTGGCGCATGAGCTCCAGTTCCAGCGGTCCGCTCCAGCGGAGGCCCTCGACGACGCGGCGGGCGGCGGCGAGTAGCTCCGGATCGTCGATGGTGATGGCGCCCCAGGCTTTGCCGCGATCATCCAGCTGGAGCTTCTTCATCGGCACCGCGCCGAGAAGCCGCCCCTTTTCGTCGCCGAGCGCCGCGACATCGTACTCCACGCCGCGCACGTACTCCTGAAGGACGACCGGGTACCCCCAGCGGCTGGCGTGTTCCTCGACCGCCGGAGCAAGCTGCGCGCCGGTGTGAATCACCGTCGCCCCGTGCAGGTTGCCCTTTACGACGAACGGATAGGAAAAGTCCTGCGACCGGCGCAGCGCCTCCGCCAAGCTCGCCGCCGCCACCGAGTGCGGGATGCGCAGCCCGGTGCGCTCGGCGATTCCGGGCAGCTCGGTCTTGGCGCGCAGGTTGAATGCCTCGGCGCTCGGCAAAAGGACGCGGATTCCCAGCGCCAAGAGCTCCGGTTCGATGCGAATGTAGTTGGCGAGCTCCGAGTCCAGGGTCGGGATGATGGCGGTGAGCGGCACGCGGGCGTGGACCTGCTTGATGCGCAGGAGCAGGCGCTCCGGACCGTACATCGGAAACGGAAACAAGAAGCTGTGCGACAGGAGCTCCGCGTCATAGTTTGGCGGATCGAGCGGATCGTAGGAGAAGCCGACCAGGCGCCCGCGGAACTGCGGCTCGCTGCGCAGGGCGCGCACCACCGGCAGCCCCGGTGCCAGCGTTCCCGCCACCGACATCCCCGAGACGGCGATCGTCAGCTCGCTGCCGCCGCCGAGATCCTGGCTCATGGGCGAGACCCTTGGGCCGCGGCAGAGTCCTGCTCATCTTCTTCCGCTTCGTCCTGTCCATCTTGTTCGTCCGGTCCGTCTTGTTCGTCGAGCTCTGCTTGCTCTGCCGCAGACAGCTCCAGCAGTCCGAGCTGGTGCAGCGTGCTGAGAAACTGCAGCGTATCGCGGTGCGCCAGCGGCTCGCTGACCTCAAAGCGCGCGACCAGCTCTTGAAACAGCGCATCGGGCGCGACGCCGCGCTGCAGCGCCGCGACCAGACAAGCCGCCACCGGGTTTAGCGTGTACGAGTCCGCGTTGCGCGTGTTGTATAAAAATCCCGACGGCCGCAAGGTCAGCGAGGGCAGGAGTCGGGCCTTTTCGTAGCGGGAAGGAAGGTTGCGAAACATGGCTCGTTCGCCGGGCCGCGCCCGACTTTGCAAGGGGTGGAAAAATCGACCGGCCGGCTTCCAGCTTATTGATCAAGGTCTGCGGCCGGGTAGCGCTGGGTGGTGCCGGGTAGCTAGAGCTCTTACGCTGGGGACTCTCGTTTAGGGTATGGGGGCGGTAGGGTTTATGTCAACGCCCGGCAAATGCCAGCAATTGTCGCCAATTCTTGCCAATTCTTGGTGCTTCTCGGGGTTCGCGGCAATTCTGCGGCAGTTCCACAGGGTTGGCTCACTGACTCGGCGCGTGTTATGATGGGACAACACATCGGATTCTCAGGAGAACCATTCTTATGCACTGGGCAGCTCTGAACGGGTCGCGTAAGCACGGGTCGCGTAACCATGGGCCGCATCGCGGCAAAAGGTACTCTCGCGGTCACTGGGGGGCGCGGCTCGGCGTGGCGGCAGGCCTTGTCGGCAGCCTGCTTGGCAGCGGATGCTCGTTCAACCTCCCCGCGCGTACGATCTGCACCACCGGAGACTGCACCGGCGACATGGGCACCCCCGCCGACATGGCCAAAGATCCGACGGATCCGAACCTGGCCGGCCCCTTCCAGGTCGCCGTCGTCAGTATCAACCCGACGCAGCCGCAGCTGGCCACCGGACAGCTGTTCCTGCCGAGCGATGACCGCAACACTTTATCGACGCGCCAAAACAAA
>CALFML010000967.1 GCA_937879845.1 uncultured Myxococcales bacterium
CTGCTGCGCAAGCAGCGGGGTGCCGGAGGTGACAGGACCCGCGGCGCAGCCCGAACCTGCGGTCTTTTGGGAGGCGTGGTTTGCTGCTTGCCGGCAGGGCAGGGGGCTTACTGCTGCGACAGGGTCGGAGTGGGACGAAGCCGGTCGGCCACCGCAACGGCCGCCGCGGCTCCGAGCATGGACAGAGTCACCGCCACAAGTCCCAGCGCATAGCTCCGCGGCAGGAGCGCCGCAACGCCTACCAGCGACGCGAGCCGCACCGCTTCCAGCGCCGGCGCCCAGCGCTTGCGCTCCGTGAGACCGGAGATTGCGACCATCGCGGCGGTGAGCTCGATAACATACAGCGCTTGCTGCCAGCCGGTAAGCTGCGCCTGCACGACCAGGAACAGCACGCCGGCGCTAAAGCTCATCACGAAGCTCAAAAGCACATAGCTTCTGATCCGCGCCGGCGGATGCGGGTCGTACTTTTTCTGAGTCGCGCGGCTCACTTCGGGAATCGTGACCACGCCGCCGAGATCGGCCGGATGCCACTCCGGCGGCATAAACCAGATCTTGATCTTGTCGGCAAGGCGCTCGGTCCGCCGGGCGATTTCCCACAGCCGCACCCACTCGACCACGTTGGCCCACAGCGGGTTGAAGCTCGACAGCGGCTTTACCACCCCGTACACCGGCTCGCCGTCCTCTTCCAGAAACGTCCCGAGCAGGCGATCCCAGATGATGAAGACGCCGGCGTGATTTTTGTCGATGTAGCGCGGATCGATGCCGTGATGCACGCGATGATGCGAGGGCGTGTTCAGAAACCACTCCAAGAACCCGAGCTTGCCTATCGGTCGGGTGTGGATCCAGAACTGGTACAACGTATTGGCGGTCCGCACGGTCAGGTACATCACCATCGGGAAGCCGATCACCGCCAGCGGCAGGTAAAAGACAAAGCTCGTGAGTCCGGTGAACCAGCTCTGGCGCAGCGCCACCGCCAGGTTGTACTCCTCGCTCTGATGATGCACAGAGTGCGTCGCCCAGAGGAAGTTCACCCGGTGGCTGGCCCAGTGGTACAGGTAGTAACAGAAGTCATCGATGAAAAACAGAACCACCCAAGCGAGGATCGACTTGGGCGAGATCTCAAACAGACGAAAGTGCTGCAGCACCTTGGCGTAGACGAAAAACCCGAGTCCGTAGACCGCCAGGGCGTAGATCTGCGAGCCGACGCCGCACGCCAGGTTGGCGATCGTATCGTGCACGCGGTAGGTCTTGATACCGCGGCGGTAGCTGAGGAAGACCTCAAGGAGAATGAAGAAGGCGAAAAACGGAACAGCTAAGATGATGTACTTCGTTTCCATCGGGGTGCCCCCGCGGTAGTTCTATCCTTGATTCTAACCCTCAACAAGGTGTGGTTCAACCTTTTGACCACAAACTACCCTGGGAACAACCCCCTCAGCGGATCCGTCCCTCTTTGTTGCCTTGCTGTCTTGGGCGCAAGCGGGCGACGCCGCGCAAGCCGCTCAGCCGGAGATTGGATCGATGCGATCAGATCCCGCTCGTGCCGGCGATGCCGCCCTCTGCCGTCTGCGGGCTGTGGTACTGCGCCACGGGCAGACCCACCGACGGCAGCTCCGGCTCCTTGGGCGGCTCCTCGGGCTGCGCCAACAGCTCTCGTCCGGGGGTCGGCACCACCAGCACCGGCACAGGACTCAGCTGCACCAGGCGGTTTGACACCGAGCCAAGCAGCGCTCGTTCGAGCAAGGTCTTGCCGTGACTGCACACCACGACCAGATCCGGCTTGATCTCTTTGATGAGCGTGAGCAGTCCCGCAACCGGCGTGCCGATACGCACATGCAGCTCGACATCAAGGCTTGCGGCCAGGGTCGCCTTGACCCGCTCAAGCCGCGTCCGCGCCTCTTTAGCTTCCGGAAATTCATCGGGAATATTCAGGCCCAAGTTGACCGGCGCGTTAACTCCGGTGGAGGGGGCGATATGGGCGATGTGCAGCCGGCACGGGGAGCGATCGGCCAGCTTCACGGCCTCCGCCACCGCCATGGGCGAGCTGTCGCTGAAGTCTACACCGACGAGGATATGTAGAGTTTGGTTGTTCATCGGTACCTCCACATCTATTCTGCGTCCCAAGACGCAGGAAGCAAGGGGGAAGGTAGGAGCCGGTGCGGAACCGCACGACCGGCGGGCGCGCATCTTGAGCGCCGGCGCCGTCTTTGCCCGCGCCGATAGTTTATTTTTCATCACTATAGGGCGGGCGGCCGGACGATCGCAGCGGCGCCGATTTTTTTCGCCGGCCTCGGAGCGCGTCGCAGGCGGCAGGATATTGGCGGCAAAAACCGGAGTGTGAAATCTTTTACAGCGGCCTGCTTCACCAAGCTCTGCGAATGTGGCACACACATTGCCTGCCAACAGCCAGCCCTTTTTGGTGCTCACCTGGAGCTTTTTTAGAGCCGTTCGGAGCCTACTTGAAGCTCACCTGGAGCCCACCTGGAGATCGTTCAATGACCAAGCCTCGTAAGTCCCCGCCCGCCTCCCAGTCGCCGTCCGCCCCCGCGTCCGTCGCGCCGGGCCTTGTCGAGCCGGAGCAGCAGAAGCTCATCAGCCAGCGCAAGTCGGATCACATCGCGCTGTGCGCTTCCGGCGAGGTGGAGTTTCGCAATAAGGGGACGCTCCTCGATCAGGTGCAGCTCGTGCACGATGCGCTGCCGGATCGCCATCTGGATGACATCGATCTCACGACCCCGCTTTTGGGCAAGCGGCTGCGCGCCCCGGTCATGGTGAGCGGCATGACCGGCGGCACCGACGAGGCGCAGGCTCTTAACCGCGATCTCGCGCGGGCGGCGGAGCAGCTGGGCCTGGGCTTCGGGCTCGGCTCGCAGCGGGCGATGGTGGTGCGGCCGGAGACCACGCGTACCTATGAGGTTCGCGATGTGGCTCCGAACATGCTGCTGCTCGGCAACTTGGGTCTCGTGCAGGCGCGCGAGATGACCACCGCCCAGGTGCGCGAGATGGTAAAGCGGGTGGGCGCCGACGCGCTGTGCGTGCACTTGAACCCGGCCATGGAGCTTATTCAGCCCGGCGGCGATCGTGACTTCCGCAGCGGCCGCGACGTGCTGCGCCGCCTGCACGAGGAACTCGGCGTCCCCATCGTCGTAAAAGAGACCGGCTGCGGGCTGTCGCGCCGGGTCGGCCTGGCGGTGCGCGAGCTCGGCATCGGCGCCGTCGATGTGAGCGGCGCCGGCGGCACTTCCTGGGTCGGGGTGGAGACGCGCCGGGCGGAAGCGGCGACGCGGGCGCTCGGCGAGGAGCTGTGGGACTGGGGGATCCCGACGGCCGCTTCGGTGGGGCTCTTGGGCGATCTCGGGCTGACCATCATCGCCACCGGCGGCGTCCGCAGCGGCATGGATGTCGCGCACGCGCTGGCGCTGGGCGCTACGGTGGGGGGGCTTGCGGCGCCGGTGCTGCGCGCCCATAAGGCCGGCGGCTATGAGGGCACGGTGCGCTTCCTTCAGCATGTGATCGACGGCGTGCGCGCGGCGACGTTCCTGGCTGGCTGCCGCACGCCGGCCGAGCTGCGCTACGCCCCGCGCGTCATCGGCTCGACCTTGCGCGCCTGGCTCACCGAGGCGCGGTAGCGCGGGCCCGGACGATGACGACCGCCCTTCCGAGTGACCAAAATGCGCCGCCGGCCGCCGTAGCCACGGCCGCCGCGTGCGGCAAAGTAATCCTGCTTGGCGAGCATGCCGTGGTCTACGGCGTTCCGGCTCTGTGCGGCGCGCTGCGCGGCGGTGCGGAGGTCGCCGCCATCCCCGGACGCGGGGCCCTGCGCGTACCGGCGTGGGACGTCGTCACGCCGACCGCCGCCGAGCTCTTGGCCCCAGCCGATCGCGCCGAGTCGCGCTCCGCCGACGCCGGCGAGCAGTCGCTGTTTCAGGCCTACCGCGCGATCCTGCGCAGCCTATGCGCGGCAGCGCAGCGGCCCGAAGCGGAGCTTGTCGTTCCCTATGATTTTGTCGCCCGCTTCGCCATTCCCACCGGCGCCGGACTCGGCAGCTCTGCGGCGCTATCGGTGGCGCTGGTACGGGCGATCGGTCAGAGCCTGGGACTGGGGCTCTCCGCAGCGCAGGTGGGCGATGCGGCGCTGGCGGCGGAGCAGGTCTTTCACGGCCACCCTTCGGGGCTGGATCACACCATCGCCCAGCACGGCGGCTTCGGACTTTTTCGCCGCGGCCACGGGCTCACCCCGCTTCTCGGAACGCCGGAGCTGCGCTTATGCATCGGCCACACCGGACGCGCGCGCGACACCAAGGGCCGCGTCGCCCGCGTCGCTGAGCTGCATCGCGAAGATCCCACGACGACCGGCACCTGCTTCGCGCGCGTCGCGGCTCTGGTCGAGCAAGCCACAGCCGCGCTGCGTCGCGCCGATCTGTCGGCGCTCGGTGCGGCGATGAATGAAAACCAGAGCGAGCTGAGTCTTTTGGAAGTCTCTTGCCCTGAGATCGATGAGATGTGCCGGCTCGCCCACGCGGCCGGCGCCCTGGGGGCCAAGCTCACCGGCGGCGGCGGCGGCGGCTGCGTCGTCGCCTTGGCCGGTGAGCGCGAAGACGCGGTGCGCGCCGCTTGGGAGCGTGCCGGCTTCACCAGCTTCTCCGCCGTGATCGGACCCGCCGCCGGCGCCGAGTCGCAAGCGCCTTTGCCCGTTCCGCCCGCCGCGATCCACCCCGCTATTTCCAAGAGCCAACCATGATGATGCCCATGCACGCCCTGGCAGAGGCCAACACCAACATCGCCCTGGTCAAGTACTGGGGCAAAAACGATCCCGGCCTGAACCTGCCGGCGGTGCCGAGCTTGTCGCTGACGCTGGCGGGGCTGACCACCCGCACCGAGGTCGAGTTTGTCTCGACGCTGGATGCCGATGTCATGTGGCTCAACGGCCAGGCCGCAACCGGCGAGCCGCTGATCAAAGTCGCGCGCCACCTGGACCGCATGGCGCTGGCGCTGCTCGGGACGGCGGAGCGGCCGCGCGCCGTGGTCCGCACGACGAATAACTTTCCCACCGCGGCCGGTCTGGCGTCGTCGGCTTCGGCTTTTGCCGCCTTGACGGTCGCCGCGGCGGCGGCGCTCACCGGCGGCGCGGAGGCGACGGCCGGCGAGTTCGCGTTTGATCGGGCGCAGCTGGCGGTGCTGGCGCGGCAGGGCTCGGGCTCGGCGGCGCGGTCGCTGTTCGGCGGGCTGGTCGTGCTAGGGGTGGGGACGCCGGGACAGGTCGGCTCGGCGCAGGCCAGCCAGCTTGCCGGCAGCGGCGATTGGCCGGAGCTGCGGCTGGTCATCGGCGTGGTCTCCGAGCGCGCCAAGGACACCTCCTCCACCTTGGGGATGAACCACACCGCCCAGACCTCCCCGTACTTTGCGCCGTTTGTCGCGGCGGCACCGGCGGATCTGCTGGCGGCGGCGCAGGCGGTCAAGGGGCGCGATCTGGAGCGCCTGGGCCAGGTGGCCGAGCGCAGCGCCCTGCGCATGCACGCCTCCGCGATGGCGGCCGATCCGGGAGTGGTCTACTTGCGCGGCAGCACCATCGAAGGGCTGCACACCATCCGCGGCTTGCGGCAGCGCGGGGTGCAGGCGTTTTTCACCTGCGATGCCGGTCCCCATCCCAAGGCTCTGACCACGGACGCCGATGCGGACGCGGTTGCCGCGGCGCTCGCCGCCGTGCCGGGCGTGCAGCGGACCCTTATTGCCCGACCGGGAGAGGGCGCGCGGGTGCTGCCGCTGCTCGGAGGCGCGGCTTAGCCATGGCGACGCGGGTCACTCGCGCGCCGGGCAAGGCGATGCTTATCGGTGAGTACGCGGTGCTGGGCGGCGCGCCGGCCGCCGTCGCCGCGGTGGACTGCTATGCCGAGGCGCGCCTTTTACCGGGCACACCCGGCTCGCCCTTTATCGAACAGGCGATCCGCGAAGCCGGGCATGCCCTTTCAGCGCTCGGCGCCTCGACCCGCAGCCCGGGCGAGCTTGTGCCGGTGGTCGATACGCAGAGCTTTAGCGTCGGCGGACGTAAGCTCGGCGTCGGATCAAGCGCCTCGGCGACGGTGGCGGCCGTGGGGGCCGTGCTCGACGCGGCCGGGATCGATGTCACGGCGGCGGCGGTCCGCACGGTCGTGCGCCAAGCGGCGACGACAGCCCACGACGCCGCGCAGGGGGTACGCGGCAGCGGCGCCGATGTCCTGGCGGCGACTTTCGGCGGTCTGTGCATCCTTAATAGTCCCAAGGCGCTCGCAGACGGCAGCGGCGCCGCCGCGCCACAGCTGCCGGCGCGGCTCTGTTTCGTCGCGACGCCGACCAGCGTAGCGACGGCGGGGCTTGTCGCCCGCTACCGCGAGATCGGTGCCGCGAATCAGGCGGCGACGCAAGCGCTGGCGGCGGCGGCCGAGCGATTCCTACAGGCGGTATGGGACCAGAGCTTCGCGGAACTAGCGGCCGCGGTGGCGCAGGCCTATGCCGGCTATGAGGCGCTGGGCGCGGCGATGGACCGGCCGCTGATTACCGAAGATCATGCGCGCGTCGCAAAGGCGGCGCAGCGGGCGGGCGGGATCGCCAAGCCGTCCGGGGCGGGCGGCGGCGATCTGGCGGTGGTGTTCCTTCCCGACGAAGCGGCGGTGGCGGCGCTGCAGCAAGCGCTGCCGCCGGAGCTGCCGCTCCTCGGGCTGCAAATGAGCCCTCGCGGGCTCCACTGCGTGGAGATGTAGTAAGGATGAACCAGACACAAACAACGCCGGCGCACGTCGCCCACGGCGCCGGTCCGGCCGAGGAGCGCGGCGCTTGCAGCGCTGCCGCGGGCCGGACGGTGACGAGCTCGCGTCTGCCCGGCTTTTACAAGCTTAACTTGCACGCGCGGCAGCAGGAGCTCTTGCGGCGCGCCGGTCTTTCGCCCGGCGACCTGAAGCTACTGGACGGCGGCTGCCTGGCGGTGGCGCAGGCCGATCACATTGTCGAAAACGTCGTCGGCACCTACGCGCTGCCGCTGGGACTGGGGCTGAACTTCCAGGTCAACGGACGCGACTACCTTGTGCCGATGTGCGTTGAAGAACCGTCGGTGGTCGCCGCGGCCAGCAACGCCGCGCGCATGGTCCGCGAAGGCGGCGGATTTTTCGCCGAAGCCGATCCGCCGCTGATGATCGCCCAGGTCCACCTGGTCGAGGTGCCGGATACGACCGCGGCTTGTGCGGCGATCCTGGCGGCGAAAGCGGCGCTCATTGCCCGCTGTAACGAAGCCCAGCCGGGGCTCGTGCGGCGCGGCGGCGGCACGCGGGAGCTGGAGGTGCGGGTGCTCCTGGCGAGTCGCCCGACCGAGCGCGGCATGCTGGTCGTGCACCTTATCACCGACTGCCGCGATGCCATGGGCGCCAACCTCGTCAACACCGTGGCGGAGGCGGTGGCGGAGCCGCTGGCGTCGCTGGCCGGCGGGCAGTTCGGGCTGCGCATCCTCAGCAACCTCGCCGACCGGCGCTGCGTGCGGGTGCGCTGCCGCGTCCCGGCGGCGCTGCTCGCCACCGAGGGGTTTGACGGCAACGAGGTCCGCGACGGCATCGTCCAGGCCAGCCGCTTCGCCGAGCTCGATCCGTACCGGGCGGCGACGCACAACAAGGGAATCATGAACGGCATCGATCCGGTGGTGATCGCCACCGGCAACGACTGGCGCGGGGTCGAAGCGGGAGCGCACGCTTTCGCCGCCCGCGACGGCACCTACCGGCCGCTGGCTACCTGGCGGGCCGATCCGGATGGCATGCTGGTCGGTACGCTGGAGCTGCCGATGGCGATCGGCACCGTCGGCGGCACCCTGCGCGTGCATCCAGGGGCCGGGCTCGGGCTGCGGATTTTGGGCATAACCAGCGCGAGCGAGCTCGGGATGGTGATCGGCGCCGCCGGGCTGGCTTCAAATCTCGCGGCGCTGCGCGCGCTGGCCGCCGAAGGAATTCAGCGCGGCCACATGTCGCTGCACGCCCGCTCGGTGGCGGTGGCCGCCGGCGCCACCGGCGCCCTGGTCGACGTCGTCGCGGCGGAGATGTCGCGGCTCGCCGATATCCGCCAAGAGCGCGCCGTCCAGATCCTCGCCAACCTGCGCGACGGCACCTCCGACTCGTAAGCCTCCGGCACTCCTTAATACGAACACAACCGACAACGGACCCACGGCCTTCTAAGCCGGTGCTCTATCTGGCTGAGCCGTAGGCTCCGCTTATCCGATTGGCGCCAGCTGGACGCCGATCGGCTGGCCGGGAAGGCGGCATGCGCTAGGCACGACTCTTGCCGGTAAAAGCGCCAGACCCTGTAAGGAAGGCCTGCCGTGATCCACAACCGCCAGCTGTTCATCCATGCTACGCCGTCGGTGTCTCCGCTCCGCCACCGCCTGCCGCCGCTTGCCGGACTGCCGGTTCTCGACGAGCCGCGTCGTTCCTACAGCCGCGCTGAGGCCTTCGCCTACTGCGAGCGCCTGGCCCGCACGCGCTACGAAAATGTGCCCGTAGCGTCGCGGTTCGTGCCCGAGCCGGTGCGTCCGCACGTGCTGTCGATCTACGCCTTCGCCCGCGCCGCGGGCTGATTCTTCCCCACTGACGCCCCCGCCATGCCGACCGTCCAGATCCGCCACCTCCGCGAGCTGCTCCTCGCTCATGCGGTCGCGCTTGTTGAAGAGGAGGCGGGCGTCGATGTCGCGCGCGATAGCCCCACCGTGCTGGCCGACTCCCGGTCAGGGCCGCACCCGTGATGCAGTTGTCGTTCCGACACGAAGCGTTCGCTCTGTGTCGACATCCGTGCGAACCCCGGCGGCTTCGACCCTCGGACCACGAAGCGCGTGCCGCCATCACCGCAAGATGGAGACAAGACAGCGCATATGATGCATCTCGATGACCTTGTCTCCTTCACCTACGCATTGGCTGTGCCCAGGACGAAGCGAGCGGCGGCGTTTGTACGCCAGATGAGAAACTGAAACGATCTCGGCGACGCCATCCGCGCCTGCTCCCGGGCGCGCATGGAAACCGGGTTTGCCGCCGGAGTTGTTTGATCACGCGTTTGCTGCATTTCTGATTCGCCTGTCCTTTTGGCTGTTGGCCGTGGCACTGTCCTCGGCTTGAAGAAGGTTCTGCCTTAGATGCTGCAGCGACTTTATGAGCATTCGTTGTCGTTGGATCGGCATACCTGCGAGTGCCTGTTCCCGAGTTTGGGCAGCAATGGACCACATGCGTGCGAGCAGAGGCTGCGCCCTGTCCGTTAGATAGAGCCGGAACGCGCGCCGGTCATGCGGATCAGGCCTACGGGTCACCAAACCGGCTGCCTGAAGACGATCGAGAAGGCGGACGAGGGTGATCGGCTGAATCTCCAAGCGGTCTGCGAGGGAGGCCTGACTCACGCCTTGCTGGCGTGCCAGATAGGCGAGCGCTCTCCATTGAGCTTGCGATAGACCGAGTGCCTGCGCCCGCCGATTGAAATTGCGGCGCAGCAGGCGCGCGACATCCCCCACGAGAAACCCAATGCTTGAATCTGGATCCACCACGACAGCCTCCCATATCGGTCGTCAATAGTAAGTATTACTTATAATATACACGTTATGCCTTTTTTAACATACCTGGTCTACGCTGCCGAACAACTGACAGACACCGCGCCATCTTGCCAGTCGTCGAGAATCAAATAAGCATTCAAAAATGGACGTTTCGCCTTCGACCGGGAGATTCGACTATGAGAGCGACGAGACGCGCATTTCTGAGCGGCGCATCGGCGATGGCAGCTGTTCTTGGCAGCGCTGGCGCATACGCGCAAAAGGGAAAGTATGACGACGGTGCCAGCGACACCGAGATCAAAATCGGTAACGCGAACCCTTATAGTGGGCCGGCCTCCGCATATGGCGTGATTGGCAAGGCCATCGACGCCTATTGGAAGATGGTCAATGATCAGGGCGGCGTCAACGGCCGCAAGGTGAAGTTCATCACGATGGACGACGGCTACAGCCCGCCCAAGGCCGTCGAAGTGGTGCGTCAACTGGTCGAGCAGGAAAAGGTGTTCGCAATGTTCCAAACGCTGGGAACACCCAGCAACACTGCG
>CALFML010000968.1 GCA_937879845.1 uncultured Myxococcales bacterium
ATCTACACAGGCGAAGACACTCTTTCCCTACACGACGCTCTTCCGATCTAGCGGGACAGCGGCAGCGGACTGCGCTCGCGCAGCTCGTCGGCCAGCGTGCGGCCGATGAGCAGCTCCATGGCCAGGTAGGGGATGCCGCCGGCGGCGATGCCGGAATCGAGGATGGTGATCGCGTTGGGATGGCTGAGCCGGCTCGCCGAGGTCCCCTCCTGGCGGAAGCGGGCGATCGCGTCCTCGGTGCTCAGGGTCGGCAGGGGCCGGAAGACTTTGACCGCGACCTCGCGCTGCAGCTGCAGGTGCGTAGTGCGGTAAACGACCCCGAAGCCGCCCACCCCGATGCGCTCCTCGAGGCGGTATTTGCCGTCGAGGATGAAGCCCTTGGGGAGATCCATCGGGCTTATGATCTGCGGGCCGGAGGCGGCCGGACGCTCGCGCCGCAGCTCGCGCAGCTCGCGGGTCAGCTCGGCTTTTTCGCGCTCCAGCTCGCGCAGGCGGCGGCCGATGCGGATGTGGTGCTCCAGACGCACAAGTAGCTCGGGAAAAGCGATCGTCGAGGCGACAAAGTCAGCCGCGCCGACCCGGAAGGCGCGCAGGTGGCCGCCGAGCTGGCTCGGCTCATCGTCGACGGCTTCGAATCTTTTTACCGGGCTGCCGAGCGGCGGCGGGGCGAGCCCACGCGGCGTCGAAATCCCCGACGGCTCGCACGCCGCCGGATCGAGAAATACGGTCGGGATGTTGCGCGTCTGCGGCGGCAGCTTGAGCTGGCGGCACAGCTCGTAGCCGTCCATGCTCGCCATGCCGGTCGGACTCGCCAGACCGCGCGACGGCCGGAGGATGAGCAGCACCAGATCCACCGGCTGCTGCAACACCTGCTGCTTGGTCTGGGGGCCGCTCTCGGCCATGAGGATCTGGATGCCGACGGCGTTGAGCACCTCGTGCAGGAGCCGCGAGCGCACCGGCTCGCTGTCGACGATGAGGATCACGGCGTCGCGCAGATCGGCGGCGATGACCAGCTGCTCGGCCAAAGGTGGGGTCTTTTGTGAGCTCACCGCCCCCCCGAGCCGCCAGGTCTTCGCGCTACCACTGCGAAAGCCCTGTCGTTTTCACCGCTGCCGCTGCCCGTGGCAGAGCCCAAGCTCGACCAAAGAGAAAAAAGGGCTCCGAGTCTGCAAGGTTGTCTGGGCTGCTGCATTTCCCCATCATTCAAGCGCTGCGTCGCGACTTCCCACCGGATGACCCCAATTGCCCCCAGGAGCGATCCCCCTTATGGGGGTGCGGCGCTGAAGCGGCAGATCTCCGCCATCATCATATCACCAAGCACCCGCTGGCGACGCGAGGGAGCTTGGCCGGCGCCGCGCCGCCGTGGTAGCTTCGCCGCGCCTGGCGATGCGGCCTGACGACAAAAATCGACCCGCGCAAAGTGATCGCAGCGGGAGTGCGCGGACGGCCAGCGCCGCGGCGGAGCTTGAGCAGGCGCACCGGATCTGCCCGGGCTGCGGCGCTGAAATGATCGATCGCGGCTGCAAGCTGCGCTGCCCGCGCTGCGGCTTTTTCCTCGACTGCTCGGACAGCTGAGCGGCGCGTGCCAAGGGCTTGCCCGACGCTTGCACGGCGCCTGCCCAAGGCCGAAACGACGCCTGCTTTAGCGGCGAAACGGAGGGAAAAACCGGGGCCGGCGGCCGACAAATAGCCCTTGCCTACTTGCCCTTACCTTTGTTCTTCTTTCCGGCCTGTTGACCTCCTGTCTACGACCCGCTCCCTGGCCAGCCGGACTCCGCGCTGGCGGGGCTCCGTCTCTTGCCAAAGGTCCTCGCATGCGTGCTCTCGCTTCGACCTTCGCCTGCCGGTTCCGACCTTCGCCGCGGCGTCTGCGCTATGGGATGCTGCTGGCGGTACCGGCGGTGCTGCTGCTGGGCCAAGCGCTTTGCCCGGCTCTGGCGGCGGCGCAAGATCCTCCCGCCGCGGCACCGGTCACAAGCGATGGGCATAGCCACAGTCCGGCCGCCGACCCGGCAGCGGCTCCAGCCCTGGCCGCCGCCGCTGCAGCCGAAGCCCCGGCCAAGTCGCCAGCCGACAGCGCCAGCGCCGCCACGCAGCTGAGCGCCCCGAGCAGCAACGTCGCGGCAACCGGCGCCCTGCGTGCCTCCGCCCACAGCGAGTTTGGTTCCTCGGGCAGCCCGCCGCCGCCGGCGGCGACCGGCAGCGGGTTTGACTTCGGCAGCTACGGCCGCGTCGGCATCGGCTCGGATCTGCGCGGCCACAGCGGCTATGGGGTAAACGTCGTCTCCCACGGCTCGCGCCTGGAGGAGCCGGCCTATATGGAGCTCAGCTTCTACTACGGCGGCACGATCGGCGATAGCTCCCGCCGCTGGCGCGTGGTGTTCGTACCGGCCTACAGCGGCGATCTGTTTCATACCACCGGCAACTTCTCGCAGAACTTCGCCATAAGGAACGCCTACGCCGAGGTCGAAAACCTGGGCCTGCGCGGCCTGACTCTATGGGCCGGCTCGCGCATGTACCGCGGCGACGACGTCTACCTGTTTGATTTCTGGCCGCTCGACAACCTGAACACCGTCGGCGGCGGCGTCATGTACGCCTTCAACCAGAAGCGCACCCTGCTCGCCCTGCACGTCGGCATGAACCGCCTGGACGACTTGTACCAGTTCCAGCAGGTGCAGGTCCCCTCGCGCCGGTTGCCGAGCGATAGCACCGTGCTCACGCCGCAGCCGGCGACCAGCAGCGTGACGACGCTCGACCGCCAGCGGCTGGTGATGAGCCTGAAGGGGACGCACTTCCTGCGCGATCTGTCGACGCTGCCAAACGGCAAGCTCATCGTCTACGGCGAGTTCCACTACGTGCCCAAAGGCGAGCGCCAGGCGACCACGCCCGGACAGCCGCCGGTGCCGCTGGCCGACGACTACGGTTACGTCGTCGGGGCGCAGGTCGGCGGCTGGCTGCGGTCGTTCGTGTTCGCCAACTTGTTCTTCCGCCACGCCGGCGGTCTGGCGGTGTTCGGCGACCTCGGCAAGCCCACCGGCTTCAACGCCGACCAGCGCGCCATCGACGCCCGCGAGTACACGCTGGCCCTATCGGGCAACTACGAGAGCCGCCCCATCGGCATGATGGTGGCGGCCTACTTCCGCAACTTCAACGACGGCAGCCCGAACGACAACAGCGGCTTCAACGAAGCGGCGGCAGCGGTCCGGCCGACCGTGTACTTCGGCAAGTATTTCCATACGGCGGTGGAGCTGTCCTACCAGGTGCGGCGGCCGCTGACCGTCGATCAGGATCGCGGCGTGTATCTTCTGCCGATGGTGGCGCGGGCAAGCATCATCCCGATCGTGGCGCCGCTGGGCCGCGGCACGTACAGCCGGCCGATCCTGTACGCCGTCTACACGCTGAGCTACCTAAATAACGATGCGCAGTACTATCTGTTCGAGCCGCAGGACGTACGCGCCGGCAAAGCGCTGGTCCACTACCTGGGCCTGGGCGCCGAGTGGTGGTTCAACAGCTCCTACCGCTAAAAGGATTTTTACCAGAGAGTCTTGCGGGCGCGCTCGCTCCAGGTGCGGTCGTACTCGGCGCCGCCCACACGCTCCTGGCTGAGAGCGGCCAGCATCTGGCCGGGGGTCGGCAGGGACTCTGGGGCGAGGTGCCGCTCAGGGTTCCATAGCTCGGAGCGGACGATCGCGCGGGCGCACTGGAAGTAGATCGCCTCGACGGTAAATACGATCACCGCGCGCGGCGCCTTGTCCTCGACGGCAAACGAGGCGAGCAGCGCCGCATCCGTGCTCAGGTGGGCGCGGCCGTTGACCCGCAGGGTGGTGCCGACGCCGGGAAGTAAAAACAAGAGCGCCGCGCGCGGATCGACGACGATGTTGCGCAGCGAGTCCACGCGGTTGTTGCCGCGCCGATCCGGCAGGAGCAGGGTCTTTTCATCCTGCACCCGCACGAAGCCCGGCTGATCGCCGCGCGGCGAGCAGTCGAGCCCCTGCGGACCGCTCGTCGCCAGCACCGCGAACGGCGAGGCCTGGATGAGCGCCCTGTAGTGCGGCGTTACGTACGCGACTTCCTTGACCAGAGACGGCTCCCCCGGCTGCCCGTAGAGCGCTTCGAGCTCGGCGATGGTGGTGATGGTTGCCATGGGACGCGTGCGGTTCGTGGCGGCTTGAGGGTTTTACCGCGCGGGAGAAAGGGTGTGCGGGTTTGCCGGCGCGACCGCGGTCTTGCCCTGGAGCTCATCGGCCAGCTGTGCCGCGCCGTAGAGCTGCCGCAGCGCCGCGAGGATGGCGACACTATACACCGCGACGGCGCGACTGCCGACGGAGTCATCGACGTAGAAGTAGCGGTTTGGCAGCTTCTCTATGTTGCTGTCGAAGTTCAGACCGACCACCGCCCCGGCGCGGTTGAGCACCGGGCTGCCCGAGTTGCCGCCGATCGTATCCGAGGTGTAGACGAAGTTGAGCGGCGTCGCCGGATCGATGAGCTGCCGCCCTTTGGCGATGTGCGGAGCGAGCTGATACGGCGGCTTTTCACCGAAGCTCAGCGCCCGATCGAACAGGCCGTAAAACAAGGTCTGGTAGGGAACCTGTGTCGTGTCGTGCTCATAGCCGCGGACCTCGCCGCCGGCGATGCGCAGGGTGAAGGTGGCGTCGGGGTAGACGCGGTCGCCGTAGACGGCGAAGCGCGCCTTGGCGAGCTTCTCGGCAGCGATGGTCTCCACGCTCTGGATCTTCTGCTCCTGCCACAGGCGCAGCTCGCGCAGCACCGGATCGACGCGGCGCACGAACTGCAGCAGCGGATCGGTGCTGCTGCGGACCGCGGCTTCCCCGCCGTCCGGACTGCCGGTGCGCTCGATCCGGGCCAGCAGCTCCTGCCGCCCCTTGAGCTCGAGGAGCGCCGTGCCGGCCACGACCTTGTGCGCCGCCACCGCCGGCGAATCTCCGGCGAGCGCCGCTTTGACGAACGGATCCCCCGCCCCCAGCGCCGCCTGCGCCTGCTGCAGCCAGTCGCCGAGCAGCGCCTCTTCGAGCTCCGGATACACCGGCGCCGCCGACAACAGCTGAATGCGCAGGGACGGCAGCCGCGAGTCGCGGAACTCTTCCAGGCGCTCGGCGCTGGGCTTTTTAAGCTCGCTCGGATAGCGGAAAAATAGCTGCGCCAGCGCGCCCAGCCGCGACGGTGCGAGCGTGCTGTAGGCCAGGCGCTTGCTGTACGCCGGGAAGAGGCGGTAGGCGGCATCGACCTGGGACCACGCATCGCTGTAGAGGCGCTGCAGCTCGGGCCGCTTCTGCACTTCTTTTTGCAGCTCGCGCTCCTCGCGCTGCTTGCGGGCAAAGCCTTCGGCGCTCTGCAGGCCGGCCTGCTGACCGATGAGGCGCTTGCGCTGGTTGTCGATGCCGCGGAGCAGCGAGCTCGCCTGCCGCGCCGCCTCCGCGCTGCGCTCGGCGTATTTCAAAAGAGCCTGCCGGCGGGCGGCCAGGATCGAAAGCTGCAGCGGGTTCTGCACGTCGCGGTGGGTCTTGAGCTGAGTCATCGTCAGCCCGCGGCTGGTCGAGCCCGGGTGGCCCAGCACCAGGACGAACTCGCCCTCGCTCACCGGCTTGTCGGCAAGGTGGAGGAAGTACGCCGGCCGCAGCGGCTGCCCGTCCTTATAGACGCGCAAGATGGCGAAATCGAGCGCATGCCGCGGGTAGGTGAAGTTATCGTACTCGCCGCCAAACGCCGCCGCCTGCTCCTCCGGCGCGAACACCAGGCGGACATCGGTATAGCGCTGGTACTGGTAGAGAAAGTACTGCCCGCCGCCAAAGAGCGTAACGACCTCGGAGAGCAGGCCGGACTTTTCGTTTGCCGCCTTCTCCAGCGCCGCGATCGCCTCCTTGCGCTGGGCCTGCGCCGCCTGCGGTGTGGCGCCGGGCTTGACCGCGCCCTGCACCTGCGCCGTCACATCCTGATAGGACCACAGCACCCGCGCCTCAAGATCGGGACAGGGTAGCTCTTCCGCCTGCGTCTTGGCGTAAAAGCCGTCGCGGATGAGATCGCGCGTCGGCGTCGACAGCTTGTGGATCTGGCTGCGCGCGACGTGGTGGTTGGTGAGCAAAAGCCCCTGCGCCGAGACTAGAGAGCTCGAACCGCCATCGGACAGCCGCACCGCCGAGCGCTGCAGCATCTCCAGCCACTTCGCGGTCGGCGTGAAGCCGTGCTGCGTCTGCCACGCCGCCAGCGGCGGCTGATGCAGCGGCCACATTCCTTCGTCGGCGGACACCGGGGCCGCAAACAGCGGCAGCCCGGCCAGTGCGTATGCGAGCGCCCATGCCCCAAAGGCGCCCCTCCCGAGAGCATTCCCCAAGCCCATGGCTTCATAGTCAGGAGTTGCGCACAGTTACTCAATAGATTTTATATGTATCTAAAATCACTTTATTTCTAAGCGACTACCTTTGATTTGCCGCACTTCCTCCTTCGCATCGGGGCTCGATGGCGCTGCGGGCGACTTGGTTTTGGCCGCGGCGAGTAGGCCAGGCAGCTATTGACTCTTTCTCAATAGCTTCCTAGGGTCTTGCTCGGGTCTTAAACATCACGGAGTTGGCGATGAGACAGTGGTCCGCTGCCCGCAGTGTAATCACCGGAGCCGGAAGCGGCTTCGGCCGCGCCCTGGCCCTGGAGCTCGCGGGACGCGGCGGCCACCTCGTGCTCTCCGACATCGACCTTTCGGCGGCGCAAGAGACGGCGCAGCTGGCGCGCCAGCGCGGCGCCCGCGACGCGACCGCCCTTGCGTGCGATGTCCGCCAGCCGGCGCAGGTCGAGGCGCTGACAGCCGCGTGCAGCGGGCCGATCGATCTGGTCGTCAACAACGCCGGCGTCGGCAGCGGCGGCCGCGTCGGCGAGCTGTCCCTGGACACCTGGAAGTGGACGCTGGAGGTGGATCTTTACGGCGTCATCTATGGCTGCCATGTCTTCGTGCCGCTTTTACGCAAGCAGGGGCACGGGCACATCCTGAACGTGGCATCGGCGGCCGGCTTGCTCTGCGCGCCGCGGATGGCGGCCTATAATGTCGCCAAAGCCGGGGTCGTCGCCCTGTCGGAGACGCTCTCGGTCGAGCTCATGGGCTCGGGCGTCGGCGTGACGGTCCTGTGCCCGACTTTTTTCCGCACCAACATCGTCGCCGCCGGCCACTTCACCGATGAGGAGACGCGGGTCCAGGCCCACCGCATGATGGCCACCGGCCGTCCGGTGCATGAGGTGGTGCTCGCCGCCTTGTCCGCCGTCGATCGCAATGAGCTCTACTGCGTACCGATGGCCGATGGCCGCTGGCTGTGGCGGCTCAAGCGCGCTTCTCCCCTTTTATTAGGCAAGCTGCTCGCCCAGCGCGAAAAGTTCGTCTCGCGCCGCAGCAAGACCTCCGCCGACCCGAGCAAGCGGTGAATCTGCTTGGGCTCACCAATTGCCGGGCGCGGGACTGACCTGCGGGCGGGCGGCTTTCGCGGTCGCGCCTCTGGAGCTTAGCGGCGGGCGGACGCGGCGCGCACGACGGCGGCGCGGGCGGCGGGAGATAAGCGGCGCAACGCAGCGATCAGCGCTTGCCGGGACGGCGCCGCGGCGACCGGGATTTCGACGCTCGGTGCCGCTATCGCTAATGTTGCGGTGACGCGGCGGACGGTGGTGTTGCGCAGGGTGTCGGGATCGACGTAATGGCGCGCGGTGACGGCGAAGCTGCCGTGCCCGAGCGCCGCCGCCACGGCTCCGGCAGTGGCTCCGGCTTCCAAGGCGAGCGTCGAGTGCAGACCGCGCAGGCTGTGCGGACACACGCGCGGCACCTCGGCCCTATCGCAGTAGCGGCGGACGCGCTGCCACAAGAAATCAGCGCCCGGTGCCCGGCCGTCCGGGCTGCAGAACAGGCGGCGCTCCGGCGGACCCGCGGCAGCCAGCCGGCCTAGCAGCGGCTGCAGCAGCTCCGGAACTTGCAGCCGCCGCCGCGCGTTGCGGGTCTTGCCGGCGGCGATCCACAGCACCCGCCCCGCATCGTCCACGTCCCGCACCGTACGCTGCAGCACTTCGCTCGACCGCAGCCCGAGCAGGAGCGCCAAAAGGACGGCGATCGCGCCCGGATCGCTTGGTGCTTGCTGCAGCAAAACCGCGCACAGCCGGCGCGCCTCATCGATGCGCAGCTGGGGCTTACCGGCTTTGGGGCGGCCGCTGGGCCGCACTGCGGCGAAGGGACTCTGCGCCAGGTAGCGGCGCTCGACGGTCCAGCGAAAAAACTCCTTGGTGCTGCGGAGCAGGCCGCGGTGGGTCGCCGCAGCGATCGGCCGCCCGAACCGGCCGTGGCGCCGGGTCTCTTCCTTGTAACGCTGCTCCGCCCAGTCCGGCGTGAGGGTGGCAAGGGCCGCATCTTCCGGCAGGAACTGGCGGAGCTTGTAGCGGAGCGTCGCAATCGTCGCCTCCGCCGCCCCCTGCCGCCGCTTGTCGTGCAGATACTCCTGCAGAATTTCACCGACGGTCAGCGGCGGCGCCGGGGCGCGCTCGCGCAGCAGGCCCAGGATCTCACCGCGCACCCGCAGCCCTTGCTCCGCCGACGCGACGACCACGGACTTGCGCCCGCCGCCTTCGAAGACCACCAGCCGAAACTTATCGCCGTTCACATACGGACCCAGCACGCGCGCCGGCTTTTTGGGCATGTTGGCATTATTGCTCGGAATTAGGGCCGCGGGCTAGGTCAGCCACAGCGGCAGGTGGGACCGCAGCAAGCCGTCCAGCCCGAGCGCGCGCCCCGAGCTACACAGCGAGAGCGTGAGCAGCGCCGCCCCTTGCAAGAGCAGCGCCCCATCGGGCACGAGCCCGCCGCCGCCGAGCAGGAATCCGAGCGCCACGAGCCACAGCAAAAGCGCCGCATAACGGCTGCACAGCCCGACGAGCAGCGCCGCCCCGGCGATGACCTCGACCAGCGCCACCAGGCGGCCGTACCACAGCGCATGCGCCGCGACGTTGTGCAGCGCCAAGCTTGTCAGCCGCGCCCCGCGGGCGGCGACCAGCATCGTCTCCACCCGCTCGCGCAGGAGCGGCTGCGTGAGCCATCCCGCCTCCACCTTGCCAAGCCCCGCGGTGAGCGCCAGATAGCCGCAGCACAGGCGCAGCGGGGCGAGGATCAAAAGCGGGATCCGCTGATTCCAGAGCTCCATGAACATGTCAGACCCGCGCCGCAGAGTACAAAGGTGCGCGGCATTGTGCCAACAAGGGACTCCGCGGCCGGCTCAGACGCCCTTGCCGCGACGAGATCTCTGAGGGTGCAAGGGGGCGCTGCAGCGAAAATTTGGCAGAGTGGCCGGAGCGCAGTAGGTTCTTGTCCTACATCGGCTCCGCCTGCGTGATCTCATGACTGACCATCCAAAGTTTTCGAAAGAAAAAATGGCGAACCTGCTCGGAATCTCTGGTGCGGCGCAGGCCAAAGCGGCGCTGCCCTTGCCCACCGCGGCGCAAGCCGGGCGCCCGCGTGAGCGCGGGGCCGGGCGCGGCGGTACAGCCGGTGCAGCCGTCGGCTTCTGGGCGGCCCTCGGGCTGCCGCGCACCGACTTTGCGGCGGCGGCGACGCCGGCCGCAAACCCCGGCGGATCGCCTAGCACCGAGCCGCCGCCGCGCCGCTTTGCCAGCGCCCAGGCGGCGCTGGAGGCGCTGCTTCAGCGCGGCCGCACCCTGGGAGAAGCCGGCATGGTCGCGCGGCTGCCGGTGCAGGGGTACCTCGAGGCTCTCGGCGCGGTGCTAAGCTTTATCGCCAGCCATCCGGTGCTGCATACCGAAGTGAACCTGAGCGCGGAGATGTGCGGCGCCGTCCTGCGCGTCGCCCAGGAGCTCAGCGGCAGCGTCCCCAAAGCCCCCGGTCTCGCGGAGCCGCTTTTCGTCCCGCCGCCGCTTACCGTGCAGCATGAGGAAGCGATTCGCACCGGCGTTCTGCTCCTTGCGGCGTACCGGCAGGCCGTGCGTCAAGTGCTGCGCGGTCCCAAGGCGGCGGCGCTCCGCACCGAGTTCGGGCTGGAGAACGAGACGCCGACCCGCGATGGCGAGCAGGTCGCAGCCGGAATCGTCCGCTTCCTCCATGCCGCCGAGCGCTACCCCGAGGTCCTGGGCGAAGCCCGGCTCACCGGACCGCAGCTTCTGGGACTCGCGGCGCAGGAGCGCGTGCTGCGGGCCCTTTCCGCCCGGCGCCAAAGCGAGGCCACCGCAGCCGGCTCAGGCTATCGCACGCAGGTCCTGCACCTGGCGCTGGAGTCCTTTTTTGACCGCTACAGCGCCGCGCTCCTGGTCCGCATGCTGTCGCAGCCCGAGGAGCAGCTGCGCGGGCTGGCGCTCGCCCCGCGCTCGGCCGTGCCGCGCTCAGGCGGGTTTTACCTGCCCGACTACGCCGCCTGCCGCGTTACCGACAGCGGCCGGCTGGTTTTTTGAGCCGATTGATTCTGCGCGGCGACCGCCTACGGCTCGACCGCCGGGGCAGAAGGACGTTCACGCCGCAGCAGCATGAGCTCGCGCAGCGATAGCTCACGCAGCAGCATGAGCACCGCCAGATAGATCAGGCTCGCCAGCCCGGCACACAGCAGCGTGCCCACCTTGCTGCCTAAAAGTCCTGCCGTTCCCGGCTCCGGCCAGACGCGGCCCAGGGCAAAGACCGCGGCGGAGCCGATCCCCGCCCGCAGCAGCGAGAGCGGCGGCAGCGTCACCTGGAAGGAGTACCACAGGTAGATGAGGTTCAGCGCCAGCCCGCTGCCCATGCCGACCAGCAGACCGAGCGCCGCGACCCGCAGCGGCGGATCGCCCGACTCAAGACCGCGGCCGATGGCAAAGTAGACCGCGCCGCAGGTGATAAGGGCCGTCGCGATTCCCAAAAGCGCCGTCGGCAGCGCCCGCCCCAGCGAGTTGGTGATCGTGCCGACGATGCACATGAGCGAAAAGCACACGTACGCCGCCAGCAGGATGGAAAACGCCGCGGCGCCGGTGCTGTACTCCGCCGGGTAGAGTAGCCGCAGGGTCGCCTGCGGGCGCACCCCCAGGCCCGCCACCATCACCAGCATCACGACCAGGGAGTAGCGCAACGTGGACTCGATGTAGCGGCGGGTGCGCGCCTGGTCGGCCCGCAAGGCTGGCGTCGACAGCAGCGGAAATATGATGAAGGCCACCGCGAGGATGAGCTGATAGGGCAGCCGCGCCACGGTCTGCGCGGCGGCGTAGACGCCGACCAGCGCGTCGACGCTCCGCTTGGCCTCGGCCGCTGCCATGCCGGCTTGGCTGGCCGCCTCGGTGCACAGGCGCTTGAGCCACCAGCCGTCGATGAACATGAGGACGTTGATCGCCGCCATGTACAGCATCAGCCAGCCCATGTACGAGAGCATGCGCCGCCCGAGGTCGGCCGGGCTCTGGCCGCGCGCCGGCAGCCCGACCACCGCGATCGCCAAGAACATGATCAGCACCGCCGCCAGCACGAACCCGCCGACCGCCGGCAGCGTGGCATGAAACAAAAGCGCCGCGGCGAGCACGAGCCCGGTGCGCAGCGTCGAAAACGTCATGTCGAGCCCGGCCTGCTTGTGGAACTGCCGCGCCCCGTTGGCGGCGCCGACGAACACCGCGTAAAAGCTGTAGGCCCAGATGACCCCGGTGGAGAGGCGCAGGTGGGAGATCAGCTCGGTGTCATGTTCGAAGCGGGCGATGAGCGGCGCGGCGAGGAAGAACGCCACGGCGATCGCGCTGCCCAGGCGCAGGTTCACCTGCAGCGCCGTGCGCTTGGCGTCCTGCAGCGCCTGGGCGCCGGCGGCGGCGAAGTGCGCCACCGACTGAATCGTTGCCTGGATCAGCACGTTGTTGACCACCGATACCCAGCCGAGCACCAGCGTCCACATGCCGAACAGCGCCGCGCTGCCGAGCGCCCGCGGCAGCAACAGCTGCATGAGCAGCCCTGC
>CALFML010000969.1 GCA_937879845.1 uncultured Myxococcales bacterium
CAGCGCCTGCGGCAAGAAGCGCGGCAGCGGGTTGTCGGCTCCCTCGGCCACCGCCTCGTTGAGGCCGTCGACGACCAGGAGCAGCCGCTGGTGCGAGGGGATGAGCTGGCGGTTGGAGATCCGCAGCAGCAGCTCGACCAGGCGCCGCTCGGGCCGCGCGTCGGGGTTGAACGAGGTCGGGAACAGCGCCTCGATCTGCAGGACCAGCGAGGACTGCACCGCGTACGGGTAGTCCCAGTCGGCGACCCCGCGGCGCAGAAAGTGCTGCGGCACCGACTGGCCGAGCTTCTCGCGCGCGGCGATGAACTGCGACAGGACGGCGCTCTTGCCCGAGCCGGGGCTGCCGGTGACCAGTAGCCAGCCACGATCGGCGGTGCCGCTGAGCCAGTCCTCCATGAGGACCAGCACATCCTCGCGCCCGCGCAGCTCCGGGTGGCGGGCCCGCTCGCTGGCGAACACTGGCCAGCTAGCGACCAAAACCGACCCCGCGACTATGGTGGAGGGCCATCTGGCGAGCCCGGTGGCGAGCAGGCTGGGGCATGCCCAGGGGGCAGCCCAGGGGGTCAGAAGCTGGCTGAAAGCGATTCATGACAGAACGGTCCGTTTGCGGCAATCCTGCCACTTGGCAGTGACCGATACAATCGCTTACCCACGATCCTCCACGGCAACGGCCCGGCAACGGCCCGGCAACGGCCCGGCAGCGGCCCGGCAAGCGGCTGGCCGCGGGGCGCCGTGCTAGCGTGGCGATGTGGTGACCACACGGTTTGCCCCGAGCCCCACCGGGCTCCTCCACCTTGGCCATGCCTACTCCGCCCGCTACGCCTGCGAGGCGGCGTGGCGGCGCGGCGGGCGGTGCCTCCTGCGCATCGAAGACATCGATCACACCCGCTGCCGCAGTGAGTTTGCGGCCGCACTGGTCACCGATCTGGAGTTTCTCGGCCTGCGGTTTGACGGTCCGGTGCGCCGGCAGTCCGAGCACCTGGCCGACTACGAGCAGGCCCTGCAGCAGCTGGGGGCGCTCGGCGTCCTCTACCCCTGCTTCTGCACGCGCGCCGCCATCGCCGCCGAGATCGCCCAGGCCCCGAGCGCGCCCAACGCGCCGAGCGCCGATCCGCAGGCCCTCGGGCCGCGCTACCCCGGGCGCTGCCGGGGCCTCGACCCGGCAGAGGGGCAGGCGCGGATCGCCGGCGGCCAGAGCTACGCGTTGCGCCTTCACGTCGATCGCGCGGTCGCCCTGTGCCGCGACCGCGGGCCGCTCACCTGGCACGACGAGCACGCCGGCCGCGTCACCGCCACCCCCGAGCTGCTCGGCGACGTGGTCCTGGCCCGGCGCGAGCTGCGGACGAGCTACCACCTGGCGGTCACCATCGACGATCACCTGCAAGGAGTGACCCTGGTGACGCGCGGCGAGGACCTGTTCCACGCCACCCACGTCCACCGCCTGCTGCAGGTGCTGCTCGGCCTGCGCGAGCCGCGCTACTACCACCACAACCTCGTCGCCGACAGCAGCGGGCAGCGGCTGGCCAAGCGCAACCGTGCCATCACCTTGCGCCATCTGCGCGACTGCCGGCGCACGCCCGACGACATCTGGCGCATGATCGGGCTGCCCGGCGCATCCCATCCCGCTGCCGAGCCGCACGCGCCGGGGGAACCGCACGCCAGGGCGAGCTGATTGCGCGCGCCGCTGCCGGGCCTGCTCGTCCTCGTGCTGCTCGCGGCCTGCGGTCCCTTGGGCCTGGGCAGCGGCGATGCCGCCGACCGGGTCACGGTGACGGCCTGGACGCCGCCCGCGGCACCGCGTGCCATGATCCTGGCGCTGCACGGCTTCAACGACTACCGCGCGGCGTTCGACCTGTTCGGCCACTATGCCGCCGATCACGGCGTGCTGGTCGAGGCCTACGACCAGCCGGGCTTCGGTGCCCGGGCCGATCGCGGCCGCTGGCAGGGCACGGACGCCATGGTGGCCGCTCTCGACGACGCGATCTCGGCCTTGCGGGTGCGCCATCCGGGCGTGCCCGTCTTCGTCCTCGGCGAGAGCATGGGGGCCGCCGTTGCCGTCGTGGCCCTGGCGCGGCCCGAGGCACCGCCCGTGGCTGGCGTCATCCTCGCCGCACCCGCGGTCTGGAGCGGCGACAGCCTGCCCAAGAGCTACCGCACGGCCTTGCGGATCATCGCCGGGCTCATGCCGCCCCTGCGGGTGACGGGCGGCCATCTCGGGCTGCAGGCCTCGGACAATATCGACATGCTGCGCGCGCTTGGCGCCGATCCGCTCTATCTGCGCGAGACCCGGGTCGACGCGGTGGCGGGCCTGGTGGCGCTGATGGACGAGGCCAACGCCGTGGCACCGCGGCTGCAGGTGCCGATGCTCATCCTGTTGGGCGGTCGCGACGAGATCGTCCCGCCGCGCGACGCCCGCCGCTTCGTCGCCTCGCTGCCGGCGGCGAGCTGCAGCGTCGTCACCTATGTCGACGGCTGGCACCTGCTCCTGCGCGACCGCCAGCGCGCGCGCGTGTTCGGCGACATCCTGGCCCAGCGCCTGGCGGTCAGGAACGTGGCCGGCCTGGTCACCGACGGCGTGATGCGCGACGTGGCGGGCGTGCTGGAGACGGGATTGCCGGTCTGGTGCCAGGGCGCCGCGGCGCCGGCTTCCGTCGCCGGCCTCACCTTCGTCGGCTGGCAGGAACCCATCGGCTGCGGCGGCTGCGCGATCTTCCCGGGCGACATGATCGTCGCCGACGGCGACGGCGCGGTGGTGATCCCGGCGGCCCTCGTCGAAGAGGTCGCGAAGCTCGGCACCGAGCAGGAAGAGCTCGAAGCCTGGCTGATGGACGAGGTGAAGGCGGGCCGCGCGCTGCCCAAGCTCATCTATCTGGCGGACTTGCTGGTGGATGGACCGGAGGAGAAAAAGGCCCGCGCGGCTGATCGGCTGCGCGGGGAGCAGGTGGTGGTGGCGGTGTGCGGCCGCGGCGACTCGCTGCAGCCCTTCGATCCGCAGCAGCAGGGGCGGCTGCAGCGGTTTGTCGCCGCGCGTCAGCTGCCGGCGGTGTCGGCGTCGCTCCTGCCGATTTTGCACTGCGGCCAGCTGCCGCCCGGCGAGGAGCCTGATTCCGATGGCAGCGGCGCGACCTATATCGTCCAGCCGCAGGTCGACACCACCCTGTCGAGCTACACGGAGAAGACGCCGCTTTTGCTGGAGGAGCGGCTGGAGCTGGCGCGGGCCCTGTGCCTGACCCTGGCCAAGGTCGTGCAGCAGGAGCCGGGGTTTGTCCACGGCGATCTCAAGCCCTATCACATCGGCTTGTGGCCGCCGCCGGGGGCGCTGGGGCGGCATGCGGCGGGGCAGCCGGTGCTGCTGGATTTCTGCTTGGCGACGGTGCTCGGGGATGCCGCACCGCGGGAGCCGGCGATCGGCTCGGGGCTCGGCTCGGGGCTTGGTTCGCCTTACCTGGCCCCGGAGCGCTGGGCCGGGGCGCCGCCGAGCGCCGCCGCCGATATGTTCGCCCTGGCGGCTATCCTGTATGAGCTGCTCGGCGGCGATCTGCGGCGGGCCGCGCAGTGCGCGCGCAACCGGCGCGAGATTCCACCGCTGCCGGCGCAGCCGGGTCTTTTGCCGCACGTGGAGCTGGCCATCCTCTCCGTGCTGCGCGCCGAGCCGGCGCACCGGCCCGATGCGGCGCGCCTCTCCGCGCTGCTGGCCGGGCCGGGCACCGCCGCGCCGCCGCCGGAGGCTCCCGCCGAAGAGCCGGAGACGCTGCTGCCGCAGCCGCCCGCAGCGCCATCGGGCGACTCCGCCGAGCTGCTGCGGGTGCCGCTGCCGGCCGCCGGGGAGCCGCACAAGGTGGTCACCCCGACAGGCCGCCAGGTGATGCTCCAGGCCATGACCGTGCCGGCGGGCCGCGAGCACGCCAGCCTGGCGCTGCCGCTGTCGAAGGTCCCCGGGCTCTTGCCGGCGCCGCTCCTGCTCATCGCGCACGGGGAGTCGCTGATGGTGGAGATCGACGGCACGCCGCTCGGACGCGGACGCGATCGCCCGAGCCTCTATCACGACGCGCAGCAGCCGAGCAGCCGCTGCGACCGCTACACCCTCAAGCCGGCGACGGATGCGGGCTTCTTCGATGTCGGCCATCGCCGCCTGAGCGTGCAGCGCCTGCACTACGTCAGCGTGCTGTACGCCCAGAAGCCGGGACCGCTAGCAGCGGTGCTGCCCGAGCTCAAGCTGGCGGTCCAGGCGCAAGGCGCCGTGCAGCGCCTCGTCGTCCTTTACACCGAGCAGCAGAGCCTGACCTACGCCCTGTGCATCGCCGTCGGTTAGCTCTCACCCCTCGCTGGCGGGCGCCAGCTCTGCGAGCGGGGCCTTGGGAACGCGGGTCATGACGTGAAAGAGCACGGCGGCGAGCACCACAAGGCTCGTGAGCTGGCTGGTGGACAAGCCGCCCCAGAACAGGCCGCGGTCGACGTCGCCGCGAAACAGCTCGATGAAGAAGCGGCCGACGCTGTAACCGGCGGCGGTGGCCAAAAAGATCCGCCCATCGAGCGGCCGGCCGTGCCAGCGGCGAAGCCGCAAAAGTGCCACCCCGGCGAGCGTCAGACCCAGCGCGGCCTCGTAAAGCGGCGTCGGGTGCACCGCCAGCGATTCCGTCGAGTACGGCCCCAGCCAGCCGGCCGCCGCATGGGCGGAATAAGCCAGGCTGCCCGCCGGATAGCGGACGCCAAGGCGGAGGTCGGTCACCGCCCCGAAATCGCAGCCGCCGAGCCAGCAGCCGAGCCGCGTCACCGCCGTTCCCACCCCCAGCGCCGGCGAGGCGACATCGAAAAGCGGCCAGAACCCGCGCCGCCCCATCCCCAGATAGCCGCCGAGCGCCCCGCCGAGGAATCCCCCGTACGCGGTCAGCCCGCCCCCGAGCAGCACCCAGCCGTTGGCCGTGGCCAGCGCCAGCGGCACCCGGCTCAGCGCCGTAAACCCGCGCGCGCCGAGCAGCCCGCCGACGTAAACACAGAGCAGGGCCAGGAGCCCGCGCCGCATCGGCACGCCATGCCGCAGACCCAGCCGCAGCGTCAGGGCCCCCGACAAGATGAAGGCCAGCGACAGCATCATGCCATAGTCGGGGATCGCGAGCTCGCCGGCGATCGGGCCCAGATGCGCCACGACCCAGGCGACCAGGATGGGTCTCACCGCGCCGCCTCCGCTTCTCTGCCCGGCGCCGGACGCAGCCGCCGGCGCCACCACAGGAACAAGATCGGCGGCAGGAGCAGCGACACCGCCCCGCGCGCCCCGACCAGCATGCGCGCCAGCGGCGGCGGCGGATCGGCCGGCCCCGGCGGCGACGGGAAGCGCGGGTAGCCGCCGCCGCCCGGCACCGCGCTGCACTGGTTGTTGCACCCCGGATCGTTACAGCCCGAGCCGTTGCAGTCGTTGCAGCCCGAGCTGTTGCAGTCGTTGCAGCCGCTGTTGCACTGGTTGCAGTCGCTGTTGCACTGGTTGCAGTCGCTGTTGCAGCGGTTGCAGTCGCTGTTGCACTGGTTGCAGTCGCTGTTGCACTGGCTGCAGTCGTTATTGCACTGGCCGCAGCTGCTATTGCAGTCGCGGTTGCAGCTGCTGCAGCTCTTGCTGCAGCTTGTGCACGCGCCGCCGGCCGACCGGCAGTTGCCGTTGCAGTCGCGCTGCAGCTGCGAGCACGAGCCGAGGCAGCTCTTGTTGCACTCGGCGTTGCAGTCGTTGCAGGTCTCCGTGCAGCTCTTGGCGGTGCTCTCGCTGCACGAATCGCCGAAGGGGCGGCAGGCTTGGCGGCCGCAGCTGCCGCAGCCTTCGGCGCAGGTCTGGCTGCAGGTGCAGTCGGTGCATAGACCGACGGGAGCCGAGCTCTCCTGGCTGCCGCCGTCGGCGGAGTGCGCCTCCGCGGCGGGAGTGGCGATGCAGGTATCGACAAGCTCGTGGCAGTGCGGCGTGGTGCCGCCAGCCGCGCACGCCGCATCGAGCCGCCGCACGCACGCGGCAACGCTGCCGACCAGCATCGCCCGCTCCGCGCACAGGTTGGCAAGCCTCGCCAGGTCGCCCGCCGCCTCAGCGCAGGTCGCCGCCCCCAGCGTTCCCCGCACCGCCGCACACTGCGCCGCATCGCCCCGCGCGCAGGCGCGGCAGCCGGTTTGCACTTTCTGGGCGCAGTCGGCAAGCGAACGATAGGCCAGCTCGCGCTCCGGATCGCCCGGCACGGGGGTTCCGGGCGGCACCGGGGTCGCGCCCGCGGCGGACGGCGGTGGCCCGAGCAGGGTCAGGACCACCGGGTTTACGTAGATGACTTTCTCCGGCTGCGACAGCATCACCGCGAACGGCACGCCCGCGACCAGGCGCACCGTCGCGTTGAGCAGCAACGTGGGCCACTGCACGGCGGCGCGCTCGCACAGCCCGCGCAAGGTCGCCGCCATCTCCGGCGCGAGCTCCGCCGGCAGGAGCAGCCCGAGGCCGGCGCCCCCCGGTGAGCTCGACGCCGCGAGCAAGTCCGCGGCGGCGAGCGGCTTTAGCACCTCGCGCAGGATGACGGCCACAAAGATTGGCTCTTGCCGCTGCGTCCGGCGCTGCAGATCGAGCGCCAGGACCTTCTGCAAGGCCGGCGTGAGGGGCAGCTGGACCGCCGGCGGCAGCCGCGCCTCCTTGGGGAAGAGCTGCGGCCGCGGCAGGGCCCCGGCTTGCTCCGCCAGCGCCTGGCTCAGTCGGTCGCGCGCCATGGCTGCGGCCGCCGGCGTCATGGCGCCTACGGCCTGCGGCGACAGGGCGAGCAGCTCGCGCGGCGACAGCGCCGCGGTGGGCGGCGGGCTCGCTTCCCCAAGCCGCGGCACAAGCCCCAAGAGGACGCAGATGCAAAGCCAAACCAAGCCACTGAAACCACTTGGGCGTGCTAGCGCACCAGCCAGGCCGTAACTTGACCGCATACCGGCAGTATACGCCGCGCCTTGGAACTCCTCTTAAAACCTGCGCCGTTGACCCCCCCTGCGGCGAACGCTGCCGTCCCGCTCTCAGCCCGATGCCTGGACAAGCCCGCCAGAGAGATGGCCACCGCCTGGCGCCATTACCGCGGAGCTTCGACGGAGGGCGGCGCCGAGGGAGCTGGCTGAAGCGATGTCGGCGGCGATGTTTGGGGCAGAGGCGGCGCGGAAAGCGACGGCGCAGCGGACGGAGAGGTGGCCGGCGGCGCCGGATCCGGCAGCGTCGGCGGCGCTGAAGATGGCGCGGATGGCGGAGGCGACAGCGGCGCGGATGGCGGCGTGACCGATAGAGGCAGTGATGGGGTCTGAGCGGCCGGAGTCGCAGCCTGCGCGTTCGGCGACTTCTTGGCGCGCTTCAGGGTGTAGGACAGGCCCAGGAACACGGTGTGGCGCGTATACGCCTCTGTATTATCGATGGGCAGGCCGAAGTAGCCGGTGTAGCGCGCGGAGAGGGCAAAGCCGCGCGGCAGCGGCCGCTCCAGATCGAGCACCGCCACGCTGCGGCTGTCTTCGTCGATGCTGCTCACGGGGATGTACAGGCCGGGGGCGCTCTGGATGAGGCTCAGCTGGCCCTTGAGGGTCAGATAAAGATCGCCGGGGATGCGGAAGGCGACCTTGGCGAGGACGAGGTGGCGCTGGTAGCTCTCTTCGGAGACGCTGGCCAGGTGGATCTGCGCCGTGTAGCCGAGCTGGAGCAGCACCGGCCCCTGCCACGCCGCCGTGACGCCCCCCTGCAGATAGACCGCATCGCGCGCCGCGGTGTAGCTGCGGTAGTCGATGCGGGCGCTCGCCCCCAGATCGAAGTCGTGGCCGAGCTCGGGGTCGCCGGCGTGCAGGCGGGTGTTGAGCCGGGCGGTGGCCGAAGGGGCAAGGAAGGAAAAGGCCGGACTCGGTTTGTAGAAAAACAGGAGCGCCGTCAGATCGAGGCCGCCGTCCAGGCTGTGCTGCTCGCCGAGGGGGCGGGAGCCGCTCAGGCGTCCGCCGGCCGCGAGCGAGCGCAGATCGCGGCTGAACGTCGGGGCGGCGGGGGCCTGGAACGACTCATAATAGTCGATGAGGGCGGCGAGGCGCGCCCGCCGCAGCTGGCCGCCGTGCTCGTAGTTTAGCTGAACGACGCCGATGCTCTGGTCCCACACTTCCGGCAAGAGGTACAGCTTGCCGCCGGAGATGAGCTGAAGGTTCAGGCGCTGGCGGCCCTCGGCGTAGCGCAGCGTGCCGCTGGCCAACAGCCGCACGAGCGGACCGGAGCGCGGCAGCTCGCCCAAGCTGCCGTCGGCCAGCGCGCGGTTGGCGTTGCTGTCATACTCGACGCCGAGGTCGGCGGTCACCGCGCCGGCCACAGCGGCCGGCAGCGGTCCGGCGAGCGGCCCGATAAGAGGGAAAATCGCCCCAAGAAGCGCGAGCATGCGGCCGGAGCATACTCGAATCGCGCCCGCCCGGCCCAGCCCCGGCGGCGGACGCGGCGGCGGCTACTGCGCCTTGCTGGTCAGGATGGTGACATCGTTGCTGCCTTGGTTGGCGATGGCGATATCCGGGCGCTTGTCGCCATCGAAATCGCCGATGGCCGCCGAGTCGGGGCTCATGCCCGCCCCGTACATCTTGGGGCTGCCCAGACCCGTGGTGCTGCTGATAAAGACAAACGCCTTGTAGGAAGCGATGTCGATGACGACCAGATCGGTCAGGCCGTCGCCGTTGAGATCGCCCGAGCTCATCGCGTACGGGGCGGTGCCCACCGCCGCTGGCGTCGGCGTCAAGAACGTGCCGCTGCCGCTGCCGGGAGACATCACGACGCCGGTGCCGCTCAGAAAGACTGCGTCGAGCTTGCCGTCGCCGTTGAAGTCGCCGGAGACGACCCCGGTGCTCGGGGTCATGACGGTGATCTGCGCCGCCGTCCCGAGCTTGCCATCACCGCTGCCGGGCAGGAACTGGCCGAAGTTGGCGTTGCCGTCCGAGACAACGACATCGAGCTTGCCGTCGCCGTTGAAATCGCCGGCGGCGACGCCGTTGGGCAGCGCGCCGACCGTAAACGCGGTGGCGGCGCCGAGCGTACCGCTGCTGGAGGCGAGAAGCACGCTCACCCCCTTGGCGTTATTTACCACGATCGCATCGGGCAGCTTGTCGCCGTTCAGATCGGCCAGCGTGAGCGCGCGCGTGCCGGCGCCGGCCGGATATTTCACCGCCGCCGAGAAGCCGCCCGAGCCGTTGCCGAGCAGCACGTTGACGTCGCTACCGAGGTTGGTGACGAAGGCGACGTCGAGCTTCTGATCGCCGTTTATGTCCCCCACTGCCACCGCGGCCGGCTGCGCGCCGCCGGTGCTGATTGCTGCCTGCGGGGTCAGGGCGCCGCCGTTGCCGCTGAGCAGCAGGGTGAGATCGCCGCTCCCCTGGTTGCCGATGATGACATCGGCTCTACCGTCGCCGTTGAAATCGCCAGCGGCCGCCGCGGCCGGCGTGGTGCCGGCGGCGAGGTTGGTGCCGGGGGCGAAGTCGACGTTCACTGCGAAGTAGCTGAACAGATCGTTGCGCGTGACCGTCTGGCCGTCGGGGCGGGTGAGCACCACCGGGACTTTGCCAAATGCCGTCGGCTGCGCCGGCAGCGTCGCCGTCAGCTGGGTCGCCGAGACGAAGGCGACCTGGGTGGCCATGGCGGTGCCGATCTGCACGGTGGTCCCGCTTGTGAAGTTGTCGCCGGTCAGCGTCAGATTCGTGTTACCGCTGGTCGGACCCAGGGCTGGCATCACCGCCGTCAGAGTCGGTGCCGGGCCCCCGGGCGCCGGACCTCCGGTGCCGTCGTTGCAGCTCGCCCAAAAGAGCGTCAGCCCAAGAGAGCCTGTCGCCCCCATCAACATCGCTTGTCGCAGCGTAATCATCGCGGACCTCCTCATAAGCAGTCTTCAGAATAGGGCCGCCGCCCCGGTGTGGAGCGGGCATCGTACAGTGTATCCGGGCGCGACGGCTAAGCGCAGCCACGACCGCGCGGATGGCGCCGTAAATATCGCAAGCTAGCGGAATCACCGGCAACGGCGCGGCGCCGACGAAACCACTGCGGCCCGGTCGCTGCCGGCCGCGTCCGGCTCCCCTATCGCTTGACAGGTAAAAAGTGACCGACTTAAAACGGTCTTATGAGGGAATCCAGATTGGGAGCTAAACGGACCGGTTTCGCCCTGGCGCTGGCCGGACCCATCGGATTGGCTGCGGGTGTGCTGCTCGCCGGCGCCGGCTGCGGGCAGGCCGGCAGCTATCAGGGGGCGACCCTGCGCCTCAGCGGGGACTGGAATGCCTGGAACACCGGTGAGACGGCCCCGAGCCTGGCCTGGGACGGCGAGCGCTATCGCGGAACCGTCGCCTTGCCGGGCGACCGGCTGAGCTTACGGCTTTTTGCCCCGGCCACCGGCCAGCTGATCGGCCGCGCAGCGGGCGGCGCGGCCGATAGCGCCCCGGCCGCGGCGGTGCCGAGCACGATCACCGCGAGCCAGGCGAGCGCCGTCGATCCGCTCCTTATCGCCACTCCCCTTCCCGCCCGCTATGTCATCGAGTTCTCGCCGGGCAATAGCCAGCTTCACATCGATCTGGCCGACGATGCGGAGCAAGGGCAGCCGCCGGAAGCGGCGGCTCTGGTGGTCGCGCTGCGCGGCGCCGATCGACTCTCCGCCGATGAGAGCCACCTCCGCGCCGAGGCCCTGCGGACGCAGCTCCAATCGCTCAACGCCGAGATGCCGCTCCAGGTCGGCGAGGGCGAGACCCGCGGCCTCACCTTCCTGCACCTGCGGCACGTCGACCTGCCCGAGCTCTCGCTCGTCGGCGATTTCAACAGCTGGACCGCGGGCCGCGATCCGATGCAGGTCGTGCTCGACGGCTCGCTCGCTTACCTGGGCAAGCGCGCGACCGGGGTGCGGCTGGAGTACCGCTTCGATCTGCACGGCCTGCGCTACCCCGATCCGGAAAACGCCGAGATTGCCTGGGACGGCGCGTACCTGCCGCCCAACCCCGACAACCTGCTCGGCGGCGGCCGCGGCGAGTGGAACTCGGTGGCCTTCGCTCCCGGATATGTCGAAGCCGGTTCGCGGATGCGCCATCTGCCGATGCCGACCGCAGCCGAGGGTCCGACGCAGCCCGAGGTCTTTGTCTGCCTGCCGGCCGGCTACGGCCAGAGTCCGGAGCAGAGCTACCCGACGCTGTACGTCTACGATGGCAAGGATGCGCTGGTGCGCGGCCGCTATGACGGCGTCCTGCAGCGCCTCGCGCTCGCCCATGAGATCCCGAGCGTCATCGGCGTCTTTATCTCTTCACCGGCGACGCCGCAGGACCGGCTGACGAGCTTCACGAGCTTCCCCGATCCCCAGTATCCGGAGGTCAGCCCGCTGGCCAGCGTCACCGCCAAGCAGCTGCTCACCGAGATCGTCCCGCAGGTCGATAAGACCTTCCGCACCAAGACGCCGCGGTCGCTGTTGGGCATCGACATCGCCGGACCGTTCAGCGTGCTGCTCGCCTGGCAGGATGAGCAGCACCGCTTCACGCGCGTGGCGAGCCAGTCCGGACGCTTCGGCTGGGGCGACGACAAGTTCACAAACTCTCCGTACATCCGGGCCCTAGCCACCGACAAAAGCGCGGTCATGGAGCGCCTGAGCTTCGACTACAGCGACAGCGATCCGCCGCAGGCTCAGGCCATGGTGCACGATGCAGTGCGCGCCGCGCTGTCGCAGCCCGGCTACATCGGCAAGGTCCAGATCTCCCACCAGGGGTCCCCCATGGGCCAGTACTGGGACGGGCTGCGCAGCCGCCTGGACGCAAGCCTTATCTTCCTTCTGCGCGATCTCGTAAAGCTCCCCTGATAGAACTGTGATATAGGAACTCTGCGTACGCTGCGGCAACTGGCTTGCAGGTACCTGACTGCGTAGCTCAGCTGGATAGAGCAACTGTTTCCTAAACAGTAGGTCGCGCGTTCGAACCGCGCCGCGGTCACCGA
>CALFML010000970.1 GCA_937879845.1 uncultured Myxococcales bacterium
CGCTCTCGCTCGGCGTTGATGCGAGACTCTTCGCGCTCGGCGGCAAGCGCTGCGGCCTCGCGCTGCGCAGCGAGGGCGGTGGCCTCAGCGAGCAGCTTGGCCGCCGCGACGTACTCCTCGGTCGGTTGCTTGATCCCGTCCATGAACGCGAGCAAGGCTGCGGTCTTCTCGATGCGAACGAAGTCGTGCCCGGAGGTGCGGCCGCTCTCCCTGTCTTCCGTGAGCGCGACACGGGTGCGCCGGCTGCGACGGGCGGACTCGGCACGCGCCGCGGCCACTTCCTCGGGATCGCGAGGGACGACGATCCACTCGGCCGGCAGTGCCTCGATGTTCTCGATCTCGTGGACTGGCACCTCATCCTCGTCATCGGAAGCCGCGGGGCCGGTGTACGGGCGGAACCCAAACGGGATACCGGTCGGCGGGTCCCACGGGAGGCCGTTGGGAAGCAGCGCAGGGACCATGCGCCCGTACAGCGGACCGAGGTCGGCTTCGTCCACGGAGCCGGTGAAGGACCAGGAGAAGCGCGCGGTGATGCCCGACCCGGCGTCGTCGAGCAGCAACCCGCAGAGCTGCGGCTGCGCGCCGATCTGCTGCGCGAAGCGGGTGGAGTGCGCGGGGATGTCCGCGTTGCGCGATGCCTCCGATGCGGTCATCCCCACCATCGTTCCGCCGAAGAAGACCGAGTTGATGAAGGCCGAGTACATGGACCCGTCGCGCTTGAGGTCCTTGTTCTGGCTCTTGATCTCGTCGGTCTCGACGTAGACCGACTCGCTGTCGGGATCGGTCAGTACGCGCCGCACCGGGGTGGTCACCATGCGGTGGCCGTTCGGATCGCGGAAGATCACCATGCCCCGGCCCACCACCGGGTAGCTGACCAGCAGGCCCCGGTAGACTCGCCCAGAGCTCGGCGCCCGATCGCGTCCTTGATTACGGATCTTGCGTGCCGTGACGTTGAGCATGGGCGACGGAGAGTTCCTCTCTGCCATCTTATCTTATTCCCACGGGCCCAAGGATCTACTGCTTTGTTCCATCTGCTAGGATAGCCCGCAGAAATGGGAAGCGCTCGGAGGCGGACAGTGCGCTCGTGAGTGAATCACCAAAAATGCCTGGTGAGATGAGCACGACAGGGGACGGCGGCGATAGCGGACTCGCGGGCGATCTGGCCCAGCTGCTGCCGGACGCTCTATCGCCGCGCGGCCAAGACGCGGCCGCGCCGCAGCTGGCAGCGGCCGCGCCGTGGCTGCTGCGATTTCCGTTACGCAGCCCGACCCTGCCGCCGGCCACTCATACAAACGCCTACGTTGTCGGTGACAAAGAGCTGCTGGTCATCGATCCCGGAACCCCGGATGAGGCGGAGCTGACCCGGCTTTTGACATTGCTCACCGGGCTGCGCGAGCGCGGACGGCGCACGAGCGGGATCCTGCTGACCCACCATCACCGGGATCATGCATCCGGGGTGCCCTTTCTCGGAAAGGCGCTCCGGGTGCCGGTCCTGGCGCACCCGGCCACCGCGCAGCGAGTGGCGGCGCAGCTCGGAGTCACCGTCGATCGGACGATTGCCGAAGGCGAGCTGATACCGCTTGGCCGCGCGAGACTGCGGGCGCTGCATACGCCCGGACATGCGCCCGGTCACCTGTGCTTCTACGACGAAGCGGGCGGCGAGCTGATTGCCGGCGATATGGTGGCCTCGGTCGGGACGATCCTGGTGCATCCGGACGACGACGGCGACATGCGGCTTTACCTCGACTCCCTGCGCCGGCTGCTGGCGAAGAAGCCCCGCCGCCTGTGGCCGGCTCACGGAGCCGCGGTGGAAGATGCGGCGGGCCTTTTGCAGTTTTATATCGCCCACCGGCTGCAGCGCGAAGACAAGGTGGTTGCGGCGCTGCGCGCCTCCGCCGGCACGGTGAGCCAGCTTGTAGCCGTGGTCTACGCCGATACCAACCCGGCGCTGCACGGGCTGGCCATGGGCTCCCTGCTCGCCCATCTCCGCAAGCTGCAGGCCGAGCAGCGGGCCGAGCTCGATGCACAGGGAGTCTGGCGGCTGTCGCCGCACTGACTCAGCGACGGCGGCGAAAGCTAAGCGCCGCTGCCAGCGCGGCGATGAGCGCGGTTGCCGGCAGCAGCAGCCAGTAGGTCCAATACCAGCGCGGACGCCGCTCTATCGTCAACCCTCGCTGCGCTTGCGCCGTGAAGCGCACGCGCACCGACCGATCCGAGAGCGACGAGCGCGGCGCTCCATACCACTGAAAGAGCAGCGCCTGAGGCGCCGCGCTCCCAGCCGGCGTCGCCGCAGGGGAGGCCACGCTGCTCTGCGTCTTGGCGACGTGCATATCCGGCCCCTCCTCCACCCGCAGCTCGATCTCGCCCACCGGCGGCAGTTCGACGCGATCGTCGTAGCGCAGCTCTGCCTCGGCACCACGGGGCGCCGCGATCAAGCCCACCTTATCGGCCGGGAGCGTCGCTGAGAGCTCAAACGCAAAAGCGGTGGCGGACACCGCTGGACTATCGAGCCGGAACGGCGCGGCCTCCCACGGCAGAGCGATTTCTTCTTCCCCGCTGTCGCGCGCACGGTAGATGTGCACTCCTTGAGAAATGCGCCGGCGCAGCTCGTCGGCCAGCGCCTGCTGCTCGCTTGGGTCGAGGGTTCCGTCGCCGTTGCGATCCGCCTGCTGGCGCAGCCCCTGGGCTGGGATGTCGCCGACCATCAGGGTAAAAAAGATCCGCGTCTGACTCGGACTTTGGAGCACGAGCTTGCCGTAGCGATTGACTGTCGATAGCGCGAACTGCGGGTGGGCGGCCGCGCGACCGCTGCCTAGCGCCGTCACCGCCAGCAGCGCGATAGCCAAGGCGCGTCGCCCCGCGCGCCGGCCCTCACCCCGAATGCGGTACGCCGTCAAAGGCGACCGCGCGGCCCCGCGGACAGGTGGCAACCCTAGCATGGCTCGGGCGTACCACGCCGACGGCGCCAGGTGCAACCGCCGGCTGGACTCTGAAGGAGTGAGGCGGCGGCGTGACCCTGCTGACGCAGCGCGCCAAGCCGCGCCGTGCTGCTTCAGAAAAGGAGTGTAAAGAAAAGCGCTCAAACTGCGACCTTGACGGTTTTGTCGACGGATTGTAACGATTGCGGCGCTCGCAGGCCGCCCGCGGCGCAATTTGCCCAGCGCACCGCCGTTTCCGGCGACACCGACGGCTGGCACGCATGAAGAAGGCCGGCCAAGTTCCCTTGACCCCCTAGCAGTAAGGAGCTCTCCCGCATGTCCAAAGCGCAGCAGCGACTCCGTGTCTTGTCTCCGGCCTTATGCCTATCGAGTGTGCTTACCGTCGGGTGGGCCGGCTGCGGGGATGACAGCATGAACATGATGATGATGATGATGATGCCGCCGCCCCCGGTCAAAGAGAACCCCTTTACGCCGCTGCCCGAGTGCTCCGGCACCGCCATCGACTTCCGCAAAGGCCAGAAGTCCCTGGTCATCGCCAGCATCGAGATCGCCGCCCAGAATCAGGGCTTCGATCTCGACAAGGACGGTAAGACCGACAACAAGCTCGGCGCCGTGTCCTCGCTCGCCAACTCCGAGCTGGAGTCGGTGTTCACCGAGCGCCACGACATCATCATCCCGATCGAGTTCTTCGGCCCGACGGCCGGCGACTCCAGCTGCACCAAGTTCGCCTTCTACCTGGGGCAGTTCAACCAGGATCGCGACACCGACATGGCCGACACCACCTGGGAGTCCGACAGCAGCGCCGCCAAGGGCGACTGCAACGATCAGGACAAGACCGTCCATCCCGGCGCCGCCGAGGACCTGACCAACCGCATGGACGACGACTGCGATGGGCTGGCCGACAACCCGAAGAAGAAGACCCCGGTGACCGATATGTCGGCGATGATGGACATGGACGGCGACGGAGTGTCGGTGGCGGAGGGCGACTGCGACGATCGCAAGAGCTCGCCGATGGTGCCGACCGATATGGGCATGGTGCCGCTGGCGACGCTGCGGCACCCGGCGAAGATGGCTGCGGGGATCGCCGCCGGCACCGAGCGCTGCGATGGCATCGACTACAACTGCGACGGCATCCCCGATAACTCGGTGAGCTGTGATCCGTTCCAAGACAACAACGTCAAGTTCGGGGTGCAGAAGGTCTCGCTGGACGCGCAGATGCAGCCGCTTTTGACCTTCAAAAACGGCGCCGTCAAGGCCAACAAGCTGTCGGCCGGCCCGTCGCTGTTCCGGGTCAACGTACCGCTCAGCAAGGACGCCACGCTGGAGCTGGAGCTCTCCGGGGCGCGGGTCGAGGGCATCTTCCGCCAGGTGATCGACAAGGTCTACCTCGACAACGCCCTGCTCGGCGGCGTGCTGGAGGCGGTGAGCCTGGCGCGTCTGGACAAGCTGACGATAAGTGGATTCCTGAAGCCGCCGCAGTCGCTGTTCGATGCGGTGTGGGCCAACGGGGCGCTGGCGACGGTGCTCGGCCTCAAGCGCGATGGCGATGGGCACGCCCTGCCCGACATGGACGTGGACGGGGACGGCATCGAGACGTTCTGGGCCTCGGATCCGAACAAGATGCCGGCGCTGGTCGACACCTGCAAGGACGGGGACGGTACAATCATCAAGAACGGCGATACCAAGTATCCCAACGACGATGCGATGAAGCGCTGTGTCTTCGCCAAGGACGACAAAGGAAACTACCGATTCGTCGATGGAATCTCGGCGGCGTTGAAGTTCAAGGCGGTGCCGGCGCAGCTCGGCGCCCTGACCGACACGCCGATCGGTAAGTAGGCAGCAGCAGGCCGCGCGATCTGATAGCAAGGGCTTTTAGCCAGAGCTGATAGAAAGGGAGCTATGTCGCAAAAACGCAAGCATCAGGTGACCTCGCAGATCGCGGGCACCATCTGGAAGATCACCACCTCGGTCGGCAGCCAGGTAACGGAGGAAGATACCGTCGTCATCATGGAGTCGATGAAGATGGAGATGCCGGTCGAGGCAGGGTGCAACGGCAGCGTGGCGGAGATCCGAATCAAGGAAGGCGATTCGGTGCAAGAAGGCAACGTCCTGGTCGTAATCGATCCTTCGTAGTCGGCCCGAGGGCTGGGCACACCCAGCCCGCCCCGCCCCCGGACTCCACCACGCTCCCCCCGCAGCGCAGCGATAGGCGCTGCGGGCCGACCAGCTTACGACGTACCGGAAGCGGCAGAGCTGCCCGCGGCCCCGGAGGCCGGGGGTTCAGCCGGCGAAGCGCCGTCGGCTTTGGCCGGCTTGTCGGCGGGCCGCTCCGCGACCGGGCTCACCGAGCCCAGGATCTCGGTCTTGGCGGCGGGCGGCGGGCTCGAGCGCGCGGTGCGCGCGGGGGCCACGACCGGCGCCTGCGGGACGGCTGGCGATCGCGCGGGCTCCGCGTCGGTGGACAGCGAGCCGAGCATGGCGGTCGGCGCCGCGGGCCGCGGCGCTGCCGCGGCGGGCTCTGCCGGCTTGCTCAGCGTGGGCAGCGC
>CALFML010000971.1 GCA_937879845.1 uncultured Myxococcales bacterium
CGCCTTGATCCGCCAGCGGCTTGGCGCGGTCGTAGCGAGGCCACAGCGATCCGGTGTAGTAGTCGCGGGCGGGGAGCCACTGGCCGCTGTCGAAGCACCAGCCCGCCGAGATCAAGCGCGTATGCAGCGGCTCGTTGAGGTCGGCGACGCCAAGCTCCCGCCGGAACTCGCGCAGCGTCTCCAGGGTCAGGTGCCGTCGCGTGCGATACAGAAAATCGGCCTGCGCCCCAAGGTCCCCGAGCTCGCCTTGATAGCGGGGCACGTAGACGGGCGGGGTGCGGAACGCGGCGGCGAGCTCTCCGCTCTCTTCAAACGCAGAGAGGAATGCGACCAGCTCGGGGTGGTTCTTGGACTCCCGCTGCAGGAGACGGTCTGCGTAAGGCGAACGAGAGCGGCTGCCGTCAGCAGGCTCCTGCTCGCCGTGCGATCGGTCGGGTTTGTCGGCGTCCTGCGTCGTGTTCCAGGCCGCAAGGGCGTCTCTCAGCTCAGGGTAGAGGGCCGCGGCCGTGCGCGTACTGGCATCGTCTCCCCGTGCCCGCAGCGTCAGAAAGTGCCCGACTCGCTCGCCGAGCGTGATCGCCGCCTGGATGGGCGCGGGCAGGCTTTCCTTGGCCGTCGGCTTTTTGCGGGGCCGCTCCGCCGCGGTGTAAATTGGCACCACCGCGCAGGAGGTGCACATCAGCCGCTCGGTGAAGTCGGGGAGCGTGGTGAACTCGCCGTCGACCTCGTAGCCGCGCCGCGGCTTGCGCGTGGTGTCGTCTTCATCTTCGGCCTTGCCCCGCTCGGTGCCCAGGATGTGCTGCGGGAACAGCTGAAAATACTTGCCCTGCAAAACGGGCTGGTCTTCGGGGAGCACCTCGGAAAGCTCGCCGCCGCGAGAGCGGAAGAACAGAAGGTCGGTGACCAGGTTCGCTCCCGGAAACAGCCGCGACGGAAGGCGGAACGCAGTCATGAGGTGATGACGGCGCAGCACCTTCTGACGCACCGCATGCAGCGCCCCAGACTGGCCCGTCAGAAACCCGTACGGGATGAGGAAGACGCCGATGCCGCCCAGCGCCAGTAGATCTAGGCACCGGCGGAGGAAGTACAGGTATGCCTTGTGTTCTCGGTAGGCTTTGTTGGCATCCTCGGTGAACGTGGCACCGCGCATGCCATAGGGGGGATTGCTGACGACAAGGCCCAGCTTGCCGCGCACCTCCACTTCGTTGTGAACCAGCCAGCGCTCCAGCGGCCCTTCATAAATGGTCAGGTCGGGACGTACGGCGGCGAGCAGCCGCGCCGACACCTGCGAGAACTCGACCGCGGTCCAGGCGAGCGCCTCAAACCCCGGTCCCGAACACGCATGGACCAGGCGCCCGATGCCGGCAGACGGCTCCAGCGCTTGAATCCTGCCGTCCTGGTGCGGCAGAGTGGATAATAGCGGTAGCAGGACGCGCGCAATCTCGCGAGCGACGCGGGTGGGCGTGTAGAACTCGTGAATCAGGCCGCGGGATTCCGGCAGCCAGCCGGGCGGAATCTTCGCGGCCGCCGCGTCCAGCCGGTAGATCATCACCTTGTCGATACCCTTGTCACAGACGAGGATGCGCTCCTTTGGTGGGTCGTAGGTCACGAAATGGGCG
>CALFML010000972.1 GCA_937879845.1 uncultured Myxococcales bacterium
CCAACTGCGCGGAAAGTGGGGCTACATCGACGCAGCCGGCACCTTCCTCATCGAACCACAGTTTCGACTGGCTGGCGAATTCCGCAGCGGTCGAGGGGTCGTTCAGGACAAACGCAGGGAGTTCTTCTTCATCGATCGCTCAGGCCACGCAGTGATCAAGCGAAGTGGGATTGAGGAGGGCAGCGCATTCATCAACGGACTGGCGCAGTTGAGAGTATCCGAAAAGACGATCTTTATTGACCGAGATGCAACGAAATACTCACGGTCGACTCCGGCCTCTGCTCTGGATTCCATGATGACCGCTCGAAAGTCGAACGGGATGGCTTGATCGGATATATCAACCGTAGCGGCGACTGGATTGTTCCTCCAACATTCTCGAGCGGAGCCAGATTCAGCGAGGGCCTGGCCGGAGTCGCCGTCGTCTCGGGCATCTGCGCCGCGCCCGATCCGGGATGGGCCGCCCGCGCCTATCTCGACCGGCTCGACACGGTGGCCGCGATCGACAAGGCGCGCAGCGACGGCGATTGGAAGCTCACCTCGGAGACGGCGCGCCATCTCGGCCTGCGCGAGGTGCCGGTCGCGGGCGAGCAGCCACACGCCTCCGACCATGAGCCCGAAGGCGAGCCCGTCCCGCCGGCCCAGGCGCTCTCCGAGTAGTGGGACGGCGGCCATCGCGCCGACAAACGGCGCGGTCGAAAAGATCGTCGCTTCGCGCGCCGCCCCGAGCAGCCGCAGCGCATAGGTATCTAGGAGCAGACTTACTCCATAGCTGAAGAAGCCGACCAGCATCGCCAGCATTGCGATCAGGCCCGATGGTGTCGCCTGGCCGATCACAAGGGACAGGACCAGGTTGCAAGTGCCAGCGCTGAGCGTCTTCACGATCGTCACCGCCCACGGATCGCGTAGCGACAATCGCTGCGTCAAGTTGTTGTCCAGAGCCCAGCACAGGCACGCACCGGCCAGCGCCACGCCGCCCAACCACGCGGCCTTCGCGGACGCAGCTCCCTGCGGTTCGCTGGCGGCGCGTGCGGTGAGGACAAGGGCGCCGGCGATGATCAGCAGCGCCGCCAGCCGAGCCTTTAGGCCCAGGTGTTCGCGGAAGATCATCACCGCAACAAAGATGGTAAACGGCGCCTCCAAATTGAGCAGCAGCGCCCCGGCTACGCCGCTCAAGCGCTCCAGCCCATGCAGCATTAGAACGGGCGCCAGCGCGCCGCCGAGCAGCGTGATCCCAAGCAGCAGCGGCGCATCCTGCCGGCGCAGCTGCGACTCAGAGCGCTTCCCGCGCCCCAAGAGCCGCGCCGCGCCGCGCACGAGCGACAGGCCCAGGCCCGCCCCCAGATACAGCAAGCCGGCGAGCCACAGCGGTCCCGCGTCTGCCAGGAGCCGCTTGGCCAGCGGCGCGCTCAGACCGAACAGCAGCGCGGCGCATAGACCCGCAGCCAGCCCCCTTACGATCGCACGCGATGAGCGGCTATCGGGTTCAGTCACCTTCGCCATCAGAGACCTCGACGCTCATCTCCGTGCATCTTACTATCTACGGACTAAGGCGTCTCTAGTTTCAAGCGACTCAACGACCAATCCTCCCCCAGCTATGGCTTATGCGCGATCGTGCTCAGCAGGTGGCAAGTGCCGCAGGTGCGCGTGTAAGGAATCGGCATGGCCTTTCCCTTTTCGACATCATCCAGCGTGTAGTTGGCGACGCCGGGGTTGTCCTTGCGTGGCATGATGAAGGTGTGGTCGCTGATGTCGTTCTCGAAATACTGATGAGAGGCGTCGCCCGCCCGCAGCTGGCCGGCGCCGGTTCGGGAGACTTGATCCATGTGGCAGTTGACGCAGCGGAACTCGGCGCCCGGACGTAGGCTGCCGATCAGGGTGTGCAGCTGATGATACTTCGCCCCCGGTCCGGAGTCGGCGCTGCTCATCGTGTGGCAGCGCAGGCACAGCGCGTTGTCGTCCACCGAGGCGATGAGCCCGCGCGGGTTGGTGAGCGGGTCGGTCGGCTCGGCGTGGATGTCATGGCAGCTCGTGCACGCCACCAGCATCCGCGGGTTCACATACTTCTTGGACTTCACCAGGTCGGAAAACTGCTGCCGGTTCTTGCGCGAGTGGATGCCGTCATCCCAGTAGTCCTTGTCCGGGTCGCCGTCGGGTCGTGTCGTATATTCCGCACGCCAAATCTTGCGCCGCGTGCCCGGCGGCGCCATCCGGTTTTCCTGATTGAGGGGCGGCTGGTTGCGCATGCCCAAAGAGTCATTTCCCACCGGGCGCGAGTGGCACTGTCCGCATAAGGCCATCTCGCGCTCCGCCGCCAGATAGCCGGGGTGGACGATGAACTGACCGGCCCGTCCCGTGGACGCGGCGGCACGATGCTCACGCCCCGGCCCGTGGCAGAACTCGCAGCCGAGGTTCCCTTCGACCCGGTGCTCCGGCGTCTTCCAGGGGATTCCGCCCGCGGACGCGAAGGCGGTTGACTCCAGGGTCTTGGGATCGATCGAGTAGCCGGTGAAGTGACACGACGAGCACTGGGCATCGAAGGTCTCGGTCAGGGCGGGGACTTTGAACAGCTTGCCCTTGGTATCCCAGAAGTTCGCCGCCCGCTCGTCCTTCCACGGCCAGCGCGTGCGGTCCTTTCCCAGCGGCAGCGCTGTCGTCCCCCCGGGCTGCAGCGTCACCGGCGGGAAGATGTAGTAGTGGCCGGTCTTGGCGGCGGGGCTCGGACCGGCGTTGAGGCGCGCGATGAGGCGCTGTTTCTTGATCAGCCCCCCGTACAGAAAGTCGATGACGAACTTCTGCCCAGAGACCGGATCGCTCGCGAGATTGATCTGGTTCTGAAACTGCACCGTGTACCGACCCCCTTCCACAAAGAGCCGGAAGGAGAACTCGGTCGTGGCGGGCATCGCGCCGCCCTCCTGAACCTTGAACTTGTCATCGCCGCGGGTCTCATCGTAGTCGTAGAAGTACAGCGTCGTATCGGCGGCGAACTTGGCGAGCATCTCGGCGTCTGCGAGCTCGATGCGTGCCGCGCTCTGCAGTCCGGCGGCCTTGCCGGGCTCGTGGATCCCGTTGGCGTGGGCGTGCTTCTTCCATGTCGCTTTGGCCGGATGGCAGCCCAGGCACGCCTCCGCGCCGATGTTGTTCTTGGGGTCGAACGAGGAAGGCTGCGACGACACGTTGATGTCGAGCCGGCCGGCGGCCAGGAGCTCCTCCGCGCTCACCGACTGACGCGACGCGCTGCCGCCCGGCAGGTGGACGGGATCGTTCTTGGCGTCCGGTACGACGTAGAAGTAGTAGCGTCCCGCCGGCAGGTCGAGCGCGTACTCGCCTTGGTCATTGGTCGCCGTCTGCGGAAACATCGCGCCGCTGGCTTCGAGAAGGCTCTCCAGCGGCTCGTCGTAATCCAGGGTCGTCGCGTTCTTCACGTCGCTCGCCTTGAGCGGCGACCACGTGACAAGCTCCGCGGGGATCGCGAAGACGGTAGCGCGGGCGGCGGGCTCGCGAGCCGTATCCGTCACCCGTCCGACCAGCCCGCCGGCTGGCGCAGCGCCGCCACAACCGGCAACGCCGCCGCTGATCCCAAGGACAAACGCAGCCTTCATCATTGCGCGCATCACGTCCTCCATCGCGAAAAGCCGGACTGCCTCACCAAGGACGGGCTGGTTATATGATGTGTATCGTTTCAGATACAACTGAATCTTTTCGCCGGGATGCGACGTGAGAGCCGATCAGCGCGTGCTAATGCTTCGCCTGCGCCGTCTTGTCCACGGCCGCCTTGAGCCCCTTGGCCAGCTGCGCCAGGGGACCTACGCCCCAGTAGTGCAGGAACATGATGCGCGGCGACTCCATCGTCATGTGGTTGTGGATGGCGACGATGTTGATCCCGGCGCCGCGCAGCGCCTTGAGGACATCCAAAAGCTCGCTCTCCAGCATCGCGAAGTCGCCGTCCACGACTGCTTTGTCGTCGCTGCCGATGAAGGCGGCCCAGGTGTTGACGCCCATGGCGTTGCCGACCTCCTGGCCGTGCATCTTGGTCGTGCG
>CALFML010000973.1 GCA_937879845.1 uncultured Myxococcales bacterium
AGAAGTACGAGGTCCACCACGGCATCCGCATCCGCGACGCGGCGCTGGTCGCGGCAGCGCGGCTGTCGGATCGCTATATCTCCGACCGGTTCCTTCCAGATAAGGCGATCGACCTTGTCGATGAGGCGGCGGCGCGGCTCAAGATGGAAATCGACTCGATGCCGGCGCCGATCGACAAGCTGGAGCGGCGGGTCATCGGCCTCCAGATCGAGCAGCAGGCGCTGAGCCGGGAAAAAGACGCGGCGTCCAAGGACCGCTTAAAGCAGGTCGAGCGCGAGATCGCCGAGCTGCGCGAGCAGGCCAGCGGCCTGAAGGCGCGCTGGCAAAAGGAGAAGGAGATCATCCTGCAGCTGCGCACCCTCACCGCCGACATCGACAAGGCCAAGACGGAGAGCGAGCTGGCGCAGCGCCGCGGCGATCTGAACCGCGCCGCCGAGCTGCGCTACGGCAAGCTGCCTGAGCTGGAGCAGCAGGTCGCCGCGGTCAACCAGAAGATCGTCGAGTTCCAGAAGCAGGGCGCGTTCTTGCGCGAAGAGGTGACGGAAGAGGACATCGCCTCGATCATCGCCAAGTGGACCGGCATCCCGGTCGAAAAGATGCTCGAGGGGGAGATGGAGCGCCTGGTGCGGATGGAGGAGCGCCTGGGCACCCGCGTCATCGGCCAGCAGCCGGCGATCGCCGCCGTGGCGAGCGCCGTGCGGCGGGCGCGGGCCGGGCTGCAGGATCCGAACCGCCCGATCGGCACGTTCATCTTCCTTGGCCCCACCGGCGTCGGCAAGACCGAGCTGGCGCGGGCGCTGGCGGAGTTCCTGTTCGATGACGAGACGCACATGGTGCGCCTCGATATGAGCGAGTACATGGAGAAGCACTCGGTGGCGCGGCTCATCGGGGCCCCGCCGGGCTACGTCGGCTATGACGAAGGCGGCCAGCTCACCGAGGCGGTGCGGCGGCGTCCTTACAGCGTGGTGCTGTTCGATGAGATCGAAAAGGCCCACCCCGACGTCTTCAACGTGCTCCTGCAGATGCTCGACGATGGGCGGCTCACCGACGGGCACGGCCGGACCGTCAGCTTCCGCAACACGGTGGTGCTGATGACCAGCAACATCGGCTCGCAGTTCATCCAAGGGGCCGCCGATCTCGACGACCCGGAGGTCAAGCGCGGCATCGACGGGGCGATGCGGGCGGCTTTCAAGCCGGAGTTCTTGAACCGGATCGACGACATCATCGTCTTTCATCGCCTGGGCCGCGAACACCTGGGGCAGATCGTCAAGATCCAGCTGGCCCGGCTGCATAAGCTGCTCGCCGACCAGAAGCTGGAACTGGAGCTGTCGGAGGGGGCGCTCGATCTGCTATGTCAGGAGGGCTACGACCCGGCTTATGGGGCGCGGCCGCTCAAGCGGGTCATCCAGCGCCTCGTGCAAGATCCGCTCGCCAAGGCCATCCTGGCGGGCCAGTTCAAGCCCGGCGACACCATCAACGTGGAGCGCGACGGCGACCGCCTGATCATCGGCTCGCTGGCCTTCAAGCAGGGGAACAAGCCAGAGCCGGACAAGCGGCTGCAGTAGTCTCTGGGCGAGCCTTTCAGGGCCTTGCTGATTAGGCACAGGACACCCAAATTGATCCAGAAGCGGTAGAAAGAAACCGCCGAGGTTGCAAAGGTTGCTTATGCCACAGCCAGACTTTTACAAGATCCTGGGAGTCTCTGAGACGGCCAGCGCGGACGAGATCAAAAAAGCGTATCGCAAGCTGGCCAAGAAGAACCACCCCGACGTGACCGGCGGGGACAAAGCCAAAGAGGCCAAGTTCAAAGACATCTCGCAGGCGTACGACGTACTGAGCGACGAAAAGCGCCGCGGCGAGTACGACCAGGAGCGCAAGAACCCGTTCGCGGGGGGCGGCCCCGGCGGGTTCTCCGGCTTCCCCGGCTTCGGCGGTGCCGGCGGGCGCGGCGGGGGGCGGCGGCCGAGCGGCGGCCGGCCGGGCGGCATCAACATCGATCTGGAAGACCTGCTGCGCCAAGGCGGGGGCGGCTTCGGCGATCTGTTCGGCGATCGTTTCGGCGGCGGCGGCGCGCGCACGGCCGCCCGCGGTGCCGATATCCAAACCAGCATCGAGCTGTCTCTTCCGGAGGCCGCGCTCGGCGGCGAAAAGTCGCTCACCTTGGAGCCGGGGTCGCAGACGGAGCGGCGGCTCACCATGCGCATCCCCGCCGGGGTCGAAGACGGCGAGACGATCCGCCTGAGCGGCCAAGGCCGGCCCGGACCTGGAGCCCCGGGCAACCTGCTCATCAAAGTGAGCATCCCGCCGCACCCGCAGTTCCGCCGCAAGGGCGCCGATATCGAGGTCGATGTACCGATCGCCTTGGATGAGGCAGTCCTGGGCACCGCTGCCGAGATCCCGACGCTTGAGGGGACCAAGGCCAAGGTCAACATCCCCGCCTGCACGAGCAGCGGCACCAAGCTGCGTCTGCGCGGCAAGGGGGCGGGCGACAAAAAAGGCGGGCGCGGCGATCTCTACGGCGTCGTTCAGATCACCATCCCCAAGAACATCTCCGATGAGGCGCGCAAGCACATCGAGCAGTTCGGTCAGCTTACCCGCGGCCACTAAGCGCCTGCCCGTTTTCAGGGAGCAGGCCGCTTTGCGCCGCAGCTGATTTTTGCTGACTTGCGCCTCAGATGACGGCGCAGGTGAGGAACTTGAGGTAGTTCCCTTCGGGGAAGCCGGCGGGGACGGGGAAATCGGCGGGCAGCCCGAGCTGCTCGACGATCCGCACGTGGCGGGCGGCGCGGCCGCTGCCGATGCCGAGCTCGGTCATCATCTCTTCCAGCGAAAAACGCGCCGCGTTGGAGGCGCAGCATAGAAGCGCCCCCGAGTCACACAGCGGCAGGGCGGCCGCCACGAGCTCGCGATAGTCGCGCTGCGCCGAAAACGTCTGGCCGCGGTTTTGCGCGAACGCCGGCGGGTCGATGATGATCATGTCAAAGAGGCGGCGGCGCTCGGTCATGCGCACCATCACGGACATGGCATCGCCGGCGATGAACTCGTGGCCGGACTCGGGCAGCCCGCTGTGCTGCAGGTTGCGGCGGGCCCGCGCGTGCGCCTTGGGCGACAAATCCACCGAGACCACCTCCGCGGCTCCGCCCGCGGCCGCCGCCAGCGACAGGGCGCCGGTGTAGCTGAACAGGTTTAGCACCCGCCGCCCGCGCGAACGCCGGGTCACCGCCTGCCGGCCGAGCCGCAGATCGGGAAACAAGCCGGTGCCAAGGGGGGCGGTCACATCGACGCCGAAGCGCAGGCCGTGCTCGTGAACTTCGATCTCGACCGGAGCCGCCGGTCCGCGCACGAGCTCGGCCGGCTCCCGCGGGCCATCGCCGCTCTGCGGCCGATAGCGCTTTTGGACATAGATCGAACGCGGCGCGTAGACCTCTTCCAGCGCATCGCATAACGCGGTGAGCAGCGGCTCCAAAGCCGCGGAGAACAGGTGCACGACAAGAAAATCAGCGTAGCGATCAACGGTGACGCCCGGCAAGAAGTCGCCTTCGCCGTGCAAGACGCGGTAGGCGTTAAGCGGCCCGTCGCTGCCCACGGCTCCGCCGGGAGGAACCGCGAGCAGGCTGGTGCGCAGCGCCTCCGCCGCCCGCACCCGCCGCAGCACGGCTTGGGCATCGATCGCTTCCCCGGGATCGCGGGTGACGATGCGCACCGCGATCGGGCCCTCTGGATCGTAGATGCCGCGGGCGATGAAGTTGCCTTCGGCGGCGTGCAGCTCTAAGACATCGCCGGCGACCTCGCGCAGCGGGCGACCGCCCAGGGTGTCGCGGTAGACCCAGGGATGGCCGGCCCGCAGGCGCCAGGCGATCTCGTTGGGCAGGCGGATCGATCCGCGGCGAATCCGCGGCTCACCGGGCCGCGGCGAGTCCACCGCGGCCTCGCCTCCCCGCCGTCGCACGGGTCCGGGCGAGCGGCGTTCCGGCGGATAGGACTCGGCGTCGGCGCGGGCGGAGTCAGGGCGGGCGGACTCAAAATCGGCAAAACCATGGTTCGACATGCGGCGCAGCATACGGACGCGAACCAGGCCCTGCAAGCTGGACTAGGGGTACTGAGGGTCCCCGGCGACTACTCGTGGGACAGGGTCGTACATTTGCCTTGACAAGCAAGCGTGGCCAAAGGGAAAAACGCCGTAGCTGTGCGCTATCTGTGCAATATCCATGCACTACGTTTGGGACGGCGATTTTCGTCGCCTTCTGACTCGGGAGAGAGACCCTTGCGGACCCCGATCCGGACTCGGCTCGATCTCCGCTCCCAGTACTACAGCTAAACCATGAAACATCCGCCCGGGCGGCCGGGCACAGGTATGGCCCGCCCGGGCGCATCCGGGCAGACGAGCGAAAGCACGATGGCAACGCAAAAATCTGGGCAAAACCCCAACAGTCAACCCGCCCGGTCGGTTCCCCCTCCGCCTCCGGAGGCCGCCAGCCGGGCCCCGCAGCGCCGCGACAACCTGCGCGAGAGCATGGACGATCTGCTCGACGATTTCATTGCCCGCGCCAACCAGAAGCTCAGCAGCGAAAAGAGCCGCGGCTGGGATCTGAAGC
>CALFML010000974.1 GCA_937879845.1 uncultured Myxococcales bacterium
GGGTGCTGGTGCAGGCCAACTACGGCCGCCGCACCGACCTGCGCATCGCCGGCATTCCGGTCGGCGAGGAGCTAAAGGACCTGTTGCCTGTCTCTTCGCCTCCCCCGACCGCCCGGCCGCCGCGCGCCGCGGAGAAGCAGAAGGACGGCTCGATCATCGTCGTGCTCGGGACCGACGCGCCGGTCTTACCGCATCAGCTGCAGCGGATCCTGCGGCGCACCGCGCTGGGTCTGGGCCGCATGGGCGCGGTATCCTATAACTCGTCGGGCGATCTGTTCGTCGCCTTCGGCCGGCCGCAGCCGCCGCTCGGCGCCGGCGGGGTGGAGCAGTGGCAGGCGCTGGCCAACGACGACCTCGATCCGCTGCTGCGCGCCGCCGTCCAGGCCACCGAGGAGTCGATCACAAACGCCCTGTGCGCGGCCCAGACCCTCACCGGAATCGACGGAACCACGGTCTACGCGCTGCCGCATGATCGGCTGCGCGACCTGCTCATCAAGTACCACCGCAGCACCCGCCCATAAGCCCGCCGGGTCGGCAGCCGCCGTCTGGTCGTTGTCGGCGCGGCCGCGGCTCTGATAAAACGGGCCAATGCGTACGCCCATCCTAGCGCTGCCGCGGTTTTCCCTGGCGCAGCTCCCGACTCCGCTCGAGGAGGGCGCGGAGCTTTTGCCGGCGCTAACCGGCTGTCGGGAGCAAAACGGTCGGCCCTGGCCGCAGCTTTTCATCAAGCGCGACGATCTGTCGGGCATCGAGCTGTCGGGAAACAAAGTTCGCAAGCTCGAGCTGCTGTTGGCCGCGGCGCAAGCCGGCGGCGCCGACACGGTCGTCACCTGCGGCGGCGTGCAGAGCAACCACTGCCGGGCCACGGCGCTGGCGGCGGCGCGCCTGGGGCTTTGCTGCATACTGCTGCTGCGAGTCGACGACCCGGCGGCGCCCCCGCCTCTATCGGGCAACCTGCTTTTGTCGCGGCTCAGCGGGGCGCAGATCCGCTTCATCAGCCGCGCCGCCTACAAGGACCGCAGCGCTCTTTTTACCGAGCTGTGCGCCGAGCTCAAGGCCCGCGGCCGCACCGCCTACGTCATCCCGGAAGGCGGCTCCAACGCCCTTGGCAGCCTCGGCTACCTGCGCTGCATCGAGGAGCTGCGCCGGCAAGTTCCCGCGCCGGAGCGCCCGCTCACCATCGTGCATGCCGCCGGCTCGGGAGGGACGGGAGCCGGGCTGCTGCTCGGCATCGCCCGCTGCGGGCTGCCCTGGCGGGTGGCCTCCGTGAACGTCTGCGACGATCGTCCCTATTTTGTCGCGCGAGTGCGCGAGATCCTGAGCGAGGCAGACGCGCTGTTCGATCTGCCCGAAGCCGGGCGCCTGCTAAAAGACAGCGCGCAAGTGATCGACATCCGCGACGGCTACGTCGGACGCGGCTACGCCCTCGCGCAGCCCGACGAGCTGCGCCTGCTGCACCTGGCCTGCCGCACCCGCGGCCTGGTCTTGGATCCGGTCTACACCGGCAAAGCCCTGCGCGGTCTCATCATGGAGCTGCAGCGCGACCCGATGACGTTCGGGGAGCGCGTGGTCTTTCTGCATACCGGCGGCATCTACGGCCTGTTGGCCCTGGACCCGGCCGCGGAGCTTGGCGCCGTTGTCCAGTCCTGATTCCCAAGCGTCGGCCGTCCCTTCGCTCGGCATACGCATCGGCAAAGGTGCACTGGTTGGGCTCTTTGCGGCGCTCCTGGTCGGCGGGCTGGACGCGCTCGGCAGCGCCCAGGGGGTCGCCCGCCAGTTCGACTCGGCGGAGCAGCGGTTGTGGTTTGGCCTGCTCACGCTGCTCGCGCCGATACCGCTGTTCATGCTGGCGGCGGCGGCGCAGAGCGCGCTGAGCCAGCTCATCGTCACCTTGAGCCGCCGCTTCGCCGGCGGAGAGCAGCTGCGGGCGCAGCGGCGCTGGCTCGGACGCAGCTGGGCCTTGCTCGCCACGCCGGGAATCGTCTGGGTCTGCAGCCAGATCTTCGCCGGACCCCGCGCTCAGCAGATCCCGGGTCACCGCTTGCTCGCCGCCGTGCTCGCGGTGGTCGGCGTGTTTGCGGTCAGCGGGTCGGTGCAAGCGGGGCTGCGGCTCCTCGATTGGGTAAAGGCCGGGCCGCGCCTTGGATCGCGAGTCGGCCGGGCCGCGAGCCTGGCGCTGCCGGCGGCGGCGCTGCTCGGACTCCTGTACGTCGCCGATTGCCGCGTGCTGCCGCGCCTTTACCCCTTTTTCCATTTGAGCCTGCAGGCCGCGCTGCTTTTGTGCGCCGAGCTGTGCGCCGCCGCGCTCCTGGGGATTTCGTCCCGCCGCTTTCGCGGCGAGCTCCTTTTCTTTCTCGCGCTGGCGCTGCTCACCGGCAGCTGGGCGGGGCACCGCTTGCAGCGGGCGCAGACGCTGCGCAGCCTGGCGCTGGAGCACACGCGCCTGGTCGCGCAGGTGCTGCGCATCGAAGGCACGCTGCGCGACAGTCCCCGCCGACCGCCGCTCACGCCGCCGGCGGAGCTTTTGACCGCCGCGGATCTGGCGACGCCGCCGCAGTTTGTCGGGCCGCGCCTGGCCGGCCGCGACATGTTCCTGATTACCGTCGATGCGCTGCGCTTCGACGCGGTAAACCCGGCGACCATGCCGTTCGTCTCTTCGCTGCTGCCGCAGGCCGTGGTGTTCCACCGCGCCTATACCCAGGTGCCGCACACCTCGTTCGCCATCGCCACGCTGCTCACCGGCAAGCCGGTCTACGCGCTTTTGACCCTCGGACAGGACGCCGGCAGCCATGAGACCCTGCCGCTCATCCTGCGCCGCTTCCGCTACAAGACCGCGGCGTTTTACCCGCCTTCGGTCTTCTACGTCGAGCACGACCGCCTGCGCCGCCTGGAGGAGTCGGCCTACGGCTTCGAGTACGTGAAGTTCGAGTACCTCGCGGCGCCGCAGCGGACCGCCCAGCTCATGCACTTCCTCGATGAGGAAAGACCGCAGCGGGTCTTCGCCTGGGTGCACTACCTGGAGCCGCACGAGCCCTACGATCCCCATCCCGGCGGGCCCGACGCAAGCCGCCCCGACCGCGAGCGCTACGACGGCGAGGTCCGCTTCATCGACGACGAGCTGCGCCGCCTGGTCTCCTACCTGCAGCGCACGCGGCCGTCCGCGGTGCTCATCCTGGCCGCCGATCACGGGGAGGAGTTTGGCGAGCACGGCGGCCGCTATCACGGCACCAGCCTCTACGAAGAACAGGCGCACGTGCCGCTGCTGATCGTCGATCTGGCGAAGCTCGCGTCACCCCAGCCCGGCGCCGCGCCGCCGGGGGCGGGCACGCCGTCGGGCGGGCTGCAGGCGCAGAGCATCGCTCAGCCGGTCGGCCTCATCGATGTTGCCCCGACCGTGCTGGGACTTTTGGATATCGAGCCTTCGGTGCGCATGCGCGGCCATGATCTGGCGCCGTGGCTGCTGGCGCAGGCCAAGTCCCTGCCGCTGTGGCCGGTGTTCAGCGAGATCGGCCGCAAGAAGATGATCGTCCGCGGCGACAAAAAGCTCATCTGCGACTTCGCCACCGACAGCTGCCAGGCCTTCGACCTGCAGCGCGATCCGCAAGAGCGCCGGAACACCCTCGACAGCGATCCGCAGAGCGCGGCGACCCTGCGGATGCTGCTCGATCGCTTTATCGCCGAGGCGCGCCGCTTCGAAGAACAGCCGGCCGCGGCCGCGCCGGAGCCCTCGGCGGTGGAGCAAGCCGCTGCCTTGTCGCGCGGACGCATGGGCGATCGCACTGCTTTATCGGCTTTGACTGCCTTGCTGACGGGAACGGAGACGCCGCCGGCGCAGCGCCGCGAGGCCTTGGCGGTGGTGGCGCAGCTCGCCGCCGCTGCTCTGCCGGACCTGAACGCCGGCTCCGCCGCGGCCCGCGATTCCCTGTTGACCGAGCCGCCGCTCGCCGATGCGACGACCCGCGCTCGGCTGCGCGCCTTGTTCACGCAAGCGCGCAGAGCGGCGCCGCCCGATCCGAGCTGGCTGCGCTGGACCGCGATTCTCCATCTCCGGCTGAGCGCCGCCGGTGCCGAGCCGGATGATCTGGCCGCCCAAGCGGTCGTCGCGGCGCTCATCGGCGATGAGCAGGCCCCAGCCGAACAGCGCTTCGCCGCCGCCCTGGCCCTTTTGGCCTTGCCGCGCTGCCAGGCCGCCACGTCGGCCGGCGCAGCCGTGCTGCCGGGCCGGCATTCCGAGCCGCCCCAACCGCACCCGGCGGCGGCCGCATCCGCCGCGCCCGCGGACGCGCCGCCGCCATCCGCGGCAACCGCAGCGCCGGACTGCGTCGCGCTGTGGCTGACCGCCCTGCCGGCGGCGATGAGCCTGGATGATCCCGACCGCGTCCGCCCGCTGCTGTTGGCGCTGGGCCACAGCCGCGACCCGCGCGCCCTCTCCGCCCTCCAGGCCTTGATCGAACCGTCGGTGCGCAGCCGCCCGGATCTTGTCACCGCGCTCGGGCTCTTGGGCAATGCGCGAGCCGTTCCGTCCCTGGCCGAGCGGCTCGCCAGCGATCCCTACGTCCCCGTGCGCACGGCCGCCGCTACGGCGCTAGGCCGGCTCGGCGGTACGGCGGCGCAGAGCGCGCTGCGCCGCGCGGAGGCGAGCGAGCGGGAGTCCCTGGTCCGCACCGCCATCGCTGCCGCTCTCACCGGCGCGCCATAAGAGCCCCCGACTGTTCTAGAAGACCGGCGCGAGGAGGTCGCCGTCGGGCTTTTTGCCTTTGCGGGGCTTTTTCTCAGCCGGCGGCTTGGGATCGCTGACCTTGGGCTCTTTGACCGCCTTGGGCTCTTTGACCGCCTTGGGTTCTTTGGTGCCGGAATCGGAGCTCGGCGTCTTGGCCGGCTTGCCGTCCTTGCCTTTCTTGGGCTTGGAGTCGGTACCGGCAGGGGTGGTCGGCGGGTCGGTGGTCTCTTGCGCCACCTTGGTCAGCTCGACGGCGATCTCGCGGTCGGCAGTGGGCTCGACGGAGCGAACCTCGTCCTTGTAGCCGGCGAGCTTGAGCTTGAGTTCGATCGGACCGGCGCCTTTTTTGACCATGAAGGTGTACGGCGTCTGCCCCGAGGTCTTGCCATCTTCGTCGCTGCGCAGGACTTCGGCGTGGTCGGGAGTGGTCTTGACCACGATCTGCACGCGCTCCGGCGTCGCCGCGGATACCGGCGGCGGCGACTTGGTCACCACCCGCACCATCACCACCGCCAACACCCCGACCACGATCGCCGAGGCAAAGCCGATCATCACATTGAGCGGCCGGCGCCGGCTCGACGCCTCGCCCGAGGCGCCCTGCAGCGTGGTCGGCCGCGGTCCCGACATCGCCCCGGCGACTGGCATGAGCTCCGCCGGCGTGCCGCCGAGCCGCGGCGTCGCCACCTGGGCGCTGATGCCGGAGCTCATCGCCATCACCCCGGACTGCCCGGCGGACTGCCCGCCCGACAGCTGCGCCGGCATCGGCGAGAGCGGCTGCCCGCCCTGGGCGCCGTTGAGCGCGCCCCAAGCGGCCGAAGGCTGCGGCTGCGCCGGCGGCGTCGACACCTGGCTGAGCGCCGGCACCGCGCCGCTGCCCATGGGGTTTATGTTCATCGCCATCATCTGCCCGGAGCCGCTGGCCGACTGCGACGCCGAGAGCGCCGCCTGGATCGCCTGCGCCGACAGCAGCATCGAACCGCCCGGGCTGACCTGCGGCACGTTGGGACCGGCAATCGGGGCCGGCTCGCCGCGCAGGAACGTCTGGTAGTGCGGCCCGGGATCGAAGATCGCCGCGATCATGTCGTTCATCGACTGGAAGCGCTCGTCCTTCTTCTTGCGCAGGCAGCGCAGCACGATCGCCTCGAGCTCGGGCGGGATGTTCTTGTTGATCTGCGACGGCGGCTCCGGCTCGCGCGTGAGGTGGGCGACCAGCACTTCGCCAAAGCCCTCGCCGGGGAAGGGCACCCGGCCGGTGAGCAGCTCATACATCATGATGCCCAGGGCGTAGACGTCGGCGCGGGCGTCGATGAGGCCTTTGCCGTCGCACTGCTCCGGGCTCATGTAGGTCGGCGTGCCGATGACCATGCCGGTGCGGGTGTGCTGCGACATCGGGCCCTGGCCGTCAGCGGTCAGCTTGGCGATGCCGAAGTCGAGGAGCTTGACGTAGTTGCGGTCGCCGGGTCGAATGCAGAGGTAGACGTTCTCCGGCTTGAGATCGCGGTGCACCACGCCCTTGGCATGGCTGGCCGACAGGGCGGAGGCGCAGGCGGCGATGATCTGGACGGTCTCGCGGATGGTGACGCCTTCCCGGCGCATGCGCGCCGCCAGGCTCTCGCCATCGAGGTACTCCATGATGATGTACTTGCAGATGGAGCCGTCGAACGTGGTCTCGCCGAAGTCGATGATGTCGACGATGTTGGGATGGCTGATGTCGTTGACCGCTTTGGCTTCGTTGAAAAAGCGCGCTACGACATCCGTCTTGGTGCAAAGCTCCTCGTGAAGGACCTTGACCGCGACCTTTTTGCCGATCTGCGGATGGATGCCAAGGTAGACAAGGCCCATCCCTCCCTCGCCGATCTTGGCTTGAATGTCGTAGTTACCTAATCGCTTCCCCACAAGCGACAGCGTCATCAGCAAACTCCAGCGTCGTAAGCTCCCTGGCCCAGGTCCCGGGCCACCCGCCGATAAGTTGGTGGCGGTGGCGCTGCGAGAAAGCGGCAGGTG
>CALFML010000975.1 GCA_937879845.1 uncultured Myxococcales bacterium
TCCTTCTTGTGCAGGACTTTGAGCACCCGGGCGCGCTTGCCTTTTTCCTTGCCGGAAATCACTTCGACAAGATCGCCTTTACGAATTCGCTCCATCAGAGCACCTCAGGCGCAAGCGAGATAATCTTCATGAACTTCTTGGCGCGCAGCTCGCGGGCGACCGGCCCAAAGATACGCGTGCCAACCGGCTCATTCTCTTTGTTGATGAGCACAGCGGAGTTGGAGTCAAAGCGGATATAACTGCCATCCGGACGTGCGATTTCCTTTGCGGTCCGCACAATCACTGCTTTGGCCACGTCCCCTTTTTTGACCTTGGAGTTCGGCAACGCTTCCTTAACGGAAACTACAATGATGTCACCAATCGAAGCATACTTCCGCTTCGATCCGCCGAGCACCTTGATGCAAAAGACCTTCTTTGCACCGGAATTGTCGGCTACGTCAAGGATTGTGGTCATCTGGATCATGGCTAAATTCCCAACCTACAGCCTAACTTAGGCTTGCCGTGCCTTTTCAAGCAGCTTCTCAACCCGCCACCGCTTGTCCCGAGAGAGCGGCCGCGATTCACAAAGCAACACTTTGTCGCCGACATGAACGCCGTTGTCGGCCGAGTGCGCCTTGTACTTCGCGCGCTTGAGCTCGTACTTGCCGAACCGGGGGTTGCGGACCTTGCGGGTCACGACCACAACCACGGTCTTGTCCATGCGATCCGAGGTAACGACGCCGACCAGGCGGCGCCGGTGGCCACGCTCACTGACAGTATCTGCGGCTTGCTCTTCCATGGCCTACTTGTTTCCCTTCCGACGCTCGGTCATTACACACATGATCCTGGCGATGTCGCGACGCGTGGTGCGAATCTGGCTGATGTTCTCAAGCTGGTTTACCGCATGCTTGAGCCGAAGCTGGAAGAGCTGCTGCTCCAGGCGAACGAGCCGATCGGTCAGCTCGTCTTTGGCCGCCTCACGGATTTCACGTAGCGCTGTCGTCCGTTTCATCACAGACCTCCCTGCTGCCGTGCCAGGAATTTCGTCACGATGGGAAGCTTATGATGCGCGAGGCGGAACGCTTCACGGGCCATCTCTTCGCTCACTCCCTCGACTTCGTACATCACGCGGCCGGGGCGAACCACCGCGACCCAGTCCTCGGGAGCGCCTTTGCCTTTACCCATTCGGGTCTCGGCCGGCTTCTTGGTCGTCGGCTTATCGGGAAACACTCGGATATAGACCTTGCCGCCACGCTTGATGTGACGGGTGATGGCAATACGCGCGGCTTCGATCTGCCGTGAAGTAATCCGTCCGCATTCCGCGGCCTGTAAGCCGAAGTCGCCGAACGCCACCGCGCTGCCGCCTTTGGCCTCGCCGCGGGTTCTGCCCTTCTGCGCTTTACGGTACTTAGTCCTTTTAGGCGATAGCATTGCAGTTCTCCAACATCTCCGGAATGCTTATGCGTAAAACTGAGTCAATAACCTACGACTTTGGTTACGACTTCGGAACTGCCCGGACGGGAAGAACCTCGCCCTTGAAGATCCAGCACTTCACGCCGATCACGCCGTAGGTCGTGAACGCCTCGGCAAAACCGAAGTCAATGTCGGCGCGCAGGGTGTGAAGGGGCACGCGGCCCTCGCGGTACCACTCGTAGCGGGCCATCTCAGCGCCGCCGAGCCGGCCGGAGGAAGCGACGCGGATGCCCTTGGCGCCGAACTTCATCGCCGTCTGAATCGCTTTTTTCATCGCCCGGCGGAACGCGACGCGGCGCTCCAGCTGGGTGGCGATGTTTTCAGCGACGAGCTGGGCGTTGGTCTCCGCCTTGCGGACTTCTTGAATGTTCAGAAACACTTCGTTGTCGGTGAGAGCCTGAATTTCTTTCTTCAGCTGCTCGACACCGGCGCCACGCTTGCCGATCACGATGCCCGGACGGGCAGTGTAGATATTGATCTTGGCCTTGTTCGCTGCGCGCTCGATCTCAACCCCGGCGATACCGGCGTGCTGCAGCTTCTTCTTTATCTCGGCCTTGAGCTTAATATCCTCGTGGAGCCACTTGGCGTAGTTCTTCTCTTCGTACCACTTGGAATTCCAAGTTTTGATGATCCCGAGACGAAACCCAATCGGATGCGTTTTCTGACCCATTGCCCCTGCTTCCTACTCTTCGCTGGCGACTACGAGGGTTACATGGCTGGTTCGACGCTGGATGCGGTTGGCCCGCCCCATTGCACGCGCCAGCCAGCGCTTGATGATTGGTCCGTTGTCGATCGAGCAGGCACGAACCACCAGGGCATCCACGTCTGCGGTACCCTTGTTTTCAGCGTTCGCGATGGCTGAGAGCAACAACTTATGAATGACCAGCCCCGAGCGCTTTGGCGTGTGCTTGAGCATCGCCATCGCTTCATCAACTCGCCGGCCGCGTACTAAGTTCGCAACAATGCGCATCTTCCGTGGAGAAATGCGCACATGTCGGACAATGGCTTTGGCTTCCATTAACTACATCCCAACACTAGGTGTGGAGGTGAGGAACCGCGGTGTATCACGAACCCGACCGGTTTCCAAACAAATTTCTACTTTTTCGCGGGAGCCGCAGGCTTGGCCGGAGCGGCCGCCTTGGTGGCTTTCCGATCACCGGAGTGGCCGTGGAAGGTACGAGTGAGTGCAAACTCCCCCATCTTGTGGCCGACCATGTTCTCAGTCACAAAGACCGGGATGAACTTCTTCCCTTGGTGCACTGCGAAGGTCAGGCCCACCATCTCGGGGATGATGGTCGACCGCCGCGACCAGGTCTTTATCACCTTCTTCGACTTGGTTCGCTGCGCCTCGAGCGTCTTGCTCATCAGGTGCTTATCAACGAACGGACCCTTCTTGATCGAACGAGCCATAGTCTACTAACCCTTCGTCCCGCGGCGGCGAACGATGAACTTGTCGGTCGCTTTGTTCTTGCGCGTCTTGTAACCCTTGGTCGGAATGCCCCACGGGGTGCACGGATGCCGGCCACCGGACGAACGGCCTTCGCCGCCGCCCATCGGGTGATCCACCGGGTTCATGGTCACGCCGCGGTTGTGCGGGCGCTGGCCCTTCCACCGCAAACGACCCGCTTTGCCCCACTGGATGTTGCCGTGGTCGAGGTTGCCGACCTGGCCGATCGTCGCGCGGCAGCTCATGTGAACGCGCCGCACTTCACCCGAAGGCAGACGGATCTGCGCCCAATCGCCCTCTTTGGCCATGAGCTGAGCGGCAACACCCGCCGAGCGCACCAGCTGCCCGCCGGCGCCGATCTTCATCTCGACGTTGTGAATGGCAGTGCCAAGGGGGATGTAACGCAGCTGCAGCGAGTTCCCCGGCTTGATATCCGCCGTCGCCGCCGAGACCACCGTGTCACCGACGTTCAGCTTGTCGGGGCACAGGATGTAACGCTTCTCCCCGTCGGCATAGCAGAGCAGGGCGATGCGGCAGGTGCGGTTCGGATCGTACTCGATCGCGGTGATGCGGGCGGGGATGCCCGTCTTGTCGCGCTTGAAGTCGATGAGCCGGTAGCGGCGCTTGTGCCCACCGCCGTGGAACCGGGTCGTGATACGACCCTGGCTGTTGCGGCCGGCGCGCTGCTGCTTGCCTTTGATCAGGCTCTTTTCCGGCCGCGACTTGGTGATTTCAGAGAAATCGAAGCCGGTCATCCCGCGCCGACCGGGAGAGGTCGGCTTGAAGATCTTGATACCCATTATACGCCCTCGAAGAACTCGATCTTTTTGCCGGCCTGTAGCGTGACGATGGCCTTCTTCCAGTTGGAGCGCTGACCGACAAAGCGGCCCATGCGCTTCACCTTGCCGCGCACGATCTGCGTGCGGACATCGGCCACCTTGACATCGAACAGCGCTTCCACGGCCTGGCGGATCTGGATCTTGTTCGCGTCGCTGTGGACCTCGAACAGGACCTTGGGCTGGAGCAGTGACTCGTCCACGCCGGGAGTGCCGCCGGTCTCTTTCAGCCGGTTGCTCTTCTCAGTGAGCAGGGGCCTTTTGATTATCTGATGCGGTTTCACGGCTGCACCGATGCTGCGCTGGTCCCCGTCGCCGTCAAGCGGGCCTCGATGGCCTTGGCGGAATCGACGGTCATGATCAGGCAGGGATAGTGAAGGATGTCGTAGGTGTTGAGACCTTCGACCGGGAGGAACTTGGCCCCTTGCAGGTTGTTCATCGACTTGGCGAGGTTAGAGCTCTCGCGCGAGTCGACCAGCAACGCCTGGGGCGATTTCAGGGCGCTCAGAAGCTGCGCCGCCCGCTTGGTCTTGGGCTCGGTGAACGAGATGCCGTCGACGATGATCAGCTGCTTCTCACCGGCGCGCAGGCTCAGGGCCGAGCGCAGGGCGTGCTGCCGCACCTTCTTGGGAACCGAGTACGAATAGTCGCGAGGCTTGGGAGCAAAGACCTTGGCACCGCCGACGAAGTTCGGCGAACGCGACGAACCCTGACGCGCCTGGCCCGTGCCTTTTTGCCGATACGGCTTCTTACCACCGCCGCGCACTTCGCCGCGGTGCAAGGTGGAGTGCGTTCCGGCCCGGCGGGACGCCAGCTGCTGCTTGATAACTTCCCAAAGAACGTGTTCTTTGATTTCAGCAGCGAAAACCGCGTCAGCGAGCTCGATCTCGCTGACCTTTTTGCCGTCGAGGTTTAATACATCGAATTTAGCCATAGGTCTTTATCCACACCGGCGTCTATCAGGTTTTGATCTCGACATCGACGCCTGCCGACAGATCAAGCTTCATCAGCGCATCTAGCGTTTGCTGCGTCGGCTCCAAGATATCCAGCAACCGCTTATGGGTGCGGATCTCAAACTGCTCCCGCGACTTTTTGTCGATATGCGGCGAGCGCAGAACGCAGTATTTGTTGATCTTGGTCGGCAGCGGAATGGGGCCAGCTACTTTGGCCCCAGTGCGCTTGGCCGTATCTACGATCTCCCCTGCCGACTGATCGAGCAGTTTATGATCGTAGGCTTTAAGCCGGATACGGATCTTGGGCGTCGTCATGAGATTACTCTGTGGCTACTCAATAATCTGCGTGACAACACCGGCGCCGACCGTGCGTCCACCTTCGCGGATGGCGAAGCGGAGACCCTTGTCTGCAGCGACATGGGTGATGAGCTCGATCTCCATCTGGATGTTGTCGCCGGGCATAACCATCTCTACCCCGTCGGGCAGACGAACGATGCCGGTGACGTCCGTGGTTCGGAAGTAGAACTGCGGACGGTAGTTGGTGAAAAACGGCGTGTGGCGGCCGCCCTCTTCCTTCTTGAGGACGTAGACCTCGGCCTTGAACTTCCGGTGCGGGGTGATCGAGCCGGGCTTGGCGAGCACCTGGCCGCGCTCGATGTCCTCACGCTTCACACCACGGAGCAGGCAGCCGACGTTGTCACCGGCCTGGCCCTGATCGAGGAGCTTGCGGAACATCTCAACGCCGGTGACCACGGTGGTGCGGGTCTCGGTGAAGCCGATGATCTCGATCGAGTCGCCGACCTTGACGATGCCGCTCTCGATACGGCCGGTGACGACCGTGCCGCGGCCGGAGATCGTGAACACGTCCTCGACCGGCATGAGGAAGGGCTTGTCGGTGTCGCGCACCGGCTCGGGGATGAACGAGTCGCAGGCATCCATCAGCTTGATGATGGCGCCGTCGGCGATGTCGCTGTGCACGCCCTGGAGGGCCTGCAGCGCCGCGCCGCGGACGATCGGAGCATCGTCGCCGGGGAACTTGTACTTGCTGAGCAGCTCGCGGATCTCCAGCTCGATGAGGTCGAGGAGCTCCGGATCCGGGTTGACGTCTACCTTATTAAGGAAGACCACCAGCTGGGGAACGTTGACCTGGCGGGCGAGGAGCACGTGCTCGCGGGTCTGCGGCATGGGACCGTCCACCGCGGAAACCACCAGGATCGCGCCGTCCATCTGCGCGGCGCCGGTGATCATGTTCTTCACGTAGTCGGCGTGGCCCGGGCAATCGACGTGCGCGTAGTGGCGCGCCTTGCTCTCGTACTCGACGTGGGCGACGGCGATGGTCAGGATCTTGGTGTCATCGCGACGACCCTGGGACTCCGAGGCCTTGGCAACTTGATCGTAGCTGATCGCCTTGATCTTGCTGTTCATTTCCATGACCTTGGTGATGGCCGCGGTCAGGGTGGTCTTGCCGTGGTCAACGTGGCCGATGGTGCCGATGTTCACGTGGGGCTTGGTTCGGAGAAATTTTTCTTTGCCCATGACGATTCCCTTTTAGCCTTCTGTGCTTCAGCGTCCCGGAACAAGTCCGACAAGACGCAGCTAGGTTTTACCGAGCGAACAGACCAACCCGGCGCGGGTCAGCTACCAGCGATAGTGAGCAAACGCCTTGTTGGCTTCCGCCATCTTGTGGGTATCTTCGCGCTTCTTGACGGCGTTGCCACGGTTGTTGGCAGCGTCCAAGATCTCAGCCGCGAGCTTCTCCACCATGGTCTTTTCACCACGATTGCGCGAGTACTGTACCAGCCAGCGCATGCCGAGCGCCTGCGACCGATCCGGCCGCACGTCCACCGGCACCTGGTAGGTCGAGCCACCGACACGGCGTGACTTGACTTCGAGCTTGGGCTTGACGTTGCCCATGGCGCGCTCGAAGACCTTCACCGGATCTTCTTTGGCTCGCTCGGCCACCTTATCCAAGGCATCGTAGACGATCTTCTCGGCAACGGCCTTTTTGCCCGAGCTCATCACGGTGTTGATGAACTTGGTGATCCGGCGACGGACATCCTCGGGATGCTCCGTGTACTTCGGATCAGTAACAGCTTCTCGCTTGGGGACTTCACCTTTGCGTGGCATCGTCGTTCCTCAGTGCGACTACTTCGGCCGCTTGGCGCCGTATTTGGATCGGCTCTGGCGGCGATTTGCTACGCCAGCGGTGTCGAGCGTGCCGCGCACGATGTGGTAGCGGACACCTGGCAGGTCCTTCACACGGCCGCCGCGGATGAGGCAGACCGAGTGCTCCTGCAGGTTGTGGCCTTCACCGGGGATATAGGTCGTGACTTCCATCCCGTTGGTGAGGCGGACACGCGCTACTTTACGCAGCGCCGAGTTTGGCTTTTTCGGCGTCGAGGTATAGACGCGCACACAGACGCCCCGCTTCTGCGGGCATCCCTTAAGGGCCGGAGCGGACGTTTTCCGCTTCTGCTTTACGCGACCCTTTTTTACGAGCTGATTGATCGTAGGCATCCGACCGTATCCTAACGCCGTGAAATAACACCTGTTCTGCGAACAGAAAGAGAAGCGCAGTATACGGAGGGCTCGTCTTTAGTCAACAAAAAGATCGTTCCCTCCATTTTTACCGATTTTTCTTAGTAACAGCGACGGGACGCCGCTTACTCTTCACGTCCCGAAGCAGCTTCCGCAAGCGGCATCGATGCCCCGGACGCACCGCCACCGGCACTCGCAGCGATCGCCGCCGCAGCCGCCGATCCGACGTTGTCTTGGCGATCGGCGGGCTTGTCACCGTCGGCCACCGTATCGACGTTGATCGTCAGCTTCTTGTACGTCGGGATTCCGGTTCCGGCCGGAATCAGGCGGCCCATGATGACGTTTTCTTTGAGGCCGCGCAGGTAGTCGACCTTGCCGCAGATCGCCGCCTCGGTGAGCACCTTGGTCGTCTCCTGGAACGACGACGCCGAGATGAACGACTCCGTCGACAGCGACGCCTTGGTGATGCCGAGCAGGAGCGGCTCGCCGCGCGCCGGCTGCAGACCCGCCTGAAGCACGCGCTCGTTCTCCTCTTCGAAGATGTGGCGCTCGACCTGCTCGTCGACGAGGAAGTTGGTCTCGCCGACGTCGACGACGCGCACGCGGCGCAGCATCTGCCGCACGATGACT
>CALFML010000976.1 GCA_937879845.1 uncultured Myxococcales bacterium
GCTGCAGATCGTCGTGCTGCTCGCGCTCGCCGGCTCGGCCTGGCTGGTCACGCGCGAGGTCGCGCCGTTCGACTGGAACTACCTCGTGCAGAAGCTCTGCGTCGGCATCGTCTGGTGCCTGTCGTTCGCGCTCCTGTACTCCGCGGCGAAATTTGTTTGCGCCGCAATTGCTGCCGGGTAGAATCAGCACGCCGCTGGTGGCAATCACTTTCGCGCACGCGATTGGTGGTCCCAAGATCTGCGACTCGACCTCCGCGGGCAGCTTGACCGGCGGCTCGGTGAGAAGCCGATGGAGGATGGAGAGGGCGCGGGAATTGTTTGGATCAAGCGCCACGGCCTGGCCGATGGCCGAAAGGGCCTGGAGGCGCGCCGGGGCGGCGTCGTCCTCTCCCGCCAGCGCGCGCTCGGCTGCTGCTGCTGCTGCTGTGGTGTGCTCGGCGGCCAGCTGTTGGCGCAAGACCAGACTGCGCTCACCGGCCAGGTAGCGGTCCAGGGCACCATGGAGCTCCCGCACCGTGGCGTAGCGCGCCGCCGGATCCTTCTGCGTGGCGCGCACACAGATCTCATCCAGCTCCGGAGCAATGTCACGATCTTGGGCGCGCGCCGAAGGCCGCTCCGGCTGCTCCTCATAAATCGCCAGCAGTACGCGCTCGGGCGTCCCCGCCGGCCGCAGTCGCTGCAGGGTCAAAAGCTCAAATAGGATGACCCCAAGGGTGAACACATCGCTGCGGACATCGATGGCGTCGCCCTGGGCGCGCGCTTGCTCCGGGGACATATAGGCCAGGGTGCCGGTCACCGTTCCCACCGCCGTCGCGCCGATATCCGCCGTCGGCTGCACGGGCGAAGACATGGGCGAAGACATGGGCTCCGAGCTGCCCTTTACTTTCGCCAGCCCCCAGTCAATCACATACACTTCGCCAAAGTCCCCCATCATGATGTTGGCCGGCTTCAGATCGCGATGCAGGACGCCGCGGCAGTGGGCGAAGTCCACCGCCTGGCACACCGCGGCCAGCGTCCGCAGCAGCCGATAGCGCGGGTACGCGGCGAGATCCTCCGGGCGCCCTTGCCGCAAGCCTTTTAGGATGTCTTCCAGGGTGCGGCCGCGCAGTCGCTTCATCGTAAAAAAAGGGGTGCCGTCCGCATCGCGGCTCAGATCGTAGACCGGCACGATCGCGGGGTGCTCCAGCTGCCCTTGAATCTGCGCTTCGCGGAGAAAGCGGGTCCGGATTCCGTCGTCGGCCACGAGCCCCGGCAAGAGGCTCTTGAGCGCGACCTCGCGGCCGACTACCACATCCTTGCAGAGCTTCACTTCTCCCATTCCGCCTTTGCCGAGCACGCTGCGCGGCTCGTAGCGCTGCGCGTGCGGCACCGGCTCGGGAAGCGGCAGCGCCGCGGCCGTCGCCGGCAGGGTTTCTGCGCGCTGCGCTTCCTCTTTCTTCCGCACCCACTGCCAGCCGATGATGTCTCCGGTCGTGACGACCTGCTCGGCCAGCTCCCCTTCACTGCGATGGTCCTGGGACATGGCAAATTATCGCACCTTCCTACGGCTCCTGCCCAGAGGCCCGGCGGCAGAAAAACGACGAACCGCCGCACATGTAAGCGGCGAGCGCACCGCCGCGCTCAGACGCCGCGCGGCAGCTCTGACTTGATGGCTCAGAGGATAAAGAGGAGGGCGCCGATCACGATGAGCATCCCGCCCAGGGCGAGGTGGGCCTTGCCGGCGTTCTGCCAGTCAAAGTGCTTACGCGCCCCGGGAGCGGGCGAGTCGAGCTGCAGGGTGAAGTTCACCGGATCGCCGACCTTCTTGCCGGCAAACTCCGTGGCGCCGCCGGAGTTGAAAGAGCTGTACGTCTGCTGCTGCGGCCGACCCGCGTGATCGGTAAACGCGACGACGATGCGCGGACCGCTGGAGGGGACGCGCTCGGCGTCTTCGGGCGGCGGCGGAATCACCTCGATGACGCTGCCTTTGGCCGGCCACAGGTAGGGCGCCCGCCAGGCGGCGGGGACGTTCCATAGGAGCATCGCGCACAAAAGCGCGGTCACACCGCACGCGGCCAGCAGCAGAATGAACTTCAGGGCGAACATCATGATTCCCTCATTGCCGAAACACCTTCGCGTGCAGCGGTGCGCCGATGCGGCTCAAGCGGTGAAGATCGTATCGAGGTAGCCAAGAAGCTTTTCGCCGTCGGCGGGCTGGCTGCGGTAGGCAACGTAGCCGTCCGGGCGAACAAGATAGAGGCACTCCGCGCGGGCTCCGTATCGCGTGTGCAGCGCCTTGCCGGCATCGATCACGATCGGTACGTCCCCCGCGGCGGCCGGCGGTGCGCTCGCCAGCGGCACGATCAGATAGGAATGGATCGCATCGCCGCAGCGCGCGCCCACGCGGCGGGCGAGCTCGCGCAGGCGGCGGTAACCTTCCTCGGTGCTCGCCTCGCCGTCGAATAGCAGCAGCGTGTGCCGGGTCGGGCTGAGCAGATGAAACAGCCGATTTGGACCCTCCTTGCTCTCCGCAAAGAGGACATCGGGAGCGCGGTCGCCCGGCTCCGGACCGGCGCCGAAGGCCGTCCACGCCGCCAGGCTCGGCAGCTCGCTGTCCGGGTTGGCAAGCGCGTGGGCCCGCCAGAGCGGCTGCCGGTGCTGCGCCACGATCGGGCTCTCGCGGTAGTTGCGGTCGAGCATGGACATGGAGCGCGTCAGGTTGGTGCGGAAGAAATCGAGCCTGGAGACAAGGGACATAAACCCGTTGCGCAGGTTCACCGCCACCGGGTTGCGGAACTTGACGACCTGCCCCGCGGCGCGCGTCGCCAGATCGGTGCCGCGCAACAGCTCCTGCGCCTGCGGACGGCGCTCCGCCTCATAGGAATCAAGGAGCTGCGGGCGGGCGGCGCCGCGGGCCAAAAGCGCCAGCTTCCAGGCCAGATTGTGGGCGTCCTGAATCCCGGTGTTCATGCCCTGGCCGCCGGCCGGACTGTGAATGTGCGCCGCATCGCCGGCGAGGAAGACCCGCCCTACGCGATAGCGCTCGGTAAGACGGTGGTGGATGCGGAAGCCGATGATCCAGGCGGGATCGGTCACCTCGGTGCCCGGAAGCTGCGCCGCCATCATCTGCTGGAAGGTTGCCAGCGTCGGCTCACGGTCCGGCGCCGCTTCGGTGTAAAATTTGAGGATCCGGTAGCGCCCATCGCGGAAGAACGGGAAGCAGGCGATGGGGCCGTCCGGCGCCAGAAACACTAGGATCTCATCGTCTTCGATGTGCCGCGGCCACTTCACCATGGCATCGGTCTGCACGATCCGCTCTTCGTACGCAGCGCCGGCAAACTCCAGGTTCAGACCGTGCCGCACCGTGCTGTGCGCGCCGTCACAGCCGATGAGCCACCGCGCCCGCACGCTGTGGGCCGAGCCGTCCGCCCGCAGCAGGCTGGCGGAGACGCCGTCTGGGTCCTGCGTAAAGGACGTAAGGCGCAGCGAGCGCTCGATCGTGACCCCGCCCGCTGCCAGCTTCTGGCTCAGTACCGCCTCCGTGTCGTGCTGCGAGACGCCGTAGATGTGCGGGAAGGGCGAGTCGATCTGATCCAAGACCGAGTGCACGACTCGTTTTCCGTCTGCATATACGCTGAGGCCGTGGATGATCTTGGCACGCTCGATGACCGCCTCGGCGACGCCGAGCGTCTCCAAGATCTCCATCGTGCGCGCATGGATCACCGCCGCCTTCGAGTAGACCACCGGCGCGTCGAGCGAGTCGATGATTCGGCACGACACGCCCTTTTGCACAAGCCCGCATCCGAGCGCCAAACCCACCGGCCCGGCGCCCACGATAAGAACATCGATCTCCGCGTTATTCACCCTGCCCTCCTTTGCGGTTTGACTGCTCCCCCCGAGGTCTGGTTGCTGTCACGATCTGTAAGGCAAGCGTCAGTATGACCGATCCGTGAGGCTCGGCGCATCCGGTTTCCGCGCCCAAGAGCGCACCCCCGGAAAATCCGCGCCGGCCTTTTCCCGCGCCTCCACGCGGACGGCGGCGGGACTGCCCGGCGCTCCGGGGTCTTGGGATATGCGGGCTGGCGCTAGTTGTAGTGCAGGATGTAGCCGAAGGCCCCTGCCGCGTAGACATCGGTCGGGGTAGTACCAAAGAGCGCGTAGGTGCCGTTATTGCCGAGCGGGGAAGCCTGCGCCGTCCACTGCTGCTGAAACCCCTTGCCGTCGTTGGCCTGGTGGTAGATGTTGCCGCCGCTGAGGATGAACAGGTCGTTGGCCGAGCTGCCCCACATCGGCCCCGGGGAGCTGTACGTCTGCGGCGGCGTCAGGGACTTCCAGGTGGCGCCGTTATCGACGCTGTGGAGGGAGCGCGAGTAGTAGAGCGAGCCCACTTTCGTCGAGCCGTAGGCGTAGACATCGGTCGCCGAGCTGCCCCACAGCCCGCGCAGGGTCATGTAGCCCTCGGTCCCAAGGTAGCTGCTGGTCCAGGTCATGCCCTGATCGGTGGAGTGGATGATGAAGCCGGCGCCGGCACCGTTATTAGTGATACCGCTGACATACAGATCATTGGCGGAGCTGCCCCACAGCCCGTATGCGTAGGTCGTGACCGACGTCTTGTCATAGACCGTCTGCCAGGTCTTGCCGGCGTCGGTGGAGCGGACCACCAGGTAGCCCGGCGCCCCCGCCGTATTGCCATTGCCGACCGCCCAGAAGTTATTGCCGGCGCCCCAGATCCCGTACAGGTTGTAGGTCTTCCCGACCTGGATCGTCGCCCAGGTCTTTCCGCCGTCGGTGGTGTTCATGATGGCGCCGTCTTTGCCGACCGCCAGGACGTTGTTTGGCCCATCGCCCCAGATTGCGTTCATCTGGCGGACCGGCGCCACGCTCTCGACGAAGGTCTGGCCGCGGTCGGTGGTGTGGAGGATGGTGTTGTCGCCGGCGAAGTATACGTCGTTGGGACCGCTGCCCCAGATGCCGTTCAAGTGGGCGTAGTTGACATCCTGCGCGCGCGCCACCCGCCACATGACGACATGGGTCATATCGACGACGGTCAGATCCGGCGGACTGACCGACAAATCGGCTTCCGGCGCGCCGGCCATATCGACGACGGCGCTGGACAGATCGCTCGGGTCGCCGCCGCCGCCGCCGCCGCCGCCACCGCCACCACCGCCGTCGCCACCACCGTTCTGGCATCCGGCCGCAGCGAGGAACAACGTCAGCAAAGAAATCATTCCCTTCTCTGAGAATTGCAGTCTGTTCAGCATCGGTACTCCGTCCTATTTTGTTGTCAGTAACAGAGCAAACCATATGCCAACGCGGATCCCACCGGGCAGCCGGACGGGCGCCGCCATCCGCCCTCTCCTACCGACGGGGCAACGCCGCGCGCAGAGCCGGCGGCGGTCCGCTGTATCAGGACATGTGTCCGGCCATGTTCCGCGCAGGAGCAGCTCCCAGCTCACCGCACAGCGGCTGCGAAACGGCGCCGGTCTGCGTGACGCACCGCTGCGGCCATCGGCCCCTGTGCTTGCGCCAGGCGCCCGCCCGGCGTCGGCGCAGCGATCTGCGTGACGCACCGCTGCGGCCATCGGCCCCTCTGCTTGCGCCAGGCGCCCGCCCGGCGTCGGCGCAGCGATTGCGGATGACAACCGCCCCGCCGCGGCGCTAGGCTCCGCAGCCATGCCAGCTACCCAAAAAGCAGCGAAAAACGCCGCGGCGCCAAAGCGTGCCGCCAAGGCGCCGGCGCCGCGGATGACGCTCGCCGAGACGATGAAGGCCCTAGAGCAGGCGGGTTCGGCACAGACGTGCAAGACCTACGCCCGCCACGGCGCGACCGGACCGATGTTCGGCGTCAGCTTCGCCACGCTCAAGACGCTCGTGAAGCGGATCGGCATCGATCATGAGCTGGCGCTGGCGCTGTGGGACACCGGGAACTTCGACGCGCGAAACCTGGCGTTCAAAATCGTCGATCCGGCGCAGATCACCTCTGCTCAGCTCGACCGCTGGGCCCACGAGGCCTCCGCGGCGCGGATGTGCAGCGGCTATGTCGGGATGCTCGCCGCCGAGAGCCCGCATGCCGCGACCAAGGCGGAGCAGTGGGCGGCATCGAAAAACGGGCGCGAGCGCTGCGCGTATTTTGCCCTGCTTGGCCACATGGCGTCGCGCGATCTGGGGACGCCCGATTCCTTTTACCTGACGCGCCTTTCTGAGATCGAGCGCACGATTCATAAGGTACCCAGCGGTGAGCGCGAGGCCATGAACATGGCCGTCATCCTAATAGGCTGCCGCAACGCCAGTCTGCGAAAGGCCGCGACCGCCGCCGCCCAGCGCATCGGCCCGGTCGATGTCGATCACGGCGACACGGCATGCAAGACGCCCGACGCCGCCGCCTACATCGCCAAGACCTGGGCCCACTCCACGGGCAAGGACTTCGAGTCGCCGGCAGCGCACGAACGCACGCGGGAGTCGCCGCGCGTACGCTGCTGACCCAAGGCGGAATCATCTAAATCGTGACCCACGCGGCATGCTGCGCGCCCGGGAGGTGATGTATGGAGCGAAAACAAGCGAGCGACTTCGACCAAGAGCTCTGGAATCTGTTTGACCAGTACGTCCACGGCGCAGTGGATCGCCGCGGCTTCCTCGAGCGGGCGGCGCGGTTCGCGGTGGGCGGCTTTACCGCCGCGTCGCTGCTGGAGGCGCTCAGCCCGCGGTTTGCGGAGGCGCAGCAAGTCCCCAAGGACGACGCCCGGCTCAAGGCGGGCTATCTCGAGTACGACTCGCAAAAGGGCACAGGCAAGATGCGCGGGTATCTGGCGCAGCCGGCAAAGCGCAAGGGCAAGCTGCCCGGGGTGCTGGTGGTGCATGAAAATCGCGGGCTCAACCCACACATCGAAGACATCGCGCGCCGGGTCGCGCTGGAAGGCTTCCTCGCCTTCGCCCCGGATGCGCTGACGCCGCTCGGCGGTTATCCCGGGGACGAAGACAAGGCGCGCGCCCTGTTTCCCAAGCTCGATCAAGCCAAGACCGGCGAGGACTTCGTGGCCGCGCTGGCCTGGCTCCGGAGCCGTCCGGAGTGCACCGGCAAGGTGGGCGTGGTCGGTTTCTGTTACGGCGGCGGCATCGCCAGCATGTTGGCGACCCGCGTGCCGGAGCTCGCCGCCGCCGTTCCGTTCTACGGCAGCCAGCCCGCCGAACCGGACGTGGCGCGCATCAAGGCGCCCCTGCTCATCCACTACGCCGAAAAGGACGAGCGCATCAACGCCGGCATCCCGGCGTTCGAGGAAGCGCTCAAGCAACACCATGTCAAGTATCAGCTCTTCCAGTACGCCGGCACGCAGCACGGGTTCAACAACGACACCACGCCGCGCTACGACAAGGCCGCGGCCACGCTCGCCTGGCAGCGCACCATCGATTTTTTCAAGCAGCAGCTAAAAGGCGCGTGACGCCCGCCACGCGCCTGCTACGCCGGCGTAGGTTTGTTCCAGGCCTCTTTCATCAAGGTGTTGGACGGCAGCGTTTCGTCCACCAGCTTCTTGGCCGTCGCGATGCCGGCAGTCGGCAGGCGGTCGGCATCGAGGAGTCCGATCTGGGTGAGGACCGAAGCCTGATCCCAGTAGATATGCTCGTTGTAGATCTTGTCGCCGCGGAAACAGACGATCGCGACAAGCGGAATCTCGACATACTTCCCCGTCGGGGCCACGCCGGGCAGCAGCCAGTCCATCGGGCGATCATGGGTGAAGCAGAACAACATCTCATCGACGACCCGATCGGCGCCGACCGTGCGCGAAATCGGCACGAGCCGGGTGTCGCCGGGATTGCTATGGACGAAGTGGTTTTTATAAAAGTGCGCCAGATCCCTCTGTCCGACCCCGCCGGTCATCGTCGGGATGTGGTTGACGTAGGGCTCCGCCACCATCGTCTTCATGGTTGCATCCACGTCGCGCGCCGCGAACTCGTGGTAGCAGTGTCGATCCCAAAGGCTGGATAGATCGTAGCGCGGTCCCAGCACCTTGCGGAGAAGCGCGATCGAGCGCGAGTGGGCCAGGCCGGCCGCCGGTTTGTTGAAGTGCTCACCACCGGTACGGGCAAAGGCGTGGGCGCAGTCGGGATAGGTGTAGATTTCGATCTCGGGCCGGTCAGCGAAGTGGTCCCGGATCTCTTTTTGCGCCGCTGCTGAACAATACGTATCGCGCTCGGCAAGATGCAGGACCAGCGGGCACTTGAGGTCCTTGGACTCGCTGAGCGCGGCCTCGATGCCGACCCCGTAGTAGCCGACCGCGCAGTCCACATCGGTCCGGCAGGCCGCCAGATAGGCGAGCTTTCCCCCGAGACAGAATCCGAGCGCGCCGACCTTGCCGGTGCACTCCGCCCGCGCCCGCAAGGCCGTTACTGCCGCCCCTATGTCCTGCACTCCCTGGCCGACATCGAACCGCTGGAAAAAACCAAAGGCGCGCTGCCAGTCCTGCGGCGAATACCCAAGCTCGACACCCGGCTCCAGGCGAAAGAATAAATCCGGCGCCAGGACTACGTATCCTTCCTCGGCGTAGTAGTCCGCGACCTCGCGGATGTAGTCGTTGATGCCGAAGATCTCCTGGCACAGGACGATCCCCGGACCGCTGCCGCGGGCGGGTACCGCCAGATAGCCGCGGAACTGGCTGCCGTCTTTGGCGCTCAGGTTGATAAAGGTGCCGGGCATGACGCCTCCTTGGGTCGCGATTGATGGACGTGGTCCGGACGAAGCTGCCTGATCCGCGGCGGGATGTAAACTCGTGAAGCGAAGCCCCAATGGCCTTGCCGATTCACGAGGTTTCTCATACGTTCGTTCACTCTCCGAATCGGGGCCGAAAAAACAGCATGCGAGGAGTGTCCGCGATGACCAGAGCTCGAATCGCTATGATCTACTGCCTGGTTACGGCGAGCGCGGCGTGCGGCCTTGCGGATCCGCCGCCGCCTGCGCTGACGTCGCAACAAAAAGCCGCGCTCGGGCGGCCGACTGCGCCGAGCTGTCCCGTGGGAACTTCCACCGATCCGCTGGTCGCGCCGACTACCCGCGGGCTTGTCCGCGGCAAGCGGGTCGATAGCACGGTGGCATTTCTCGGCATTCCCTACGCCATGCCGCCGGTCGGTGCGCTGCGCTTCGCCCCGCCGGTCGAGCATGCCTGCTGGTCCACGGTCCTTACGACGACGGCGTTCGGCTCTGCCTGCCCGCAGAAGAACCAAGATACGGGTCGCTTCGAAGGCAGCGAAGACTGCTTGACGCTGAACATCTGGACGCCCAAGGTCGATCCGGCGGCGCGGCTGCCGGTCCACGTGTTCCTTTACGGCGGCGGCAACATCGTCGGCAGGACCGATGAGCGCTTCCTGTCCAACCTGTACGACGGGCGCGCGCTGGCAACCCGCGAACAGGCCGTCGTCGTCACCCCGAACTACCGCCTGGGGGCGCTCGGCTTCTTCGCCGACCCGGATCTGGACGCGGAGAGTCCCAACCGGGTATCGGGAAACCAAGGGACCCTCGATCACATTGCCGCCCTGCAGTGGATAAAAGACAACATCGCCAGCTTCGGCGGCGACCCGGCGCGCGTGATGGTGCTTGGCGAGTCCGCGGGCGCCACCAACGTCTGCACCCTGGTCGCGTCGCCGCTGGCCGCCGGACTGTTTACAAGCGCGCTCATGGAAAGCGGCGGCTGAGATCGGAAGAGCACACGTCTGAACTCCAGTCACG
>CALFML010000977.1 GCA_937879845.1 uncultured Myxococcales bacterium
CGCACCTCCGCCAGCCGCCCTTGCTGAATCTGCAGCGGGGTGTCGATGCGCTTGCTGCCGACCTCCAGCAGGAGCGTGTGCTCGCCCGCCGTCAGCAGCAGCGGCTGCGGCAGCGGCAACACCCCGGCGACGCGGCCGTCCAGCAGCACGAACGTCGCCGGCGGGCCGCTTACCGCGAGGCTGCCGGTTTCCGGCGGCGGCGTCGCCAAAACCGTCTCTGCCTCTTGCGCCGCGGTCCGCTCCGGGATGCGCGTGGGATCGGCGAGGTAGCGGCGGTACAGGTCGTACGCATCGGTTGTGCGCCCCTCCGCCTGGGCCAGCCGCGCCAGCTGAAGCAAGACCTCCGGCAGCGGGGCGTTGCGGTAGGCGCTGCCCAGCGCTTTGGCGGCCGCAGCAAAGTCACGCGCTGCGAGCGCCGCCGCCCCTTTATCCAGCAGCGGCTGCGCCTGCCGCAGCATCGCCGATCGGCTTCCGTCGGCCGCATCGCCGCGCCGCGCCAGCGCCGGCGTGGCCGCAGCGAGCCCAAGCCCGAGCAGAACCAGAAAGAACCCAAGACCCCATGACCCGCCCCGGCGCCGTAAGCGGCGATGACCGACTGACCGGCACCGCCGCGTCGCTTGCCGGGGAGCCGTCAGTCGATCCGAACGACCATCCGCTGGCCGTCCCCCATCGCCATCAGCCGGATCCGTTCATCTTCTTCGAGCGAGACCAAGATCTTCTCCAGCGAGTCCAGCGGGAGTCCAAGCTCCTGCGCCAGCTGCCAGTCCTCCATCATTCCGCTCTCGGGCAGCGCTGCCAGGACCTGCTGCGGCGATACCGACTGCGCGGTGCGCAGCACGATCGCCGGCATACGCGCCTGGGTGCTGCGAATCGGCGCGCGCACGGGCTCGGCGGGGGCGGGATCGGGATTGGCCGGCTCGGCGGGCTTCACCGTGGTGGGGTTTACGACCACGACCCCCATCCCCATGTTGCCGCGCACCGGTCGGGCGGCGCGGGCCTTGGAGGGGCCGGATTCGCTCTTATCGCTCGCGCTGGGCGCCGACTCCGCGGGCGCGGCCGGGGCTTCCGGCGCGCCTTCTTGCGCCGCTGCAGCCGGGCGGGCAAGGCCAGACTCGGCGATCGCGCTATCCAAGTTGCTGCTGCCGGAAGCCATGGCGAGCCAGCCCATGGACGGCGACTCCGAGCTCGGCGGCAGCTCGGTGGGGGCGTTGTCATCCGGCATCGGTGCAACCGCCGGGATCGGGTCGGATTTGGCGCGCGGGGCTGCCGCCGCAGTCGTCGCTGGTGCCGGCTTGGTCGTGAGCGGCGGAGTGCTGGCCTCGGTCTTACTCGCCGCCGGTGGGCTCGTTGCCGGACGCGCGGACGGAGCTGCGGCGGCGGAGCCCGCATTGCGGCTGACGGCAGAAATCGGGCCGGACTTCGGCGGGGCCGAAGGACTCTGGGGCCGTGCCGGAGGTGTCGTCGGCGCAGGCCGCGGCGGTTCGCTCAGGGCCGCAGGTGCCTTCCCGGCTGGTACCGCAGCCTCCTTGGTGTCGAGCTTCTTGAGCGCATTGGCTAGCGGATCCTGCTCCTTATCATTGGCCATGGCGAGCCAGCCCATGGACGGCGACTCGGCGCTTGGCGGCAGCGGATCCGGCACATTGCTGATCGCCGGCGGTGCCGGCTCCGGCGCCGGCGGCTTGGGCGCCGGCGCAACGCTCACCGGCTTGGCGCTGACCACCGGCTTGGCCGGCGAGCGGCTAGGCTGCGAGGCACTGATGAGCGCCGGCTGCGGCGCTATCGTCGGTGTCGGGCGACCGATTACGCCGCTCTCGCTGCTCGGCGCGGGGCTGCGAGACGGCTGGTTGCCCAGCGGCCGACTCGGCTCGGGCTTCGCTTTATTGGCGGCACTGGGCTCCGGCGCCGGCTTCAGCGGCTGGCTCGGGGCTTTGGCCGCTTTGGCGGGATTTTCAGCCGGCTTCTGCGCTTGCGCCGGCCGGCTCAGATCGCGGGTGGCCTTGAGCAGGCTCTCATCCGGCCCCCGCTTGAGGGTCGGGCTGCTGTCCGCTTCCACGTGCGGGACGGCGCTGACTGCCGTCTTCTTGGTAAGCGCCGGCTCGGCATCCGCGGTCTTGACCGGAACCGGCGCCGCGGCGCGGGCGGCAGACTTGTCCGCGCTTTTTTCCGCGGGCTTATCCGGCGCGACCCCGGGCTCGGACGCCCTGTCTGCGGCCTTTGCCGGCCGCCCCAGCCGGCCCATGAGCACATCTTCGCTGCTCATCGATGCGGCGCGGCTCGGCACGACAGGCGCAAGCGGCTGCTTGAGCTCGCGCCCCGGCACCGGAGAGCGCTTGCTGGCTGCGCCGGGCCCGCGAACCTTGCCCATCACATCATCGGTAACCGCGCGCTGGGTCGGGCTGCTGTCGGCGGCGAATGACGGCGCGAGCTTGGCATCGCGCGCCATGTCGCGCGCCTTCACCGTGGTCGGCACCATCGCGGCCGCTACGGCAGACCTGGGCACCGCCTGAAGTGTCGGGCTGCTATCGGCAACAAAGGACTGACCGACCCGCGGCGCACCGGTGCGGGCCGACGCGGCCGTAGCGCCCGACTCATCCCCGTGGGTCAGCGAGCGGGGGCGTGCGCCCGGATCGGCCGCGGGCGAGGCGGGCGTGGCCGCCACCGCATCGCTGGTCTCTTCGTCTGACAAGAAATCCATGGACGGCGACTGCGCGCTGCGCGGACGCCGATCCAGATCGGTGAGGCTCGGCGCATCCTTGGAGCGCTTGGCCGGCGGCCGGCGCTGATCCAGAGTGCTCACCGCATTTCTGCCCGAGCCGCCGCTGCCCGGCACGATTTCGCGCCGCCGCTCAGAATAGCGCTCGGCGAAGACCAGCAGGGCGTTGCGCGGCGAGTTGGCCTCCTGCGGCCAGCGGCTCAGATCGAGCTCGGCCTCAGTAAACGGGTACAGCGGCGAGGGCCGGCTGGCGATATCGGCGAGCCCGACATCCAGCCGCGCCGCCACCAGCTCCCGCAGCAGCTCCGGGTGCACCGCTTCCAGCCGCACCGTCTGATCGAGGTGGCGCGGCGGCCCTTGCGTCGGCGCTGCGCGCATCGGCTTTTCGTAAAGCTGGCTGAAGCTGGCCGGTAGCAGCGACAGCACCTGCAGGGAGGACCCGCCGCAGCCGTGAATCGCCGCCACGACCTCGGCCATCGCCTGAATGCCCGGCTGGCCCAGCTGCTCCCCCAGCTGCTGCGTCTGATCGTAGCTCAGAATCAGCTGCGCTCCCGGCGGCGCGGTAAGCAGCCGCACCACCGAACACAGCACATACTTGGCCGCGTTTTCGTTGTTTATGACCTGCTTGGCGGAGAGCCGCTCGCGATCCTTCTGCGACAGCTCCTCCCCCGCCAGCCAGGCCGTACACAAGGCGCGGCGGTCCGCGTAGGGGAACTGCAGGAGCACCGCCCGCGCCGCCGAGTCAATCGACATCTCCGTCGGCAGGCTGAGCAGATAGGAGCGCAGCCCCGGCTCGACTTGCCCCCAGACTTTCTGCGCCGCGGCGGCAAAGTCAGGCAGCGGCCGTCTCCGCCCGGCGTCGCTGCACATCGGCCCGAGCAGCTTGAGCAGCGTCGCCGGCCCCTGATACATACCGACTCGCGCCGCGTCGAGGAGGTCACACGTCTGGGTGTAGAGCGCGCCCCACAGCAAGCGGTCTATCGGCCGATCGAGCAGGTTGCTCGGATCCGCCGGATCCGTGGCCGCCCCTGTGAGGTCGCGGCGGCACAGCGCGCCGACCAGCTGGCGCAGCGCGTGCCGGAACGGCTGCGCCAGATCCGGCAGCGCTGGCATCGAGATAAAATAAGTAAGCGGATCGCCGCGCAGCGTCAGCCGCTGCCGCAGCCACAGCATCAAGTGACTCTTGCCAAGACCCTCTTCGCCGACGAGCGCAAACACCTGCGAGTGACCACGGCGGGCCCGCTCACAACCCTGCACCAGGATCTGTCGCGCCGCGGCATGCAGCACCGGCACATCGACCAGGCCGGTGCTGTCGCTATCACTGGCAATGGTGGCGGCAAGGGGATTTGGCGCTTTCGCCAAAGCATCGGTCAGCGTCGTCATGCGCGGTGTGAACCTTTTGTCCCGCGATCATTTTAACACACCGGCGAAAATGCTGTGCACATTGCCAACTTATCGCGAATTTATCGGGTGAGCTTCCAGCCGGCGGGCCGCTATCAGCCGAGCCAAGCGGCTAAACCACGCCTCGCATCAGATCTGCTGTTTCGGGCTGCGCCGCGGGGCCTGTCACCTACGGCACCCTGCATGCTTGCGCAGCAGGGCCCCCGCCTCCGGCGCCACCCGCTCTCCAGGCAGGAACTTCGGATTTCAACTGGGGCGCGGTTTAGCTCCGGGCGGGCTCGTCTTCCGCGCGCTCCACCGTCCAGGGGACCACGGCGCCGGTAGATGCGCCGACGCCCGAGGGGCGCCTAGGACTGTCAGCGGCAGCGGCGGCGGGGACGGCAGGGCCGGCGGCGCTTTCCAGCTTGAGCAAGCAGCGGCGGATGCGGCGCGGCACCACCGCGGCGTTTTCTGCCAGCGCCGGTTGCGGACTGCCTTCGCCGGGGAGCTCGGGATACTGAGGATCCCAGGGCATGACAATCGCCAGCCCGCTGTCATCGGCAAAAAATTTCGGCAGCGTGGGCAGCGGCCGGCGCTTGGCGCAGCGGCCGATCACCGCGTGCAGCAGCGACTCCGCCGCGTCCGGATGCTGCCGGGCCGCCGTGATTTCGGCCGCCAAGTCCTCGAGCGTACTGGCGGTCGGTGGCGGCAGGTTGAGCGTGCCGGCGTGATACTTTTCCAAGGCCGCGGCGGGGCTCAGCCACAGTGGATCGAAGACCTCGCGACCGTCGATCTGGACCTGCGGCGGCGGCGCAAGGGGGGCGTCCGGGGGGGCATTGGGATCGCGGCGCGGCGGGAACAGCGGCCATAGGAAAAACTCGGTATCGAAGCGCTTGGGCTCAGCCGACGGCGTGATCCAGTGGGCGAAGTACACGAGCTGCTCGATGTCGCCCACTTGCAGGCCGACTTCTTCACTGAGCTCGCGCGCTGCCGCGCGGCGGGCGGCGACGAGCAGCTCGGCAGTCCCACCGGCGGCATCGACGGCATCGACGGCATCGACCCGGCCCCCAGGGAAGACGTAGGCGTTGGCCATGAAGCTGGCGCGATGGCTGCGGCGTACGAGCAGCACTTCGATGTCGGCCCCCGGCGTCGAATCGGCGGCGCGCAGCACAAGAACCGTCGCCGCACCAAGGGGGGCATTAGAGGTCGGTGCCGCGTGTCCAGGCATGGTCAGCTCCTACGGCCGGCGGGGCCGTCATGGGCATCGAGGGTTTTCCCCTCGCGGTCTTGCGCCGCCGGCTCGGCGGCAGGTGAGGGCGTAAGTTGAAAGCGCTGAAACAGCGCCCGGATGTCCGGCGGAATCACGCGCGCCTTGAACGCATCGAGATCGATGCAGGCCATGGTGATCTCGCAGATCACGCACAGCTGGCCATCGCGGTGACGGTAGCCGGTATAGCGCATGGTCGCCGAGCGCTCCCCCAGCCGCATCACCGCAAGCTCGACATCCAGGCTGTCGCCGTAGCGCAGCGGCGCCTTGAAATCGGTCTCGACGTGAACGGTTGGAAATCCAATGCGGTCGCGGTCCAGCAGCTGCACGTAGGAGTGCCCGGCTTCGTTGAACAGGTCCTCGAACGCCTCGTGGAAATAGATGTAAAAGCGCGGGTAGTAGACGATGCCCGCGTGATCCACGTCGCCGAAACGGACCGGGATGGTCGTGCGAAATGCCATGCGTCTTGGTTTAGCAGGTGCCGGCCGCAACCGCCCCAAAGCCGGTCGGTCAAAGGGGCCGCGGCCTGCTAGTGATGGTGGCCGTGGCCTTTTTCCGGCGGCTTGAAGTCCGGCGGCAGGGCCGAGCCTTCGCCGAAGAAAAACTCGTCGCAGCGCTTGTGCAGCAGGTTGAACGCCTCCGGCGTGACCAGGTCGAGGCGGTACTCATTAATCAGCATCTTGGAGTGCTCCAGCCACATCTGCCAGGCTTGAGCGGAGATCTCATCGTAGATTCGCTGACCTAGTTCATCGTCGAAAGGGATGAACGTGAGGCCGGGCAGCTCACGGCTGAGCTTCTTGCATTGAACCATTCGGGTCATCGGTGTCTCCACGCGGGGTGCGGCGCACATTCTACTTACTGCGGGCCGCGGCGTGGAAATTTTGCAGAGGCGGCGGGCGGTCGTGCCGCCGCTTGGCGCAGACGGCTCAGTTTACCGGAGCGCCGTGCGAGACCCAGTTGTAGACGGTGCAGAACTCGGTGTCGTTGAGGAACGTGCCGCCGGTAGGCATCTGCCCGCCGTTGCCCTTGGGCACGCTCAGGTGGGTGCCGCGCAGCTTATACAAGAGGTAGCTCTGGTCCGGCATGTTCGGCACCACGTACTGGTAAGCAGAACTGGACGGCTTATTGATCATTACGGTGGTGAAAGTCGCCCGGCTGCTGAACACCGGGTCTTGCATCTGGTTGTGGCAGCCCGCGCCCATGCAGCGGTTCCCGGCGCTGATCGTGTTGTAGGCCGTCGAGATCGGAAGAGCGTCGTGTAGGG
>CALFML010000978.1 GCA_937879845.1 uncultured Myxococcales bacterium
ACTCTCCGCCCGCAGGAGCTGCGCATCTTTTAAAAGCCCGTTGGTGAGCTCTCCCATATCGGGTCCGAACAGATAGTCGACGTAGCGCCGCGGCTGCATCGAGCTGAACCCGTTGACGTCTTCGACGCCGTAGACCATGCCCCAGCTGATCGCCAGCGCCTCCTTGGCGACATCGCTTTCAATCTGCTCAACCGGCAGGAACGTGGCCTTGCGAAACGGTGCCGTTTCCGACCCCAGCGCGGCCATCACCTGCGGCGGCTGCCGGTAGAGGCGCGGATCGGTCGTCGGGTTGAAGGACGCCGCGAACGATCCCATATCGATGAGCACAAGCCCCACCGAAAGCGCTTGCAGCGGGGCGCCGGGGCGTCCGCGCCGCGCCGTCCACAAAAGGAGCCCCGCGGACGCCAGCGCCAGGGCCAAGGGAATGAGCGCGTTCCAGCGCGTGAGCACGAGGTTCTCGATGACCTGCGGCCGCAACAGGCCCTTGACGGGCGGCAGGCGGATCACGGCTAGCACCAGGGCGGGGACCGCCAGGGTGGCGATGGCGATAGGCTGGAGGCGCCGGCGCAGCGGTTCGGGCATAGGTCGGCGTTCTTGCCACAGGAGCTCGCAACCGATGGCGGCAAGCGACGCCAGCGCGAAGTCGGCAAGCACCATCGCCCGCTCCATGTCGCGCAGCTTCCCGAGCACCGGCAGATGATAAAGAACGTACGAGAAAGGAGTGTTCCAGCCGCTGGCCACCAGCAGCGAGAGACCCACGAGGCAAACCAAGAAACCCCACAGGTGCAGGCTGGCATACGCTTCGCGGTGGCCCGTCTCCGCGCTGGGAAGACCGGAGGCGGCGGTATGCGCCTGAGCGCGGCGCGCGCGCAGCCGGCTGGCGAAGCACCAGATGACAAGCGCGGCAAGGGAAAGGGGAAGGATGCCGACATAACTTGCGTGCTCCCACAGCGGCGAGCCGAGGCTCGGATCGACGATGGGCGCCGCGGCGTAGAGGCCTTCTCGCAGCGAGCCGAAGGCGTAAGGATAAAGGAGCAGCAGCCAGTCGTTGATCCCGGACGAGTTGCCGAAGATGAAATCATAGCTGAGCCGTCCGCTGCGATGCGAGTGCCCGACAAGCTCGTTTAGCGGCAGCAGCTGAACCGCGGCCAGACCGTAACCTAGGCCGAGGATAATAAGGAGCCGTCCCGGCATCCGATAGAGCCAGCGCGCGTCGCCGTCGCCGGCCCGCTGTTCCAGCCCTTGCACGAGCGCGAACAGGGCGAGCGCGCCCGCGGTATAGATCGGCACCTGGGGATGGCCGGAGAAGACTTGCAGGGCGACGGCGACGGCTGCCGCCGCTTTCCAGAGCGCCCGGCCGCCGCGCAGCGCCCGCTGGCTGCACAGGAACACCCAAGGAATGAGCGCCGTGGCTCCAAGGATGGACAGATGCACCACGCGCGCGGTCATAAAGCCGCAGAACATGAACGCCACCGCGCCCTGGAAGGAAGACGCGGCGCCAAGCTGGAGCCCGCGCAGGAACAGATACATCCCCAGGCCGGCGAGGCAAAACTGCAAGAGAACCGCATAACTAAATGCCGTCTCCGCCGGCAAGATGAAAAAGAGCCAGTTGGGCGGGTAGAGCAGTGCGGTCTGGATGTCGCCGAGCAGCGGCATGCCGCCATAGGCGTAGGGGTTCCACAGGGGCAGCTCGCCGTGTTTGACGAGCGCGGCGGCGCTTTTGTGGATCGGGTAGAAGTAGAACTGGATGTCGTGGACGAAAAACACCCCGCGCTGCCGCGCCGCCTGGAAGAAGCAGAGCAGCGGCAGCGCGAGCAAGACGGCGATGGCCACGGCCTGCCGCTGGCGCAAAGACCGCTCCGGGTCGCTTGGTGTTTTGGCCACGGCCTGCTAGCCGCCGCTGCCCGCGGGGTAGAGCGAGTCCCAGAAATCGCACTTGGCAGGCCGCACATCCGTGCGGGTCGCAAGGGTCGTATCAAGCTGCAGGACCGCCTCGCTCGCTAGCGTATAGACCGGCCAGCCCAGGGCTCCGGTCGCCGGCGAGCCGGTCGCCGCCAGGCTCCCCCAGTAGTCTTGGATGTTGCCGGAGAGCGTCTGCTCGGCCGCGCTGGGCGTGTAGCCCTTGGCCGCGAACGTGCGGAACACGTAGGTGAGCTCGGCGGAGTGATAGGCGCCCAGGGTGGCATCCAGGCCGTGATCGGCGGCGTGGGTGTAGAAGTAGCGGAACACGGACGAAGATGGGGCGGCGGCGCGCGCGGCGTGGCGCGCGGTGCAGGTAAAGAGAAAGTCGGTGACGACGTCGCTAAAAGCCTGGCGCGCCTGCCAGAACGAGCACGGATACTCGGCCTCGACCCGGTCGGCGTTCGCCCCGAACATCGCCTTCAAATCGCTACGGTACTGCGAGCAGAGGTAGAGCCCGGACCCCGCGAAGACGATGCCTTCGTTTTCATTGCTGCCCACCAAAAGGGGAACCCGATTGTGGGCGCCCGCGGCGATGACCGCGAGCGGGAAGTCCGCCAGCACATACCCGTCCACGCTCGCGGTCCACGGCAGAATGCCGACCAGACCCGCCGCCGGGTTGAGCTTGCTGACGCTCTTCAAAAGCTCTGGGAAGCCATCGGTGGCGGTGATGATCTGCTCCACCACCGGGTAGGTTTCAGGATGCACGCCGGTCATGTCCAGCGGGTTGTCGCCGTCGCGGATGCGCAGGAAGCCCGCCGCCTGCTCGAAGGTCTTCGGCCCCAGGCCCGACACGTCCAGCAGCTGCGCGCGAAGCTCGAGCGGGTGCGGGGCGGCGCCTCGTGGGGGGCCGAGGCCCGCATGACGAGATCGACCAACCCCTGGACGTAGACCTCCGGCGGGATTGCCAAAGGCCCCTGATTCACTAGGAAAAACTGGGACATACAGTAGTGGTGGAGGCTCCCCATGAACACCCGGGCGAGCACCTGAGGGTCCACGTTGGCCATGCGACCCCGCTCGATCTCGCGCTCGAAGAAGCCCTGGATCGACCCACAGGCCACCCGGTACCCCTCTCCGCGGGAGACCATTTTTTCGAGCGAATACTCACCTTCCGGGTTCGACCAGGACATCATCATGATCGGGATGGCGATGCGCCCGAGCTCGAGCATGCGCGTCGCGAGCTCGGTCAGGATCTCGCGCAGGTCGCCGGTGCCCGCCTTGGCCTCCATCGTGAGGAAGAGGTTCCGGAGATCGTTCTGGGGATCGAACCGCATCGCCGACCGGAAGAGCTCGTCCTTCGAGCGAAACCGGTGGAAGATCGTCCCCTCCGAGATACCCGCCCGCTCCGCGACGTCGGCCGTCGTCGCGCGGATGCCCTTCTCGAGGAACACCTCGCGCGCGACGTCGAGCAGCCGCTCGTTCGAGATGACCGGGGGACGACCGCGGCCGCGCGGGCGGGGACGTCCGT
>CALFML010000979.1 GCA_937879845.1 uncultured Myxococcales bacterium
CCGGATCGGTCAGACCTTCACGAGGAGGTTCGGCTGGTAGACGACCGCGCGGCAGTGCGTCTGTGGTGCCCAATCCGGAACGACGTCGACGATGCCGGCCCATTGCCGCATGAGCCGCAGGCGCGCGAAGCGCGGGAAGACGTCGAGCATGCCGGCGATGCCGACTGGCCGTTTGCCTTTTCGCTGCGCCAGCGCTTCATGCTGACCGGCGATCTTGAGGCGGCCGTTCTGGTGGTGTAAGAGCGCCAGCGTGAGGTTGCGGAAGTCCCCCATGCGGAGCTGGACGTTCTTATAGATCAGGGAATTGACATAGATGAGGGTCTGGCGAAGGCCCGAAGAGATGTCCTCCAGGCAGGTGCGGATGGCCGCTTGCGCCATCAGCATCACCACGCCCGAGGCCAGTCCGTGATCCGTAACGTCACCGATGACAAGGTGCGTGGAGCCGTCCGGGTGATTCAAGACGTCGTATAGATCTCCCCCGATCTCGGTCGCGGGGTTCATCGCGGCGGCGACATCGAGCCCGGACGCCGTCTCCAGCTCTTCCGCCTTGGGCAGGATCATCGCCTGGAGGCGGCGAGCGACTTCCAGCTCCGTACCCATGCGGAGGTTCTCGTCTTCAAGACGCTGCTTCTGCTTGGCTGCGATCTGGATGCGGTCGATGGCGTTGGGCAAGGCGCCGAGCACCTGCCCCATCATGCTCGATTCGAAGTACGTTGGGAGGATGCTCAGAAGGCTGTACGCCAGACCGACCAGGAGATAGAGCAGCAGCGGCAGGGGATCGAGCTTCTCCTTATGCGCCAGCGCCATCCGGGCGGCGTACGCCGGTCCGTCGTGCAGCTGGAGGTCGCGCAGCGCCGCGACCTCTTTGGAGTTCATGAGGATGTATACGAAGTCATCGCCGCGAAGATGCACGGCATAGGTGATGTTCGCGGCCTGGATCAGGAACCACACGACCGCCGCCCTCCTGCCGAGGACGAAGCCGGTCAGGAAGATCATCAAGATCCCCATCATGTTATCAAACAGGATCGCCGTCGCGGTATTGGGAGTGACGTGGATCGCGACGATGGCGAAGATCTGGAACAGGACGATGGTCACCCAGCGCGTCGCGGTGTCCCAGATCGGCGATGGCGCCCTGCGTCCGGTCGGGCACAAGAGCTGGTAGATAGCCGAGATGAAGTTGACCGAGATGATGACCGGAAAGACGATGTGATCCCGCTCCGGATCGGGCAGGTGGCCGGCCGTCGCAAGCTGGATGATGACGTGCAGCAGACAGATTCCGCCCAAGATCAGGTTGAGCGAAGTCAAAATTTTTCGTCGGGTGTTCTTCGAGGGCTCTTGCAAGATCGCGCTGGCTTCCGCCAGTACGTCGCGTCGGTACTCGGAGGTTTCCCTAGCTCTCATGGATGTTGTCCCAGCGTTCCTGATTACGGGTTCGTCAGCCTCTGCGGTATACTTGGGTCTGGAGCTCAACGGAGAAATCGCAGCCGGAGCTGAAGTAGTACGACTGCGCGGCGTCGAACTTCTGCCGGACCTCGGGCCGCTGGCCGATGAGCGATGCCATGCCCCACAGAGCCTCTCGGCTCAGATCGATGCGGTCGGGGCTGTATACAGGATCGATCCCGGGAGCCTGGTTGGTGAGCTGAGACGCAAACTTGTTGATGAGACGGAGTCCGTGCTGCGAAGCCAGTCCGGGGAGTAGGTCGAGCACCTTGCGGTCGCCCTCGTAGATCGAAGTATGGAACTCGATCATCTCGCCAATGACCGGCGGGCCGCGGAAGGTGCTGTCATTCACGTCGAGGACATAGAGCAGTCCGCCGGGTTTGAGGACGCGCGCGATCTCGCGCAGCACAAGGTCGGGGCTCATCAGGTGAACGAACAGGAAGACGCCTTGCACCACGTCATAGCTTGCCGCCGGCTCCGCGGTGTCGTAAGCGCTGGCTTGAATCCAGCGGAACTTGGGGCGATTGAGCTTGCCGAAGAGCACCATCTCCGGCGCCAGATCCAAGGCGGTGAACCGGTACCCCGCGAACACCGGCTCCTTGCTCAGGGCCGCCACATAGACCCCCGGCCCCGCGCCGAGATCGAGGAAGTCTGCCGGCGCCGGAGGGAACTCGATGGCCGCAAGCCGCGAGCGCTGCTCCGGCAGTACGATTCGCGTCTGCGCGGCGAGCCGGGGCAGCTCGTCCTTGAGCGACAGCGGTTGGATGTACAGGTTCTCCGACTTGAGGCGCTCGATGTCGACCAGATCCAGCCGGCCTTCGCGCTCCAGGTGCTTGACCAGGGACGGCAGCGGTGCGGAGACGTCCAGACTGCCGGCGTGGTACTGCTGGCGCGCGCCGAGCAGGGCCAGTCGGACCTCCTTTGGACCGACGGCTCCCAGCGTGATCGAGCGGCAGCCGGCGCTCGTGGGCGGTGCTTTTTCCTGCAGCTTCAGAGACTCCGTAAAGTACGCGCAGAGCTCCGGCGATGACTCCGCAATGGTCACCAGCACCGCGTCCGGACGGATGAGCGACAGCAGCATGAACTGCAAGGTGCCGAGCAACGCCCGGCGCACCACCGGGTCCCGGCCCGGCTCCGCTTCCACCGGCCCGATACAGTGCGCCACCGTTCCCGGCAGAGCCGGCAGCCCGCCCCTGGACAGCGTCTCTGATTCGTCGCGGAAAAGATACACGCTGGCGGCTGACACCAGGCATCCGGCGACAAAAGCGCCAAGGTGAATCGCGTCGCGAGAGCCCGGAGGCGTTCCGGCGGCCGCCACTGCGCTGCCGGCGCGCTCCAGCGATGCGCCATCGCTCTGCGCCGCGCTGCGAAGCTGCCGGATCTGCTCCTCGTGATGGTGAGACGACAGCCACCGGATCTCTAGCTCCATCCGCGGCTCGCACTGTTTCGAGTCGAACACTTTCTATACCTCCCCCCGAACTCACATCATCCCATGGAAGCCGCGCCCGCGTCGACAGCACCACCGCTGACCGGTAATCTTCGGCAGGTTCAGGTGTCCGCGGGCTCCCCCACTTGCAGGCGCGCAGAAGCTGATGCCTCCGTATGCTGACTACGAGCCTGTGATCGACTGTACTGGGTTAGTCGCGGAAAACGCAAGCCCATATCGGCTCTCTCTCTCCTTCCGTCGAGGCGATTTACCGAGTCGCGGCGTCCGCTGCGCTTGCCGTCACAGCAGGGCCGCCAGTGCGACCTGCTGGCTTTGGGGCTAGGTCCAGGTTCCCGATGCCGCCAAAAACTCCGCGGACTCCGAGCATCCAATGGTTTCGGAGTTTCTCGTGCTTCCGTGAGCTCGTTATTTAGGACGCCAGCGATTCAGCATGGACATGTACACATCCATGACGCGGTCCGGTTCTATGATTTCGCCGCAGCGCTTATCAGCGACGATGCGCAGCTGCATCCCGAGCTCGGCTGCCCCTTCGCCCGGCCCTGGACTTGCGGCGACCAGGATGTTCAGGGGAAAATGAAATACATCGTGGTGGTAACGACGCACCACGCTTTGTGCACCGCGGCCCTGCTGGTTATGGAAGCGTACGAAGCAGAAGCTGGCCTGCACAGGAGCAGCGACGCCGATCTTAGCAAGCGGATAGCGCGACCACGGCTGTATGGCAAGGACCTTGCGATACACCATCTGAGCTTGGAGGGCTTTGTCTGCGCTGCGCGGACAGGCAAACGGCACGATGTTCCAGAACAGGCCCAGAGCGTGGAGCGGATCGGAGAGCCGCTCGGAGCGACCGCTTGTCAAAAGGCCGATGGGCAGGCCGTCTCCTCCGACGATGTGCGCCGCGACATCGACAAAGGCGCTCAGCAAGGCTGCCGGCAGCGAGATCTCCAGCGCCGCAGCGCTGCGGTGCAGGGCGGTGCTCAGGGCCGGATCCAGTTCATACTCCCTGCTCACCCAGCCGCTCCCATCGCCGGCGCGCGATAAAATGAGCGCAGGGGGCATCGCCGCGACCTCATCACGCCAAAACCGGGTCGCCTCCTCCTCCAGCAGGAGCTCTTGCTCAAGCGCAACCGCCTCCTTGAACACATTTGTCCGCGGCGGCAGGACCGCAGCGGCCGGCTGGCTATCACGCAGCTGCGCGTACAGCTCTAGGAGCTGGTTCCAGAACTCTATGTTTGACCACCCGTCCAAAAGCAGGTGAGTGATCGAAAGAGTGATTCTGATCACGTTCCGGGAAAGCCAGAACACCGCCATGCGGAACAGCGCCGCGCCTGGGTCTGCAAACCTGAACCCGCGCTCGCGATCGGCCTCATGCCAGCGCGCTGCTGCTTCTTCCTGAGCAGCCTCGGGCAGTTGGCGGAGCTCCAAGACCTCGACCGCGCTCGGGACGGTCTGGCGGACGGTCTGCAGGATGATATCGTCGTGACGGAAGATCCCGGTGCGCAGAACCGGCTCCCTGGCGACGATCAGGCGGAGTGCCTGCTCCAGGGCCGCGGTCGAAAACTCCGGCTCCGCGAGCTCGACTCCGAGCTGGAGGTGGTATACGCCCGCGCTCGCCGGTGCCCGCAGGTGCTGCTCCAGCATCAGCCGCTGCATGGCCGTCAGCGGGTAGGCGTCTTCTAGGGCCGGCAAGCCCGGCAGGCCTGCATCCCGTTGCGCCAAGGCCTCCAGGGAGGATGAAGGGAGCGCCAGGAGATGTAGCGGAACCGGCAGGGAAGGCTGCTCGCCCTCACGCTGCGCCAGGTGCCGCGCCAGCTTCTGCGGGCTCGCGTTTTCATGCGCCTCGCGGACGCTCACCACAATCTCCTCGCGCGCGAGCTCACGGACAAGCTGCACCACCTTGAGCGAGTCGCCGCCGATCACGAAAAAGTCCAGGTCGACTCCCACCGGCCCGTGACCCAGGACCCGCTGATAGGCGCTGCTGATCGCGCGCTCGCGCGGACTCCGCGGGGCGCGGAGCGCTTCTGCGTGAGAGCCGATGGGTGCAGCGGACGTCGCGAGCCGGCCGCGATCCAGCTTGCCAGACGGAGTCAGCGGAAGCTCGGGCAGGAACACGAAGACGGACGGGATCATATACTCGGGCAGCCGCTCTTGCAGGTATCCGCGCAGTCCGGCGGACCCGGGAGCGCCGCCCGGATGCGGAACGATGAACCCGGCCAGGTATGGAGCTTCGCCGGGGCGGCTGATAAGCTGCACCGCCTGGGCGAGGATCTGCGGGTGCCCGGCCAGCGCCGACTCAACCTCTGCCAGCTCGATGCGGTTGCCGCGCAGCTTGATCTGGCGGTCGAGACGGCCCAGGTATTCGATGGCTCCGTCGTGCCGATAGCAGACCCGATCGCCGGTGCGGTACATGCGGCTGCCCGGAGGACCATAGGGGTCGGCGATGAACCGCTCGGCCGTGAGCTCGGGGCGATTGATATATCCGCTCGCCAGAGCGACTCCGGCGATGCATAGCTCGCCCGGCACGCCGACCGGCAGGAGCTGCAGCGCCGGGTCGAGCACGTACGTCCGCACGTTGTCGATGGGCCGCCCGATCGCGACCGGCTGGCCGTCCTTGCGCACCTCGCACGCGGTCACGTCGATGGCGGCCTCCGTGGGACCATAGAGGTTGTGCAGCTCGGCATCGAGGCCCGCAAAGAACCGATCGGCCAGCTGCCGGGAGAGCGCTTCGCCGCTACATAAGACCCGCCGTAAACCGGCGCACTCCCCAGGGACCAAGGCCTCCAGAAACGCCTGGAGCATCGAAGGCACAAAATGAATCGTCGTGATCCGCTGCCGCTCGATCGTCTGGATGAGCTCCCGCGGTTCCCGGTGGACTCCCGGCCGCGCGACCACCAGCGTCGCTCCAACCTGCAGCGGCCAGAAGAACTCCCACACCGAGACATCGAAGCTGAACGGGGTCTTTTGCAGGATGCGGTCGTTCGCGTCGAGACGATACTCGTCCTGCATCCACAACAGCCGGTTGACGATGCCGCGATGCGGCACCATCGCGCCCTTCGGCTTGCCGGTGGAGCCGGAGGTGTAGAGCAGGAACAGCGGATGTTCGGCTTCAACCCATTCCGGTTCGCAGCTATCGGACTGCCCGGCCACCAGCTCATGCAGCCACACGTCACGGCCGGCAACCATGTTGCAGGCGCCGCCGGTACGCTTGAATACGACCACATCCTTGCACGCCTCGCAGCCGCCCATGCCGAAGGCCTCGTCTACGATGGGCTTGAGCGGAATGTTCTTGCCGCCGCGACACTGTTCGTCTGCGGTGATCAGCATCACCGCACGGGCATCGCTGATGCGGTCGCGCAGCGACTGGGCGGAGAATCCGCCGAACACGACCGAGTGCGTGGCACCGATAGATCGGAAGAGCACACGTCTGAACTCCAGTCACGCC
>CALFML010000980.1 GCA_937879845.1 uncultured Myxococcales bacterium
CCGCTGAGCAGTCGCGAGGCTCCGCTGCCGACTCCGTAGCGTGAGGCGGCATCCTGGGCGGCGGACACCAGGCGCGGATCGGTGGCCAGTCCCAGGTAGTTGTTCGAGCACAAGAGGATCAGCGCTTGGCCTGCGACCGTCACCGTCGGACCAGGCGCGCTGTCGAGCGTCTCAATCGTGCGCCACAGGTCGGCTTGGGTGAGTGCCTGGCGCTGGTCTTGCAAAAAGGACTGCCAGCGCGCAGGGAGCGTGGGCGTTTGGGGCGTGGCGTAGGTCGGCTGCGTCTGGGCGTGGGCCGGCTGCTGCGGGGCGCTCTGCGCGCGAGGCTTGGTCATCGGCGACATCGGCTGCGCATCTTGCAGCAGCCACTGCGGAATGTGCGCGGTCAATGTGCGTGGTCACTGCGTGCGGTCACTGTGAGACGGATTCGCGAGCTGAGGCGGGCAGGGTGGAATCGGGCAGGGCGGACGGCGGGGCGGCTACTTCTTGATGGACTGCTGCGCGGCCTGGAGCGTCGACAGCACCATGTTCTGCTGGATCTCGCTGTGGACCGGGATGCGATAGACGATGTCGGAGATGCGGCAAAAGACGGTGAACTCTTGCCTCCGGTACATGCTGCGCCCGAGCATCAGCCCAATCACACCGCCGAGTAAGGCGACGACGCCCCAGACGATGTCTTCATTGAGCGTCGGAATCCCGAACTTGATCGCCTTGACCTTGGCCATCTTTTTTTCGGCTTTGTCGCGGACGCCCTCTTCGGTGGACTTTTCTTTGGCGAACGGATCGTCGTCGTTGGAGTCGCGTCCCTCGATGCCGGAGTCGTCGCCTTCCAGGGTCACATCGGTCTTATCGGGTACACCGGCGTACATGAAGGCTGGCAACACTTTCGCCACAAAGACGATAAGAAAGACAAACCCGACGATTACCGAGACAATGCCCAGGAACGCTGACGGCCTCTCTGTCATTCGCCCTACGAACTCGATCTTTGCGAGGGGAAACTCCGCGACTGGCAGGGCTGCGCCCATCGGAGTGGGGGCAAACTGGACGACGCGCTGGTTGCTGATCACCAGCTCGTGGTGCTCGGTGGGGACAAACGGCGCGGGATATAGGACGGTCTCTTCGGGGCTGGGCGCAAAGGGCATGCTTGATTATAACCGCCTTGGCCTAGGGCCCGCTACCTGCCTGCCGGGCCGCCTGCCACGCTACTTGATAGCCCGCCTGCCTGCCAAGGCGCGCCACCCCATGCCCTGCCCGCCGGCTGGCCCGCGGGCGTTGCAGATCGCCGCTTCCACCAAGTACAGTGAGACAGGGATTATCTAAATGCCGGCGCCACAGTCATCCGTAATGCAGGAACTCGCCAAGGCGCAGTTTCGCACGTTTATGATCAAGCTCCCGCTTGACTGGCGTCAGCCGCAGGGCGAGGCCGGCAAGCAGTACCTGCAGGCGTTCAAGCCGAGCGAGCTTGTCGCGATTCCGCCCATCGGCAAGCTGTTCATCCCGGCCAGCGTCAACAAGTATCACTGCGATACGGTAAGCGAAATCAGCGGCAAGTTCGAGCGCTTCATCGACGGCATCTGCAGTGCGATCTGCCAAGCCTGGAGCACCTGGCAGACCTCCGCGGCGCTCACCGGCGTGACGATCTTTGGTCCGGTCGCGACGCTCGGGCAGCTGGTTGGTCCGCCGTTGCTGCCGATCATCATGGGCGCCGCGCCCAAGTCGACGCCGATGGAGCTGCGCTACTCGATGGCGATCGCGATGACCCTGAGCAACGCCTGGATGCAGTACACGGCCAGCGTCAAGGTGCCGGCCCTGGCTTGGTATCCGGCGTTCGCCGCGTTTCCCGGTCCGGTGGCCCCGCCGATGCCCAACGTCCCGTCGCCGGTGGTTGCGCTGGCCCAGGTGACGGTGCCGGTGTCCAAGATGGTGCTCAAGGGCCAGATGTGCTCTAACCTCGGCGATCCTACGGCGCTGCATCACGTCGAGCTGTTTGACAGCATCGCCGATGCGTTCGAGAAAGTTTTTCTGATTTGGCAGGCCAGCACCCAGGTCACAAATGTCCTTGGCTTTGGCCCGATCCCGACCTTCGCACCTCCCGTGGTGCCGATGGGACCCGTCGTCGGTGGCAGCGGCAACATGCTGCCCGGAGGCTTGGTGTAGAGCGGGCCGACCGGCCGGCGAGTACGTTTTTTAAGAGGCGTGAGGAGACGCGATGTATAAGCACGATAGAGATACGAAAGCCGGCCAGATTGGCGGCGGCAACGCCAACACCATGACGGTTGGCATCGTCACCGACAACGTCCACGACAAGGGCGACTACCGCGTCAAGGTCAAGTTCCCGACGCTGCCGCCGAGCCATGGCAGCGGCCAGCAGGAAGAGAGCTTCTGGTGCCGCATCGGCACCATGGGCGCCGGCAGCGGCGGCCGCGGCGCGTTCTGGCTGCCGGAGAAAGAGGACGAGGTCCTCATCGCATTCGTCAACGGCGATTTCAACCAGGGCGTCATCATCGCGACGCTGTGGAACGGCATGGACAAGCCGTCGTTCGCCAACAACGAAGCCAAGTCGCCGACCCAGCGCTTCAACAGCGACCACGCCGACTTCCGCGGCCAGGCCGATGCCAAAAAGAACGACATCCGTTCTTTCAGCACCCGCGCCAAGCACGAGCTCATATTCAACGATAACGCCTCGAACCCGCGCGTCACCATCGAGTCCGGGCAGAAGCACCGCATCGTCCTCAACGACGCCGGCAATCAGCCGACCAAGATTGAAATCTACGACGGCAAAGAGGAGAACTACATCCTCATCGATACCCAGAACAAGAAGATCACAATCGAGAGCAAAACCGGCGACATCCTGATCAAAGCCAAAGAGAAAGTCCGTATCGAAGCCAAAGTCATCGAGACCGAGAGCAGCAAAGAGACTACTTGCAAAGCCGGTACGAATTACGAAATCCAGGCCAGCTCGAACGTCAAAGTAAAAGCGGGCGCGAATATGGACTTAAACGCCGGCGCTACCATGACCGAACAGGCGGCGCTGATTAAGTTGAATTAATATGCCACCGCAAGCACGCGTAAGTGATCTGGCTGTAAATCCCGCCGACGCCCACGGTTGTCCGGCGTGTCCGCACCCGGTGATCGGGCCGGCGATTCAGGGCTCGAACAACGTGCTGACCAACAGCTTGCCGTCGGTGCGTGTCGGCGATCCCGGCATTCACGCGGCCTGCTGCAACGGCAACACCTGGAACGCCAAGATGGGCAGCGGCACCGTCCTTATAAACGGCCGCAAGGCGCATCGCTTGGGCGACATGACCAAGCACTGCGGCGGCGTCGGCAACACCATCATCGGCTCGCCCAACGTCATCACCGGCGGTTAAGCAGACAGTCGATCGGGCAGAGCGGCGCGCCGGATCGACGGGCTCGCCCTGCCCGCAGCAGGTCAGACGATGCGGAAAGAGCGGCGGAGTCTCACTGCCCGCCCGTGAAATAAAGGACCAGATCGAGGGTCGGCAGCGCCGGATTTGGAACCGTGGTTTCGCCGCGGTAAAGTACGGAGTTGCTGGCCGAGAGGCCGCTGCCGCGCAGGCGGGCGCCGGGAAAGACGCCGGGGATGACGAACTGGGTGGTGGCGCCGGGGGCCGCGGGGCAGCGGACGGAGGCGCTGCTCGGGCTCGCTGATTCGGCGCCGCCTTCGGCGCTTACCATGACAATCACCACCGCCGCGTCGATGCACGAGCGGCCGTCGGCGAGCAGCCAGTGCACGGTGAGATCCTGCGGCTCGGACGCGCCGCAGCCCGCGGTCAGCGCGCTGCCGAGCAGGGCGGCAGCGGCCAGACCGGCCCGGCCCAGGGACCAGGACCGGCGCGAGATCCAATCCCGCGGCGCCCACCGAAGCCAAGGCGCAAAAAACATTCCAGAATATAGGCGCTTGCGCAGCCTAGCCGAACCAGCGAGCATTAGCGCATGCTAGTGCGTGGTCGCTCTGCTGTCACGCTCTCGCGCGCAGGCGGCTCCGGCCGTAGCGGGACGTGTCTGCGGGCGACCGCGCCGGCCGCGAGCGCCAAGGAGCGAAGAAACTGAGATGGCAGACAAGCTGAGCCGCCGCGATCTGTTTAGTATGTTCCGCCGCCCCGCGCCGGCGGCCGCCCCACCGGTGCTGGCCGCGCCGCTGCGTCCGCCGAGCGCGGTGGATGAAGCGACGATCGGCGACAGCTGCTTCCGCTGCGGCGCCTGCGTCAACATCTGCCCGCGGCAGGCGATCCAGCCGCTGCCCTCCGAGTACAACGAGCGCGCCGGGACCCCTTACATCGTCGCCCGCGATGCCCCGTGCGTGCTGTGCGACGGTCTTTTATGCACCACGGTCTGCCCAAGCGGGACCCTGCACCCGCTGCACCAGCCCAGCGAAGTCCAGATGGGCCTGGCCGAGGTCAACGCCAAGCGCTGCCTGCCGTACCGCGGGCAGGCGTGCACCCGCTGCCATGACCAGTGCCCGATGCCGGGAGCGATCGTGCTCGACGAAAAAGGAAGGCCGCAAGTGACCTCGGCGTGCACCGGCTGCGGCCTCTGCGAGTTTTACTGCCCCACCGAGCCGGCGGCGATTCGGGTGCGGCCAAAGAGTGCTCTATGACCGCGGCCTCCGGCACCATCGTCCGCGCGGCCCGGCTCGCCGATCTGGACGCCATCGCGCAGCTGGCGGCGACTGTGGCGCTGCAGCCGCTTTTGCAGCGCTATGGCGCCAGCGCCGCCGGTCTGCACCGCGAGCTCCAGCGGCTTATCGACCCGCACCTGGGTCCTGGCGATCCGCGCCGCGTCGGCCCGCCGGAGAGTCTGCTCCTGGCTCACGCCGCGCCACCGGAGACCGGTGCCGGCAGCGAAACCGCCGCCGACTTATGGGGCCTGGCGCGCTTCTACACGAGCGGGCAGTTCGGCAACGGCGGATACTTGCGGCTGCTCGCCCTGCGCCCCGGCTGCGAGGGCCGCGGCATCGGTACGCTCCTCCTGCGCGCCGTCGAGGACGCGGTGCGCGCCCACAGCTCCTCGCTGTTTCTCCTCACCTCGGATTTCAACCACGGCGCGCAGCGCTTCTATGCCCGCGAAGGCTACGCCCCGGTTGGCGCGCTGCCGGATTTCGCCCGCGCCGGGATCACCGAACAGATCTTCTGGAAGCGGCTGCGCTAGACGGGATCAGCTGCGCAGGGAACCGGGGACCGCGCGCTCGGCGATGTCCCAGTGTTCGTAGTGCCAGCGCTCGCAAGCGATGGTGCGGCGAAAGCCGAAGCGGAAGGCGTGGCGCTTGAGCCAGCGGCGGACCTTGGGCGAGCGGGTGTCCAGATCCAGGGCGTGGCCGCTTTGGTGGTTGGAGCTTCCGGGCTTGGCCGCCAGCGGTCCGCGGCCGCGCCGGTACAGGTCGTACAGCTCGCGCTGCGCCTCGGGGGTGCGGAAGCCGCTGTTGACCTGCAGGAGGACGCCGTCGCGGCGGGCGGCGGCGGCCATCTTGAAGAAGGCCTGCGCGGTGCAGACCTCGGCGCGGACGTAGTCGGCGGGGGCGTAGGGTCCGGTAGAGGCGGCGTCCGCTTTGGCCGGACGCGCGGGGGGGCTGGCGAACGACCACGGCGGCATGATCGGTACGACCGCCAGGATGATCGGCTGGCCGGCGCGGAAGCCCATCGCGGCCTCGGGCTGCACCCCCAGGTCGCGCTGCAGCCGCGCCCCGAGCGCCGCCGCCGTTACCCACGGCAGCGTTCCGCCTGAAGTCAGGTGCAGACCCGGGCTCGGCAGGTGCGCCAGTGCCGCTGATAAGAGCAGAGTCGAGGCGAACATCCCTTCAGCATACGGCGCATCGACCCGGGGATGGAACCCGCTAAATGCCCTGCCGCACACGATTTTTGCCCAGCTCCGGGGTCGCAAATTGGGTAAGCTCGCGTCGTATGCGCCGCGGGCTTTCCTTGCTGCCGATAAGGACGAAAAGACAGACCTCCGGGCAGCCGGGCGTGTGCGCCACCTGCGGCGATGTTTTCCCTCGGCGTCCTCTATGCTCGCGGACCCAAGGCCGCCCCGCGCGCAGGGCGCCGCGGCTTGGCCGCTTCGCGCGCTGGCCACCGCGGTTGTCCATCTTCGCTACGGTTCTGATAGGCGTTCTTAGCGGGGGGCGAAGCAGCCTGTGGGGATTGTGCGCGCTCATCGCGATGGCCGGCGCGGGCTGTGACGGGCCGCGTCCCAACCCGCCCGGTGCGGCGCCGCCTGGTCCGGCGGCGACTCCGTCCCTGGCCGGCGCGAGCGGCGCTCAAGCTCGGTCGCCGCGGCCGTTCGCGTATGGCCTGGCCGCCCCGGTGCCGGGAGAGCGGTGGCGTCCAGGCTATGGTCTGGTTGAGCTGCGGCCCGGTGCGCCGCCCGGGGATGCGAACGAGGCTTCCGGCAAGACCGCCGCGGCCGCAGCAACAGCGCCCCAAGCGCCCGCCGTCCCGGCGACAATCACCGCCGCGCCGTCGCGCCTTGGCGACGAACGAGTGCAGGCGGTGCGACAAGTCGCGCCGAGCCCCAGCGCCGCCGTGGACGCCGGGCCGATCGTCCTTTTTGCGCTGCCCGATGCGGCGGACGAAGCGGCGACGCGCCGGGCGCTCGCCCGCATTGCCACCGACCCGCGGGTCCTCCGCGTCGAGCCCGACCGCATCCGCCGCGCCGCCGCCGTTCCCGACGATCCGCTCTGGCCGCAGCAGTGGAGCCTGCCGCTCATCCGGCTGCCGCAGGCGTGGGAGCTCACCCAGGGCTCGGCCGACGTCGTGGTCGCGTTTCTCGACACCGGCGTGGTGCGCGGACATCCCGACCTGGAGGGGCGGCTGTTGGCCGGCTACGATTTCATCTCCACCCCGACCAGCGCCGATGACGGCGACACCACCCGCGACGCCGACCCGACCGACACCGGAACCGTCGACACGAGCCGCCTGCACGGGCTGCATGTCGCCGGCACCATCGGCGCCATCACCAACAACAGCATCGGCATCGCCGGCGTGGATCAGAAGTGCCGCCTCTTGCCGGTACGGGTCCTGGGGGTCAACGGCGGCGACGGCATGGACAGCGACATCGCCGATGCGGTGCGCTGGACGGGCGGCGCGCAGGTCGGCGGTCTGCCGCTGGCGGCGCAGCCGGCGCAGATCCTCAACATGAGCTTCGGCGGACCGGGCATTTCCTTCACTCTGCAGCGGGTGATCGACGAGGTGATGCGCCGCGGGCTCGTGGTCATCGCCGCGGCGGGCAACGGCGGCGCCGATGCGGCGACATACTCCCCGGCCGGGCTCGATGGGGTTATCGCCGTCGGTGCGGTCGGCCCGGATGGGAAGCGGGCGAGCTACTCGAACTACGGTCCGCGAGTGGATCTTTTGGCACCCGGCGGTGGCGCGCCGGAGTTTGGCGACGTGCCGGACTTGCTCCCCCAAGACCTGGCGGGTGGAGCAGCAGACGGCATCCTATCTACCTACCGCGACGACGGAAT
>CALFML010000981.1 GCA_937879845.1 uncultured Myxococcales bacterium
ACCTCCGGCACCCCGCTGCTTGCGCAGCAGGGCCCCCGCCTCCGGCGCCACCCGCTCCACGGCAATAACTTCGGGTTTCAACTGGGGCGCGGTTTAGCAGCCCGCCTTGCGGTCGCGGAACGACTGATTCTGCTTCAGCCTCGCCCGGACCCCTACACGGTGTAATGTCCCCTCCCCTTTCCCGTCGTGAAATCTCGCCTTGGGCGAATGCGGAAAGGACTGGGAACTTTGAGGGATCTTTGCCTGCCGGCGTTTCGTACATAGGGCGTACGGTACGCATTTCGCGCAGAGACAAGTGGGACCCGTAAGTCGTAGTTAGGTATACTGATCGGATCTAGATGGCTACCGAACCTATCGCCACGATCCTATCTCGGCGGTGTTCGAGCTGCGGCGTACTGTACCCGCATGATGGGGAGCATGTGTGTCCAGGCAGCGCGAACGCCGAATCGGCCGCGGTACAGATTCCGGAGTCTGCCGCCGCGCCGACCGTAGAGACGTTGGTGGCCAAGACTGTCGAGACGGCAAGACCTGCCAACCTCGAGGCGTCCGGTCCGCCGCCGCCGGAGACGACGGCAACGCAGCCGATGCCGAGCCCGGCGGCGCCGCCCGCGGATACGACGCAGCTGCCAAGCGCGGGCCGCGCGGAGCAGCCGACCGTGGACAGTCCGCGCGCGGCATCGACGACGGCGCCCTCGCCTGCCAAGCCCGCGGCCACGGTCACCGTAAAATCCGGCGCGGTGGTGCAGGTGGATCTTGTGGGCCTCGTACTCGGCGAGCGCTATGAGATAAAAGAGCGCCTGTCCGCCGGCGGCATGGGGGTCGTCTACAAGGGCCGCCACATCGTGCTTGAGAGTCCGGTCGCGGTCAAAGTCCTGCTCAAGCCGCAAGACAGCACGGCGCAGCGCCGCTTCCTGCAAGAAGCCAAGGTCGCCTCAGCCATCCGCCATCCCAACACCGTATACATAAGCGACTTCGGCGTACTTCCGGACGGCCGCTCCTACCTGGTCATGGAGTTTCTGCAGGGGCCGACCCTGGCCAAGGTACTTGGCAGCGGCCGCATAGAGCCTGTGCGGGCATGCCGCATTGCGCTGCAAATCGCCCAGGGACTTCAGGCGGTGCACGCGCGCGGGATCGTCCACCGCGACTTGAAGCCCGACAACATCTTCCTGATCGATCACGTCAAAGAGCAGGCGCAGGCAGACGCGCAAGGATCTGTGGGTCAGCCGGGACAGAAGGACTTCGTCAAGATCGTCGACTTCGGTATCGCGGTCGCCGCGCGCGGAACCCGTCCCATCGCATCCAAGCCGCAGCCGGAACAAGGTCCCGCGGCACAAGAAAAAACCAGCGAGCCCGCAGCAGCCGAAGCCGCGGCCCCAAAAGCTCCTTCCGCCGAGCCCGCGACCGACGGGCAGCCGATGCTCAACCTGAGCGAGCGGCATACCCAAGCCGGCGTCGTACTCGGCACCCCGCACTATATGTCGCCGGAGCAGGCCGACGATCGCGATGTCGACCAGCGCGCCGACCAGTATGCCCTGGGCTGCATCCTGTTTGAGATGCTCACCGGCAAGGTGCCCTTCGATCACCCGACGAGCGGCACCAACATCCTGATGCAGCACATGAGTGCGCCGGTCCCTTCGCCGCGCAAGGTCTGCCCCGCGGCCAAGATCCCCGAGTCGCTCGATGCGCTCGTGCTGCGCATGATGGCCAAGGAGCGCGAGCAGCGCTACCCCTCGCTGACCGAGGTCGCGGCGCTCCTCAGCGCCGAGCTTTCGGTCATGGAGCCGGAAGAGAGCACCATCCACCCGGCCGGCGGCGCGGGCGGGCGCTTCGCGGGGCGGATGAGCATCACGACCAAAGTGGTGCTGCGTCCCCAGCGCTGGCAGCTATGGGCGGCAACCTTCGGCGTAATCGGACTTGTGGCGAGCGTGGGCTACCTTGGGGTGCAGCGGTGGCAGCAGGGACGCGCCACGGCCAAGGCGGTGTCGACCCAGCTCGTGCAGGAGCTGCGGGGGCAGGCGTTGACGGTGCTGCAGCAGCTTTTGCACGCCCCGGCCGCTTCGCTGCGGCAGCAAGCGGCAGAGGGTCTGGGCCGCGCCCGCGATGTGAGTCAGCGTGCCGCGCTGCAGCCGCTGCTAGCCGACCCGGATCCGGCGGTCCAAGCGCAAGCTGCGGATGCCCTGGGGCAGCTGGGCGATCGGGAGGCGGTGGCGGCGCTCAAGGAGCTCCTTGGACGCAGCAGCGAGCCCAATGTGCGCGCCGCCGCAGCGGCAGCGCTGGACGTGCTGGGAGATGAGGAAGGTCCGCGGCAGCTGCGGCAGATGCTCGACGGCCGCGATGAGCAGGGCCGCTTTCGCGCCGCCTACCTGCTGTGTGAAAAAGGGGATCGCAAGGCGACGGCGGTGCTGAGCGAAATCCTGCAGCGCCAGTCCCCGCCCGATGATGTCGCCGTCGATATCATGGCGCGTCTGGCGCAAGCCGGCGAAGAGTCGGCGCGGCGCGCCCTGCTTGTGCGCCTGGACGCGGCAGAGAAGCTGCAGCGGCGGCTGCTCATCGCGCGGCGGCTGACCCAGATTGGCGAGCCGCGCGGCCGGCAGGTTCTGGAGGAGCTGGCGAGCCGTCCGGGGCCGGATCAGCTGCTGGCGGCGCGCCTTCTGGCGTCTCCGGAAGCCACGGCGCAGACGCCGCTGTTCCGCCGCGTCCTCTCGGAGCGCGCCGCCACGGAGCCGGAGCAGCAGCTGGCCATCGAAGGCCTGGGGCTCACCGGACAGCTTGTGGACCTGCTGCTGCTGCGGGCGCGGCTGGCGCCGACGATGGGGGAGCGGCTGCGGCTTGTGACGGCGACCGCGGTGCTGCAGCTGGCGGCGGCGGCGCCGGGAGTGATGTCCGAGCAGAGCCTGGCCTGGGCGCAGGGCGCGCTGCGTGACGGCAACTGGCTGGTGCGGCAGTCGGCGGTGGCGGTGCTGGGCGATGCGCCGAGCGACCGCGCGACGCAGCTCATTCTGCCGCTGCTCAAAGACGGCGACGCGCGGGTGCGGCGCGGTGCGGTCAAGGCCCTTTGGCGGCGTCCCGCCTCGCGTGAGGTGCTCGCCTCGCTGCGCGTCATGCTGTTTGACACCGACGGCGGAGTGCGCGAGGAGACGCTGCAAGCGCTGCTGCGGGTCGGACGCGCGCTCCAAAAACAGGGCGAAAAAGGCTTGCCGACCGAGCTCTCCGGCTGGCTCAAGGAGCTCTTGGCGAGCGGCGCCGCGCGCGAGCAGCTGCTGGCCCGCACCGTGCTTTACAAGCTCGGCGATGAGAGCCAGAGCACGGCGCTGCACTCCTTCCAGACCTCCGCGGATCGCGAGCTGCGCCGGCTTTACGTCCACGAACAGGAAGGCGACCCGGCGGCGCTTTCGCAGGCACTTACCGACGAAGATCCCGCCGTTCGGCTGATCGCGGCGCGCCGCCTGGCAGAAAGCGGCGACGGTCGCGGCGTGAGCATCTTGCGCGACGCGCTTTCGCAAGGGGGCGCAAATGGGCTTTTGGCGTACGGACTCCTGCGCAAGCTCGGACAAGCAGCCGAGCTGCCCAAGGATGCCAGCGAGCTATTGAGCAGCCCCAAGGTCGAGGACCGCATGGAGTCGGTTGAGGCGCTGGGCAAGCTGCCGCCGGAAGTGGCGGTGCCGCTGCTGTTTGCCGCCGCGCAGGATCCAGAGCGATTGGTCCGGCGCCTGGTCGCGGAGATCGCCGCGGATCTGCCGGCGCTCCCCACGCCTGAAGGGGGTCCGGCGGTTCCGGCCGGCGTGCCGATCTTGCGCCGCCTGCAGCAAGATCTCGATGCCGGGGTCCGCTTCCGCGCCACGGTCCTGCTCTTGCGCTTCGGCACGCTGCCGCCGCCCACCTCGGGACTTGTCAAGACCGAGCCGCGGCGCGACAAGCCGCGCCCGCCTCCGGAGCCGCCGGCCGATGCGGCACCCGACGCCGGAGCGCCGCCTGTGCCCGATGCCGGCGCCGCCGATGCCGCCCCGCCTGCGCCCGCGGTGCCGGCCATCGACTCGAACGCCGCGCCCCCAGCGGGGGAATCGGCGGTGGAAAAGCTCGCCCACGCGGGTCTTTTGGCGTTTGCGCGCAAGGACTACACCACGGCGCTCAAGCAGATGGATAAAGCCGCCCGCGAGTGCGCCAAGAAGCGCAAGTCCGAGCTCGCCTGCGCCCTCATCTCCACCGAGCTGCCGCTGCGCATCGGTCAGATCTACGAGGGACGCGGCGACTTCAGTGAAGCCATGGCGGAGTACGAAAAGGCGCAGCGCGCCGGACGCCGCCTCAAGGGGCACGCCGACCTCGTCGCCGCGGTCGAAAAAGCGTCGGGCCAGCTCGGGCATCGGCTGGGCGCGGTGGTGCGGCCAAAGGGCAGCGGCGCCGATTGCAAGGAAGTCACGACCTGGCTGGAGCCGGGCGGTCCGTATACTTTCACCGTCGATGGGAGATCGCAGGTGGTCAACTTGCGCGCGGGAGAGACGATTAAGCTTGGGGAGTGTCACTGATGGCCGATAAGGACCAACGTGCGGGGAAGCCGCTGCGGCTTGTGGGCTTGTGTGCCGGCTTGGTGCTCACGATAGGCAGCGGGACGGCGGTCCAGGCCAAGCCGGCCGAGGGTCATGCGGCGGCCAAGCGCGGCCGCGGGCTCTCCGACCGGGCGACGCAGCTGCGCGAGCAGGGCGCGGCGGCGCTGTCGCGCAAAGACTGGTCCGCCGCATCCGAGGCGCTCACCGAGTCCTATCGGCTGTCGCCGGAAGGCAAGACGCTGTACCTGCTCGGACAGCTGGCCTGGAGTACGGGCAAGACCGTGGCGGCGCAGGATCTGATGCGCCGCTTCCTTGCCGATCCGGCGAGCGCCGAGGATCTGGCGGCGAAAGCCGAAGCCGATAAAATCGCCGACCAGCCGCGCCCGGCCAGCGGCGACGTGCTCGTGGTCGGCGAGCGCGGCTCCCTGGTCTCGGTGGACGATCGGGTGGTCGGCATGCTGCCGCTGCCGCTGCCGCTGCTCCTGGGCAGCGGCGATCACAAGCTGACGCTGGAGGTAAACGGGCGGCGGCTGGAAGGCCCGGTGCGGGTGCTGCCGGGGCGGACCTCGGAGCTGCGCTTCAACCTCAGCTCCGATGCCGTGGTCGCGCGCGTGGTGCCCGCGGTGGTCTGGGTTCCGGAGTGGAAAGGCGTGCCCGGCGAAGCGCAGAAGCTGCTCACCAAAGCGGTCGAGCAGAGCGTCGCCAAGCAGAAGCTGTCCGTGGTGAGCAAGGGCATGGCCCTGGTGCAGGCGCCGCGCTCCGCCGATTGCCTGGATCAGCTGCAGTGCCTGGAGCAGCTGGCGACCGTCAATGAAGCCGGATACGCGATGACGACCAGCGTCGAGGCGACCGGCGACCTGCTCCGCGGCGACTGGGCGATGAAGCTGGCGCTCATCGATGCGCCGACCGGTGACTACGCGGCCACCGCAGAGAAGCGCTGCGAGCGCTGCACCGCGGACCAGGCGAGCGCGATGTTGGAGGAAGCGGCGACGGCGCTTTTGCAAAAGGGCGCGGCGCGGCCGCGCGGCACGATGGAGGTGCTCTCCGATCCGCCGGGGGCCGACGTGCTGCTGATTGACCGGCGGCTCGGACAGACGCCGTATGTGCGGACGGCGTTTGCCGGCAGCTACGACGTAACCCTGAAGCTCAGCGGCTACTCGCAGGTTCGCCAGCATATCGAAGTCGAAGACGGCAAGAAGGCGACCGCCCGCGCCACGCTGGTGTCGGAGTCCAAGCCCGCAGCGCCGCCGCCGCCGCCGGTGGCAGAGGCCAAGCCGGCGCCGCCGGTGCAGGCCCCGGCTCCCAGCCCGCAAGAAACGCGCGGGCGGCGGCCGGTCTGGCGCATCGCCGTCGGCGCCTCTCTGCTCGGGGTGGGCGCGCTTTTGGGCGCGTACGGCATCTCCGGCCTGAGCCTGGACGGCCAGTGCGCCCCCAGCCCCGACGGCTGCAACCGCCGCTACGATACCGTCGGACCAAGCGCCGCGTTTTTGTCCATCGGCATCGCCGCCGCGGCGGGCGGCGTAGTGCTCCTGGCGATTCCCGGGCCGAAGTCCGCGGCGCGGGCCTCCGCCAGCTTCTTAACCGGCGCGCCGATGGCAGCCGCGCTGAATTATTAGCCACATAAGTTTTTTTGCAGCAGGGGGTTTGGAAAATGCGTTCTATGTTGTTCCTCGGCATCCTGGCACTAGGTGGGTGCGACGCGCTGTGGAGCTGGCGGCTCACCGACTGCCGCGATTCGCGCGGCGGCTGCCCGTCGGGCGACATGAGCGTCGACCTGTCCATCGGCGAAAACGCCGACCTGGCCGGCGCGGACCTCTACGGCACGACCCCCATACCGGATCTGGCCACGACGCCGCCAGGCTATACGAGCATCGCGACCCATTTCTACAACTCCTCCTTCGACAACGTCCTAATCGGCAGCACCGACAACAAGCTCGCGCTGTATGCCTACCCCAACACCAGCGTGACCAGCAGCTACAGCGTCACCAGCAACTTCGCCACGCCGATCCTCGGCGTCTCCGACGTTCGCATCCCGGGCGCGTTTCCGCCCAGCCTCGACCGCGCCTTCCTCGCCATGACCGGCGACGGGCGGCTGCTCACCCGGCCCGATACCCCGCAGGCGGCGCCGTTTACCCAGGTGCACTCGGCCGGACAGTCGCTCAACGCGCTGTGGATGTCGACGCCGGACAATAACCCGGGCGGCGGCGTCTCCTACGGCTGGGCGGTGGGGCAAGCCGGCACGGTGGTATCCATCAACTATTCCAACGGAACCCCGACGATTAGCACCAAGCAGGAGACCGCCGCCGCTTCCGCGAACCTGCTCGGCGTCGATGGGGTGGACTCCATGGTGGTGGTCGGCTTCGACATGGGCACGGGCAACCTGGGACAAGCCTGGGCGGTGGGCAGCGGCGGCGTGATCATCGAGCGCATGGGCACGACGTGGCGGCGCATCGGCAGCACCGACTTCGCCGGGGCCACGCCGCCGACCAGCACCCTGTACTCGGTGTCGCATGCCTCCGACGGCACGATCTTGGCGGTCGGGGCCGGCGGAACCTCGATTCAGCGGGGCTTGGATACGGTGTGGGCAAGCAAGTCCACGGGCGTTACCACCACCCTGTACGGCGTCGCCGCCAACAGCGCGACCGATGGCATCGCCGTCGGCGCCAACGGCACCATCCTGCGCCTGAGCGGGAGCGGCTGGGCCCCCGAAAACGCCAGCGCCTTCCCCAACGGCAAACCGACCGGCACGCTGCGCGCGATCCACTGCTTCTACAGCTCCAACTGCTGGGTGGTCGGAGATGGCACTGCGCTATGGCGCTGGGATGGCGGCGCCTGGAACAAAGTACTCAACTAAACCAGCAGCCCGCCTCGCATCAGATCCGCGGTTTCGGGCTGCGCCGCGGGTCCTGTCACCTCCGGCACCCCGCTGCTTGCGCAGC
>CALFML010000982.1 GCA_937879845.1 uncultured Myxococcales bacterium
GCCGCACCGATGAGGTGATCCACGTCGATGTGCTGGAGCTGCCAGAGCCGTAGCGAGCCGGCCGCGTGCGCCCGGCGCAAGGCGGCCAGCCCTTCCGGAGAAAAGGATAGCGAGACTTGATCTCAACGCCTGAAGCAGACCCATTCGCCCTGGGGAGAGCCGGTGCGGCGCCGGTGGTGGTCGTCTCGGCGCGGGCGGCGCAGCGGCTGCGCCAGGGGCACCCGCTGGTCACCCGGTCGGAGGTGGCGGTGCCGCCGTACGCGGAGGCCGAAGTGGTGCGCCTTATCGAGCGGCGCGGGGCGCGCGAGCAGCTCCTCGGCAGCGCCCTGTGGTGTCCGCGCGGGCCGATCGCGGCGCGGCTCCTGTCGCGGGAGCCGGTGGAGTTCGACCGTGACTTCCTGCGCCAGCGCATCGTCGATGCCGATGCGCGGCGGCGGGCGCTGTTCGCCGACGGCCGGCCGGCGCGCACGGCGTACCGGGTGGTGCACGGGGAGGCGGATCTTTTGCCGGGGCTGTTCGTCGACCGCTACGGCAGCGCGGCGGTGCTGCAGACGGCGACCGCGGCGATGGACGCGCGCGAAGAGGAGCTGGCGGACCTTCTGTGCGAGACGCTGGGCGTGAGCATGGTGGTGTGCCGGGACGACGGCAGCGCTCGCGACTTGGAGGAGCTGCCGCGCAAAAAGGGCATCCTGCGCCGGGCCCGCCCGTCGGCCGAAGCGGTCGTGCGCTTCGACGACGCCGGGAGCCCGATGGAGGCCGACCTGCTCAACGACCGCAAGACCGGCAGCTTCTTGGACCAGCAGGAGAACCACGCCTGCGCCGCGGACTATGCGCGGCGGCTGTATCCGGGGGGCACGGCGCTGGATGCGTTCTGCTACCACGGCGGGTTCGCGCTGGCGCTGGCGCGGGCGGGGCTCGGGGTGCTGGCGTGTGATGAGGATCCGCAGGCGATCGCGCGGGCGCGGCGCAACGCGCAGCTGGGCGGGGTGCAGGTGGACTGGGTGGCGCACAATGCGTTCGATCTTCTGCGCTCGCTGGAGGCGGCGGGGCGGCGGTTCGACGTGGTGGTGGTGGATCCGCCGGCGCTGGCCAAGCGCGGGGCCAAGGGGCCGGGCGGGCCGGGGGCGGCGGCGATGCGGGCTTATAAGGAGCTGAACCTGCGGGCGCTGCGGCTGCTCGCGGCGGGCGGGATGCTGTTTTCGTGCAGCTGCTCCGGGCGGGTCAGCGCGGCGGATTTCGCGGCGATGATCGAAGACGCGGCGCGCGATGTCGGGCGGCCGGTGCAGATCTTGGAGCGGCGCGGGGCGGGGCGGGATCACCCGGGGCTGTGCGGCCTGCCGGAGAGCGAGTATCTCAAGTGCTGGCTGCTGCGGGCAGTGGACTGACGGCGGCCGTCTGCGGGGCGCGCTGGCGCAGCGACTCATAGAGCAGCACGGCGCCGGCCACCGCGACGTTGAGCGAGGCGCCGTGCAGGCCATAGGTCATGGGGATCTCGATGCGCAGCTCGCAGGTCTTGCGCACGAGCGGCCGCAGCCCGCGGCCTTCGCTGCCCAGGACCAGGCCGGTCGGCTGGGTGAGGTCGCTGTGCCACGGCGGGGCGCCCTGCTGGCCGGGGGCGACGGCGGCGGCGAGCCAGACGCCGGCTTCCTTGAGCTCTTCCATGGCGCGGACGAGGTTTTTGACCTGGGCGATGGGCAGCGTCTCGGTGGCGCCGGCGGCGGCTTTGATCGCGGCGGGGGTGATGGCGGCGGCGCGGTCTTGCGGGATGATGACCCCGTGTCCGCCGAGCACGTAGGTGCTGCGGATGAGCGCCCCGAGGTTTTGCGGGTCGGTGACGCCGTCCACGATGACGATAAGCGGCGCGGCGTCGCAGCTGCGGGCGTAGTCGAGGAGATCCTGCGGGCCGCGGGCGTAGCGGAACTCGCCGCACAGGGCGACGACGCCCTGGTGGACGCCGCCGCGGCTCAGGCGATCGAGCTCGCCGCGGCTCTTTTCGATGAGGCGCACCGAGACGTTGCCGGCCAGCTGGCACAGGGCGGCAAGCGCGCTGCCCGGTGCCTGCGCGCGACCTTCGCCGCCTTCGCCGCCGTCCGCATGGCCGGCCGCGAGGACGAACAAGGCGTGCACCTGTTCGCGGCGCCGCTGCAGAAGCTCGGTGACGGCGTGGATGCCGTAGATCACCTGGCTGCCGGTGCCGGGCAGTGAGGTGTCGGGGCGCGGCTCGCCATGAACGGCGGCTTGGGCGGCAGGTGTGGGACGAGGGCGGGAAAAGTCAGGACGACGGCTTGCAGGAGGGCGCATGGGCGCCTTTTACCGTCATTTGGGCCGCGGTGGCGGAAATAGTTGCGGCGCGCCGCCATGGGCTGACGGCGGGTTGCAGTCGCGGCGCAGTCGGGGGATGGCAAGCCTGGAAGGAGGTTGCTAGGATGCCGATTATGCAGTCTCTGGCGGACTTTCTCCGCAGCGCGCCGTTTGAGCTCATCCTGTCGTCGGGTTTTTTCGGCTTCTACGCCCATGCGGGGGTGGTGGCGGCGCTGGAGGAGGCGGGTCTCGTGCCGGCGGCGGCGGGCGGCTCCAGCGCCGGGGCGATGATCGCCGGGCTGTGGGGGGCGGGCCTGTCGGCGACGCAGATCCGGGAGGAGCTGTTCGCCTTGAACCGGGCGGATTTCTGGGACCCGGACCCGCTGCTCGGCCTTGGCTATTACGCGCGCAAGCTCGGTGGGCGCGGGCTGGCGGCGGTGGCGGAGCTGGCGTCGGAGGGGCCCGGGACGGGCGTGGGATTTTTGCGCGGCGATGCCTTTGATCGGCTCTTGCGGGCGGCGCTGGCGCGCGTCGGCGTGCGCACGTTCGCCGAGTGCCGTATTCCGGTGCGGCTGTCGGTGTTCGATCTGGAGGCGCGGCGGACCAAGGTTCTGGCGGAGGGGGAGCTGGCGCCGGCGATCCGCGCCTCGTGCAGCGTGCCGGGGATGTTTCAGCCGACGCAGATCGGGGCGACGCGGTACCTGGACGGCGGGATCACCGATCGGCCGGGGATCGCGGCGGCGACGCCCGGCGCGCGGGTGCTGTTTCATCACCTGGCGCCCAAGTCGCCGTGGCGGCGGGTGGTGCGGTCGCAAAATAACCCGCCGGCGTGGCCGGAGATGTACCTTTTGCATGAGCCGGGGCTGCCGCAGCTGTCGCCGTTTCACCTGACCGGCGGTCCGCAGGCCTATCGGCTGGCGCGGGAGATGGCGCTGCGCACCCTGTCGCAGCCGCCGGTGCGCCATCACCACCCCGAGCATCCGCCGGAGTAGCCGCGGTGCCGCCCTCTGGCGTGCCAGACCACTTGCTCGACCGGGTGACGCTCGGCGACTGCTTGGAGCGGCTGCCGCAGCTGCCGGAGGCGTCGATCGACTGCCTGCTCACCGATCCGCCGTACGGCATCAGCCTGGATGAGTGGGATGTGCTGCACCCCAACACGAACTCAGCGCTGCTCGGGCAGTCGCCGGCGCAGCGCGGCAAGAGCGGGTTTCGCCGCCGCGGCAAGCCGATAAACGGCTGGTGCGCCGCCGACCGCGACATCCCGCGCGAGTACCAGGGGTTCATGCAGCGCTTCGCCGACGCCGCCTTCCCGGCGCTCAAGCCCGGCGCGAGCGTGTTCCTGTTCGGGGCGCGGCGGACGGTGCATCGGGCGATCGTGGCGATGGAGGACGCGGGGTTCCTGCTGCGCGACGTGCTGGCGTGGGACAAGCCGGCGGCGCATCACCGGGCGCAGCGGTTGTCGGTGGTGCTGGAGCGGCGCGGCCTGCATGCGGAAGCGGCGCGGTGGCAGGGCTTCCGGCTCGGCAACCTGGCGCCGCGGTGGGAGCCCATCGCCTGGTTCTTCAAGCCGTACCGGGTGACGATCACCGACAACATCCTTGAGCACGGGGTGGGGGCGGCGGCGATCGACAGCGCCGAGGTGCTGGCGCTGGGGGACGGGAAGCGGACGACGAACCTCATCCGCTGCGGCTTTTCGGCGGAGCACGGCGACGGAGCGGAGCGGGTGCATGAGGCGCAAAAGCCGGTGCGCCTGCTGGAGCTTCTGATCCAGCTTGTCACCCGGCCGGGGCAGGTGGTGCTCGATCCGTTTGCCGGCAGCGGCTCGACCGGGGTGGCGTGCGTGCGGGCGGGACGGCGCTTTGTCGGTTGGGAGAAACAGGCCGCCTTTGTCACCGTCGCAGCCGGCCGCATCGCCGCAGCGCAAGCGGAGGGGCGGCCTGCGCCTTGCGATCTGAACCAAGCCTGAGCGGAGCGCAGCGGCAGACTGGAAATCAGCAGGCTGCCGGCCTGCACGTCGGACCGCCGGCCGCGGCCGCGCACAGCCCGCTTGATTCGCCGCGCCGCGCCTGCAATCATGGCAGCCCAGCATGAGCGACACGCAAGCCCCTGAGTCCCAAGCGGTTTCCACATCCGACAAGCCGGCCGCGGCGGCCCCGCGGCGCACGCCTCTTTACGAGCGCCACGCCGCGCTCGGCGGGCGGATCATCGACTTCGGCGGCTGGGCGCTGCCGGTGCAGTACCAGTCCATCTTGGAGGAGCACAAGGCGGTGCGGACTGCCGTGGGGCTGTTCGACGTCTGCCACATGGGCGAAGTCGAGTTCACCGGCCCCGCGGCGCTGGCCACGGTCGAGCGCCTGGTTACAAACGACGTGCGCAAGCTGGAAGACGGCCAGGCGCGCTACACCGTGGTCTGCTACCCGGGCGGCACGATTGTCGACGACTGCATCGTCTACCGCGACCACGCCGAGCGCTTCGTCATCGTCATCAACGCCGCCAACATCGATAAGGACGTGGCCTGGTTCCAGAGCAACCTGGCCGGTCAGGGCGACGTGACCTTCCGCGACCTGTCGGATGAGACGGGGCTTATCGCGGTGCAAGGGCCGCGGGCGGCGGCGCTGCTCGACAAGCTGGCCCCGGCGGCGGGCTTTTCGGCGGTGAAGTCGTTTCACTTCAAGGCCGGAGCCATCGCGGTCGGCGGGGCGGAGATTCCCGTCTGGGCGGCGCGCACCGGCTACACCGGGGAGGACGGCTTCGAGCTGTTCTGCCCGGCGGGTCAGGCCGCGGCCCTGTGGGATGCGCTGCTCGCGGCGGGCGCGGAGCTCGGCGTGCGGCCGTGCGGGCTCGGGGCGCGCGATACGCTGCGGCTTGAGGCCTGCTTGTCGCTTTACGGCAACGACATCGATGCGACGACGACGCCGTATGAGGCGGGGCTTGGCTGGGTGGTGAAGCTCGATCACGATTTCATCGGCCGGCCGGCGCTGCAGACGCAGAAGTCGCAGGGCGTGACGCGCAAGCTGGCGGCGCTGGTGATGGAAGGGCGGGGGACGGCGCGGCACGGTTATGCGATCTGGAGCGCCGAGCAGGGCGGCGAGCAGCTCGGCATCGTTACCTCGGGGAGCCTGGGGCCGACGGTGAACAAGAACATCGCGCTCGGATATCTGCCGCTGGCGATGGCGGTCGAGGGTACGCGCGTATTTGTCGACTGCCGCGGCAAGCGGGTCGCGGCCCAGGTGGTCAAAGGCCCGTTCTATCGTCGGCCCGCGGCTGTGCAGGCGCCGGCGGGGTAGCGGAAGGACCGGGGGCACGGAACCACGTGCCGCCGGGAGGATGACGAAATCGGCGGGTAGCCGCCGGCCGCGCTGGCGCGTCCCGCCGGCCTGACTCGACTTTCAACTTCTTACAGGAACCAAAAAGATGAGCCACGATTACCCGGACGATCTTCGCTACACCAAAGAGCATGAGTGGGCGCGCATTGAGGGCAAGATTGCCACCGTCGGCATCACTCAGTTCGCCGTCGAGTCCCTGGGCGACATCACCCTGGTCGAGCTGCCCAAAGAGGGCGAGAAGTTCAAGCGCGAGCAGGTCGCCGCCACCGTCGAATCGGTCAAGGCGGTCTCGGACATCTTCGCGCCGCTCACCGGCACCATCCACCGCGTCAACGATCCGCTCGGGGACCAGCCGGAGAACCTCAACGAAGACTGCTACGACGAGGGCTGGCTGTTCCAGATCGAGATCGCCAACCCCAAAGAGGTGGACGACCTTATGACCGCCAGCCAGTACGCGGAATACGTAAAGGACAACGGCTGAAAAGAGCCGGACGACGGCAGCCTGGGATCGGGCGCGGCGCATTCGGCGGACTCCCTAGGGGGCAGACAACACTCCATGAGATACATCCCGCACACAGAACAAGACGTGGCGAGCATGCTGCGGCTCATCGGCGCACCGTCGGTCGAGTCGCTGTTTTCGCATATTCCGACGGCGCTGCGGCCAAGCCGCCCGCTCGATATACCGGCACTCGATGAGGCGAGCTTGCTCGGGCACCTCGGGGAGCTCGGGAGTCAGAGCACGCCGGCGGTGGCGGCGACCGCGCGCGAGGGGGCGGCGCTGGCGTTCCTGGGCGCCGGCATCACCCCGCACCACATCCCGGTCGCGGTCGATGCGATGCTGTGGCGGGCGGAGTGGTACACGTCCTATACGCCGTACCAGCCGGAGCTGGCGCAGGGGACGCTGCAGGCGATCTTCGAGTATCAGACGATCGTGGCGGAGCTTTTCGGCTCGGCGGTGACCGCGGGGGCGGCGGCGCCGTTCATCAGCAACGCCAGCATGTACGACGGAGCATCGAGCGCCGCGGAAGCGGTGCTGATGGCGCGGCGGGTCACCGGGCGGACGCGGACGATCGTGTGCGGCGCGCTGCATCCGCAGTACGTGGAGACGCTGCACTGCTACTTGGCGGGGCTTCAGACCGATGAGCGGGCGCTCTATGAGCGCGTCCGGTTTGGTCTGGACGGGCGGGTCGATCTGGCGGCGCTGGACGCGGCGCTCGACAGCGGCGGGGAGGAGACGGCGTGCGTCGTGGTGCAGACGCCGAACTTCCTTGGGGTCATCGAAGACGTGCCGGCGATAGCGCAGCGGGCGCGGGCCAAGGGGGCGCTGGTCATCGTCGTGTGCGCGGAGCCGCTGGCGCTCGGGGTGGTTGCGGCGCCGGGAGCGTGCGGCGCCGACATCGTCGCGGGGGAAGGGATGGGGCTGGCGCTGCCGCCGACCCTGGGCGGTCCGGGGGTGGGGCTGTTCGCGGCGCGCAGCGAGTATGTGCGTCAGCTGCCGGGACGCCTGGTCGGCGAGACGGTAGATCACGACGGGCGGCGCGGCTACGTCCTGACTCTGTCGACGCGCGAGCAGCACATCCGCCGTGAGAAGGCGACATCCAACATCTGCACCAACCACGGGCTCATCGCCCTGGCGTTCGCCATCCACCTCTGCCTCCTCGGCAAGAGCGGCTTCCGGCGTCTGGCGCAGATCAATCTGGCCAAGAGCGAGTACGCCAAACAGCGGCTCAGCCAAGTCCGCGGCTTCTCCCTCGCGACGACGGGGCCGACGTTCAATGAGTTCGCCCTGCGGGTGCGCGGCTCGGCGGCGGTGGCGGCGCAGCGGCTGCGCGAAAAAGGAATCCTGGCCGGCGTGCCGCTGGATCAGACCGGGCTGGCGCTGCCGGAGCTGCCGGAGGCGGAGCGCACGCTGCTCATCGCCGTGACCGAGCGTCATCGCCGAACCGATATCGACCGCCTGGCCTGCGCCCTGGATGAGGTCTGCCCATGAGCGCCAAAATCGACAACAAAGAAAGCGCCGACGGTTCGCCGCCGGCTTCCACCTCTGGGCGGGGACCGCTGGCCACCCGCCATCTTTTGCACCACGAGGCGCCGATCTTCGAGCTCGGCACCCCCGGACGCAGCGGCGCTTCGCTGCCGGAGCTCGACGTGCCGGAAGTGGACGCGGCGGCGCTGCTTGGCAGCCTGAGCCGCGCCGCCGACCCCGGACTGCCGGAGGTGTCGGAGGTGGACGTGACGCGGCACTTCACCCGGCTGTCGCGCTGGAACCACGCCATCGACATCGGCATGTATCCCCTCGGGTCGTGCACGATGAAGTACAACCCCAAGGTCAATGAGCGGGTGGCGCGCTTTCCGGGGTTTGCCGGGCTGCATCCGGCGCAGCCGCTCGATACGCTGCAGGGGGCGCTGGAGCTTATGTACCTCCTGGAGCGGGCGCTGTGCGAGCTGTCGGGCTTCGCGCGCGTGTCGCTGCAGCCGGCGGCGGGAGCGCACGGGGAGCTGTGCGGGCTCATGATGATCCGCGCCTACCACCAGCAGAGCGGGCGGGCGCCGCGCAAGGTGCTGATTCCCGACTCGGCGCACGGGACCAACCCCGCCTCGGCGAGCTTGAACCAGTTTGAGACCGTGGGCTGTAAGACCGGCGCCGACGGACTGCTCCCGGCTGAGGCGGTGCACCGGGCCATCGCCCAGCACAAGGGCGACGTGGCGGCGATCATGATCACCAACCCCTCGACGCTCGGTCTGTTCGAGGAGCAGATCGCCGAAATCACCGCCGCGGTGCACGAGGCCGGGGGCCTGGTCTACATGGACGGCGCGAACTTCAACGCCCTGCTTGGCAAGGTGCGGCCCGGCGAGACCGGGATCGACGTCATGCACTTCAACCTCCACAAGACCTTCACCA
>CALFML010000983.1 GCA_937879845.1 uncultured Myxococcales bacterium
GAGGTGACCGCCACCATCGCGGTGAAGCGGCCGACCGGGGAGCCGCTCAAGAACCATACGCTCACCGCGGCGGTGCGCCTGGACGGTCAGGATCTGCCGCGGGTGACGCTGCAGACCGATGCACAGGGGGACGGCCTGGTGCGGTTCTTCCTGCCGCAGGAGATCTCGCTGGGCGACGGCCTGCTCACCGTCCTTGCAGATGATGGCGGGCTCACCGAGTCCATCGCCAAGCGTGTGCCGATCATCGTCAAGAAGCTCATGCTCGCGGTCTATCCCGAAGGCGGCGATCTTGTGGAAGGGATGCCCGGCCGCGTCTACTTCGAAGCCAAGAACCCGCTCGGCAAGCCCGCCGACATCGCCGGCCATATCGTCGACGACAGCGACCAGACGGTAGCCCGCTTCGAGAGCGTGCGCGATGGCCTGGGGCGCGTCGATTTCACGCCGATGCCCGGCCGCCACTACCACCTGGAAATCGATCGCCCGGTGGGCATCACCGACCGCTATACGGTGCCCACCGCGCTCACCGCCGGCTGCGTGCTGCGCAGCATCGACGACCTGGACGGCCAACAGCTGGCGACGCGGGTGAGCGTTCGCTGCACCCAGGCGCGCAAGATCCTGCTCGCCGCCACGGTGCGTGAGAACCTTCTCGATGCCGCCGCCGTCGAGGTCATGCCGGATCAGCCGGCGGTCGTGTACCTGGAGCCGCGTGGCGTGGGCAGCGAGGCGCTGGCCAAGGCGCAAGGCGCGACGCGGGTGACGGTATTCTCCGAAGACATGGTGCCGCTGGCGGAGCGGCTCATCTACCGCAACCGGCGGGCGCGCTTGGACGTGCAGGTGACGCCGCGCAAAAAGAGCCTGGGCCCGCGGGAGCGGGTCGAGCTCGACATCACGACCACCGACGCGCTGGGCCGCCCGGTGCCGGCCGACCTGGCGATGTCCGTCGTCGATGACACGGTGTTGAGCTTCGCCGACGACAAGACCGGACACATGCTGAGCCGCCTGTATCTTGAGCCCGAGCTGCCCGGCAAGATCGAGGAGCCCAACTTCTACTTCGATCTCAGCGAGGCCAAATCGGCGATGGCGCTGGATCTGCTCATGGGGACGCGCGGCTACCGGCGCTTTGACTGGCAGCCGGTCCTCGGGTCGCAGCTGGTCGCCCGCAACGAGTCGCGCGCGCCGGTCCGCATCGCCACCGGCGGTGACGGCGATTTCGAGTCGCTGCGCAAGCGCAGCGCCGGCCCCGTTTCAGCGCCGCCGCCGCCGGTCAACAAACCGCGCAAGGTTTTGGCTCCCGTAGAGATAGCCGCAGCGCCGCCCGGGGATGATGCCAATGCGGATCCAGCGCACGCGCGCGACAAGCATATCGCGGATCCAGAGCCTGCCAAGCTGGCGCAGCGGGCGGAAAAAAACGTCGTTGCGACCAAGGGACGCGCCGCCTTCGAAGCCGCCGATAAAGCCGCGGAGCGCGAATCCGCGCCGCCGCCGCCGCCGGCACCAGCGGCCAAAGCTCCGGCGCCGGATCGCCCGGCTCCCGTGTTCGCGCAGGCGACCCCGACGCCCCTGCAAGCCGCACCGGCTACGGCGGCAGCGAAACCGGAGCCCAGAGCGACGCGCGGCGCTGCATCCAAGGCTGACGCCAAGCCGAATGAAGACACCGCCAGCGCCTCCCGCTCGGCGCCGCGCGCGGTCGTGGTCGCGGCCGCGGAGCCGCCCGCGCCCAAGGCCAAGGAGGGCAAGAAGGAAGCAAAGAAGGATGCGCGGCCCGCGGATCTGGACAACCTCGCTGCTGGCCCGGCCCCAGCTGGGCAGGCGGTCGCCGCGGACGAAAACGGTCTTGGGCGCTTCGGCGACGGCGCCGTTGCGGCGGAGGGCAAGCGCGCTGGGGTAGTCGGCGGGGTGGTCGGCGGCGGTCTGGTCCTCGCCAAGCCGCCGGTGGTCCGTCACCGGCGTCCAGTCGAGGCCTGGGCTCCCGTTCGCGTGTTCCCGATCCCGAGCTACGCGCCGGACTACAGCGGCCCGCGCACCGACTTCCGCGAGACCGTGTTCTGGCAGCCCGTGGTCCAGACCGGCCAGGATGGCAAGGCCAGCGTCTCGTTCCCCTTGTCCGATGCCATCACCTCGTTCCGCGTCGTCACCGAAGGCGTCGCGGCCGGCGCGGCGGGACGCGATGAGACGGTCATCAAGTCGAGCCTGCCCTTCAGCATGGCGGTGAAGCTGCCGCTGGAAGTCAGCGAAGGCGACAAGCTGCAGCTGCCGCTTGTGCTCACCAACGAACGCAGCGAGCCGCAGCGGGTGGATCTGACATCGAGCTTCGGACCCCTGCTCACCTTGGACCGCCCGGTCGAGCGCACGCACGGCACCATCGCCGCCGCGGCCCGCGACACCCTTTACTACCCCATCACGGTCAGCGGCAAAAAGGGCATGAGCGAGGTCCACTTCGTCGCCGACGCCGGCGGGCTGCGCGATGAGTTCACCCGCGCCGTGCGCGTAAGCCCGCGCGGCTTCCCGCAGCACAGCTCGCGCGCCGGCCGACTCAAGGGCGTGGAGGGATTCACCGCCCAGCTGGAGCTCGGAGAGGTCCTGCCCGGCACCGCAGAGGGCCATGTGAAGGTCTACACGAGCCCCGTCTCCACGATGATCGCCGGTCTTGAAGGCATGCTCCGCCAGCCCGCCGGCTGCTTCGAGCAGACCTCCAGCGTCAACTATCCCAACGTGATGATCTTGCGCTACCTCAAAGAGCAGGGCATCGCCGATCCGCGGCTCATCGGCCGCGCCACCCACCTTATCGACGACGGCTATCGCAAGCTCCTGGCGTTCGAGACGCCGCAGCGCGGCTACGAGTGGTTCGGCTCCGCTCCCGGCCACGAGGCGCTCACCGCTTACGGCCTGGTCGAGTTCTCCGATATGAAGTCGGTCTATCATGACGTGGATAAGCAGATGCTGGCCCGCACCGCCGACTGGCTGCGCAGCCGCCGCGACGGCAAAGGCGGATTCTCCCGCGATGCCAAGGCGCTGGACACCTTCGGCGCCGCCTCCCCCGAAGTCACCAACGCCTACATCACCTGGAGCCTCACCGAAGCGCGGCAGCCCGGCTTCGAGCCCGAGATCGAAGCCTCGGCCCGCGCCGCCCAGCGCACAAACGATGCGTACGTGCTGGCTCTTTCGACCAGCACGCTCCTAAACAGCGGCCACAAGGGAGCCGGCCAAGAAGCCGCCCGCCGCCTGGCGCAGCTGCAGGAAGCCGACGGCAGCTGGAAAAAAGAGAGCCACAGCATCACCCGCTCCGGCGGCGAAAACCTGTACATCGAGACCACCTCGCTCGCCGTCCTTGCGCTGCTCAAGTCCGGCGCCTATCAGGAGCAGACCGATCGCGCGATCGAATGGCTCGTCAGCCACCGCCGCGCCTACGGCGCCTGGGGAGCGACGCAGGCGACGGTGCTCGGGCTCAAGGCGCTCACCGCCTACGCCACCGCGCGCGGCCGCGAGCGCACAAGCGGCACCGTAACCCTCTACGTCAACGGCGCCAGGGTCGGCACCCGCAGCTATGAGCCCGAAGATCGCGAGCCGCTCACTTTCAGCGGCTTCGGCGAGCAGCTGCGCTCCGGCGCAAACCGCGTCGAGCTGCGCCACACCGGCAACGGCACTCTGCCCTTCAGCCTCGGCGTCGAGTACCGCGCCAGCACCCCGGCGAGCAGCCCGCAGGCGACGGTGGATCTGACCACGGCGCTGGAGCGCACCCAGGTCAAGCTCGGTGAGTCGGTGCGCCTCAACGTCACCGTGCGCAACAAGACCGACAAGGGCCAGCCGATGACGCTGGCGCGGGTAGAGATTCCCGGCGGCCTGATGCTGCAGACCTGGCAGCTCAAGGAGCTGCGCGAAAAGGGACTCATCGCGTTTTATGAAACCCAGCCGCGCGAAGTAAACCTCTACCTGCGTGAGCTCAAGCCCAACGACTCGGTGCAGCTGCCGCTCGATCTGATTGCCTTCGCGCCCGGCGAGTTCACCTCCCAGGCGAGCTCCGCGTACCTGTACTACACCGATGAACACAAGACCTGGGTGAACCCGGTCAAAGTCGCCGTCGAGCCGTAGCCGCCTCCTCCGCCTCCCTTCCGCGCGCCCGCCGCGCCATTCCCATCTCGCCTGCGCTGCCGCATTCGGACCTCGCCACCGGAAACATCACTCCGTCGTGTCCCCGTTCCACTTTGTTCCGCAGGCGCGCGCTCACCGTCTGTGTCTCAGCGGGGACAAAGTGGAACGCCCTTTCTAGGAGCGCGCCGCGCCGGCAGGAAATTCCGCGCGGGTAAGCGCGGCATGGTCAAACTCCCCCGCGCAGAAGCAGAGTCCCTTGCCGCGGAGCTGGCGGAATAACTCCGCCCCCATATCGAGCGCGCCCTGGTGGACCTGCTGAGCGAGCCAGATGCGCTGAGCGCCCGCGACCAAGCGAAGGTAGAGCGGCGCTGGCGAGCTGGCGGAGGAAGATGGAGGGGTGCCTCAGCAGCGCGTGGCGCGCGCACCGCGGCGCAAGGCCGGCTAGGAGGCGAGAGAAGCGTGCTGCGGGCGGAGCAGCGCAGCCTGGGCGCGCTCCAGCTGCGCGCGCTCCAAGGTGCCGCGCTGGATGTAGTGCTGCTTGGTGATGCTCGAGTCGGCGTGGCCCAACACCGCCGAGATCAGGTCCACGCGGACCCCGCTGGCAGCCGCCCCCATCGCGAGGCTCCCCCGAAGAGCGTGGACGCAGACCACCGAGACTCCGGCAAGCCGGGTGAGGCGCCCCACCTCGGTCCATAGCCACTGCCGCCGGCGCCGCCCCGCGTGCGTGCCCGGAAACAGCGGATCAGCCGGAGCCTTGCCTGCGGCCAGCCGGTCGAGTACCGGCTGCAAGAGCGGGTGGATTTGGACAGAGCGCGCGCTGTCGCCGGTCTTGAGCTTGAACGCGCGCTCCGCGTTGTCGCAGATCCGGAGGACAGGCACATCTGTGCCCGTATCTGGATCTTGCTCGAGGTCGAGGTCCTTGACCTCGCGGCTCAAGACCTCGCTGGCGCGCAGGCCGGTGCAGACCGCGACCAGCACCGCCGCCGCGCCGAGATCGTCCTGCCCGGCAAGCTCCAGGCACTTGTCGATGAGCTGGAGCAGCTCGCGCCGGCTGAGCTGGGGCTTGCCGTACCGGCGCTTGCCCACAGCCTCCACTGCGTCGCACGGGCTCGGACCGCGCAGCCAACCCCGCTTTACGCACCACCGCGCCAACATCTTGGCGTGCTTCAGGTAGCAGCGCTGGGTGTCCGCGGACGGCGGCTTGCCCGTCCGCACAGACGGGGTCTCCCGCATCTTGTCGTACTGCGCTTGGGCGGACCGCTCGGTGACGCGGGAGACCGGCGAGTCCAGCATGCCCGCGAAAAACACCTCCAGCCCGCGCTGCGTCCCCGCCAAGGTGTTCGCCGCCGCGCCGTTCTGCCGCTTGTGTTCCACCAGCGCGTTGATGGCGCTCTGGATCGTGCGGGCTCCCTGCCGCGTCGCATCCGCGAGCATCTGCTCGGCGAGACGCAGCGCCTCCGCCTCCGTGCCGGCCATCGGCGCGGACCGCTGGACGCCGTCGATCATCACCTTGCACCGCCAGCGCTGGCGCGCGCTCTCAAAGTACACGCCCTGGATGCGCATGCCGGTACCGGCCCCGACCTTCGGCGCCGCTGGTCGCGTGTGTGGGCCCGGGTGCTGGTCCTGCGAGGGCGCGGCTTCCACGATGGGGGGTCCAGCTGCCGCGGCATCCAGCTCCGCCAGCTTCCGGGCAGCGGCGGCAAGCGCCTCCTCCTCGGTGGGGCACGTCGGTCCTTGGACCCACTTGCCGCCCAGCGTCTTGAGGCGGCAACGGTAGCCGCAGCCTGGCTCCCCACGGAGGTGCGGGATGGAGATCCTAGGGCCCTTGGGGTGCTTAGGATCTTTGGCGCTCATCGGTCCCTCCTACCGGGGCCCGAGCCGGCCGACCGGTCCCCGCTACCGTCCCCATCCTCGCTCTCCTCAACGCTGGCACCCCCGCGTCTCTCGCCCTCGCCCTCCCCCCACGCGACCTGCGTCGCGGCAGGAGTACATCCGGTCCCCCCGCGCAGCGGTGCCGAAGTACTGCCGCCCATAGGTGCGACCGCCCCGGCCGGAAGCGTCAAGCCAGCCTCGGCAACAAGCCGCGGCAGGTCCTGCAGCGCGGGGTGGCTCAGCAGCCGGCTCCAGGTCCAAGGCGTCGCCGCGTGCCGGCCGGTCTCGAGGTTGCGCACTGTTTCCGTCGCAATGCCGGTACCCGCAGCCAGGTCTTTGCGTAGCAACTCCACGCCCTCCCTTAAGAAACGTCTGTGCGACTCCGGGGCGTAGTCGGGGTCGGGCGAGGCGCAAAGCGTGATCGTAAGGGTGGGTTTGCTGGCGGCGGGGCTCATCGGGCACCGTCGGTAGGAGCGGCGCGGAGGAGGCGGGCGAGGCTCTTAAGGAGCCGCAGCTGCCTGTGATGCGGGGCAGCTTGGCGGCGGTGACGGGAACGGTGGACGGCGGACACACGGGTAGCAATGAGGCGGTGGGTCATGGTAGACACTTCTCCTGTTGGCGCGGGACCTTGCTTTCCACGGCGGGGGTCCAGCGCTGGCTGGGGTCCGTGCAGCTCACGCTGCCGGACCGTTTTTATGTTGAGCTGGCTACTGCTCAGCCCCGGTGTAATCGCGCCATGAGCAATTTGCAACACAAATTAGAATACAAATCAGAACGCGACTAAGAACGCGCGATCGGTAGTAGAATCGCAGTGCGGCGATGCTACACACAGGCCCGATGTTCGCGCCCCGATCTCGATCGAAGCGCTCCAATGCGCTGCCCCAGGTCCGCGTCGATGACCAGGAGATGGCCGCAGTGCGCTGGATGGTGTCCCGCCTTCGGGACCGCGACGGGGAAACCTACTCGGTCTCCGACGTACTGCGACTGGCTATCGCCCGCTACTACGAGGAGCTGGGTGGACCGGCCGACCCAACTGCTACCGAGACTGAGTCCGGTAAACCAGCCGCTAGCCATTAGCCGGGCACTAGAATAGGTCTCTGGCGGTCTGGCAGTTCCTCATCGGAGTCTGCGCAAGCGCCGGGGTGCCAGGGGTGCCAGGCTCCGTCAGAGCCGTGGCACCCTCCATCGCCCACTTTGCCGAAGGCGGCACTCTAGCACCTCATTCTTGCACCCTGCCCCGGCGCGACGCGCGCCGCCTGCCGGTGCCAGCTGCCGCGCCCTAGACCTCGCCCGTGATCAAGACGAGCCCCTCGAAGCGTCTGAAGTCGGCCAGGTTGTAGGTGACGATCTGGGGAACGCCGTAGGCGAGCATGGTGGCGACGATGTTGGCGTCGTGGATCTGCTTGCCACCGCATTCGACCTTGTCGAGAAGCAGGTAGAGCTGCTGCGTGACCAGGGACTGGTCCTCGGCGACCACGAACTGGTCTTCGTACTCCTGCGCGACGGCCAGCACGTCCGCGAGCTGGAGCGGGTTTGTGAACGCCTGCGGTCGAGACAGCACCGCGAGCAACTCGCGGAGCACCTGCCGGCTCACCCACACCTCGACGTCCATCTCCTCTAAACGCCGAAGCACACCCCGCGCGTGGAAGTAGCGCGGCGACTCCTGGAGCACCGCGCTGATGAGGATGTTGGTGTCTAGGAAGATGCGGTCAGCGCTCATCGTCCCCGTACATCTCGCTGCGGCTGAAGGTGGTCCCCTGGGGCCACGGGCCGACGCTCAGGCTGGGCAGGCGGTCGAGGAACGAAGTCTCGGCACGAGCAGCTTGGCGCTTGCGGACGATGATGGTGATGTCGGCCTCGCCGGGGTCGACCTCTTCTGGCAGCTGGACGACCACCCTGCGATCGGCAGGCACCGTGACATGCAGGTTGAGGTTGCGCATGCGCTGGTTATAGGCGCGCGGCGTGACCCAGGCAAGCGCGGTGCGCCAGCGTCCGCGGATGAAAGAAGAGATGCACGGGGAGATCGTGAGCAGATCCTGCCGGCCGCAGCCAGCGTCCTCGACGTGGCGCTGGAGGAGGTCGCCGACGGGATGGAGATCCCGCGCGAGCGCACAGCAGATCGAGCGCAAGGCGCTTCGCAAGCTGACCAGGACTGCTAGCCGCTAGTGGGGCCTAGGTCGCAAACCGCGCTGGCTTACGTTCTGAGGCCGGTTCAGGTAGGGCTTGGGGCTGCAAAGCAGCGGCCATCGCGGACGGCTGCTTGCATGGAGGGCGGAGCCGTTATCAGGGGTCGCCGCTGCCCGGCCTGGTCAGCCGGTGGTGGTGGACTGATATGCACACCGCGATGGCGGCGTTCAGATCGATGCCCAGGATCTCGGCCACTATGTGGAGCTTCTGTTCCACCTTGGGCTCAAGCCGGATGGTGTGCCGAAAGCGGCCCCGCTCTTCATCCAGATCGGCCTTCTTTCGGTTCTTGGATCTGCGCGGCTGCTTCGTAGTACGTGCGTTGCGTTCTACTGTGAGCGCGGTTTGCGCGGGCGCGATTTGGACGTCCATCTGACGTCC
>CALFML010000984.1 GCA_937879845.1 uncultured Myxococcales bacterium
TGCGCGGGACATGGATACGATCGAGCACGGCGATGGCGGGACCGCGGAGCTGTTCCAGCTCATGGCGCAGCGCAAGGTGGCGCTATGTCCGACGCTTACCGCGGGCGAAGCGCTCAGCCAGTACGCCGGCTGGCGCCGCGACAAGGACCCCGAGCCAAAGACCCTCAGCCAGAAACGCCAGAGCTTCCGCGCCGCGCTCGCCGCGGGAGTGGAGATCCTGAGCGGCAGCGACGTCGGCGTCTTCGCCCACGGCGACAACGCGCGCGAGCTGGAGCTCATGGTCAGCTACGGCATGACCAGCGAAGCCGCGCTGCGCGCCGCCACTTCAACCGCAGCGCGTCTTTTGCGTCTTGGCGATCGGGTGGGCCGCATCAAGCCCGGACTGCTTGCTGATGTGATTGCGGTGGAGGGGGATCCGAAAAAAGATATTGCCGCCCTGCGGCGCATCAAGCTGGTGATTAAGGGCGGAACGATCTATCGCCAGGAACCCTGAGCGGCGCGGCGGCCGGTCGGCGCGCCGCGCGGAGATCAAAGCTTGCCGCGATGCGGCAGCCGGCTAGGGCATCGTGGTCGGCGGCGGGCAGCCGACCACGAGGGTGCTCTGGCAGGGGAGCGCGCCGCCGTTTTTGCAATAGATGTTGGGCTGGTAGGTGACATCGTACGCACCGGCCCAGACCTCGCCCTTGTAGGAAGCGGCGCCGCTCACGCCGAACGGCGGCATGCTCCGCGAGCCGGCCTGCGGCGCCAGTCCGAACACAAGCGAGCCGCGGTCGGTGACATCATCGGGCACCGCCGCGCCGTTCTTGGTCACCGCGCCGGAGACCGTCACCGCCTTGGCGTCAAAGTCCAGCGCCCCGGAGCTCATGATGGCGTTCCCGGTGCGCAGGATCAGCGACTCGCACGGCAGCGCGCCGCCGTTTTTGCAGTAGACGCTGGGCTGATAGCGGATGTCGTAGGTGCCGGCGAAGATCTCCCCCATGTACTGGGCGGCCCCGCTGACGCCGAACGCCGGCATGGTCCGCGTCCCGCCGGTAAGGAGCGAGAAGACCAGATAGCCGCGATCGACGGTGTCGTCGGCCACCGCGGCGCCGTTTTTGGTCAGCGCGCCGCTTATCTGCACGGTCTTGGCATCGAAGTCGAGCGCTCCGCTGGCGCTCAGCGCGACCTTGGTGCGCAGGGCCACGGACTGGCAGGGGATGGCGCCGCCGTTTTTGCAGTAGGTGCCGGGCTGATAGGAGATGTCATAGGTGCCGGCGAACACCTCGCCCATGTACGTGGCCTCGCCGCTTACGCCAAACGGCGGCATGCTGCGCGCGCTGCCGGTCAGCAGCGTGAAGATCAGGCTCCCGCGGTCGGTGACGTCGTCCGCCACCCGCACGCCGTTTTTGGTCAGCTTGCCGCTTACCTGCACCGTCTTGACATCGAAGTCCAGGGCCCCGCTGGCGCCGATCGCCGCCTTGGTGCGCAGGACAATCGACTGGCAGGGGATGGCGCCGCCGTTTTTGCAGTAGACGCTCTGCTGGTAGCGGATGTCGTAGGTGCCGGCGAACAGCTCGCCGAGGTAGGTGGCCTCGCCGGTCACGCCGAACGACGGCATCGCGCGGCTGTTGCCGTTCTGCAGGGTGAAGATCAGATACCCGCGGTCGGTGACATCGTCGGCGACCCGCACGCCGTTCTTGGTCAGCTTGCCGCTTACCTGCACCGTCTTGACATCGAAGTCTAACGCACCGCTGGCGGTGAGCGCAGCGCCGGCCCGCAGCTGGAGCTGCTGACAAGGAAGAGCGCCGCCGGTCTTGCAGTAGGTGCTGGACTGATAGGAGACGTCGTAGGTGCCGGCGACGAGCTCGCCCAGGTACGTGGCCTCACCGGTTACGCCGAACGACGGCATGACCCGGCTGCCGCCGTTGACCATGGTGAAGGAAAGGTACCCGCGGTCGGTGACGTCATCGGCGACGCGGGCACCGTTCTTGGTCAGCTTGCCGCTTACCTGCACCGTCTTGATATCGAAGTCGAGCGCGCCGGCCTGGGTCAGGTCGACATCGGAGCGCAGGAGGACCTGCTGGCAGGGCAGCGCCTCCCCGGTCTTGCAGTAGATGCTGGGCTGATAGCTTATGTCGTAAGTCCCGGCGAACACCTCGCCGGCGTAGGTGGCTTCGCCGGTGGCGGTAAACGCCGGCATGGCGCGCGAGCCGCCGCGCTTGGCGACAAAGAGCAGCGAGCCGCGGTTTATCCCATCGGGCAGGGTGGCGCCGTTTTTGGTCAGCCGGCCGGAGATCTGCACCGTCTTGAACGCTACGTCATAGGCGCCGGTGCTCTGCAGGTTGAGGCGGTCCTTGCACTCGGCGACGACGGCCATGCAGCGTCCGGACTGGCACGTCGCGCCGGCGGCGCAGTGCATGCCGCAGCTGCCGCAGTTGGCGGCATCCACCGCCGTATCGACGCAGCTGCGCGAGCAGTTGACCAGGCCCTCGCTGCAGTCGCTCTTGCACGCGCCCTGACTGCACACTTGTTCCCCGCCGCAGGCCGTGCCGCAGCTGCCGCAGTGATCCGGCTCGGCCGACAGGTTGCGGCAGGTGCCGTCGCAATCGGACTGCTCGGCGGGGCAGCTGTTTTGGTTCTGGCTGGTGCACGCCGCCAGGGTGAAGAGGCCGGTGATCCCGACGGAGAATAAGACCGCCAAAGCGGCCGACGATTTATGGACTGCTTTTTGATTTGCTCGCATGGCTGCGGACTCTATCGCAGCGCCTTCCAGAGTTGGACGATAATTAAGGCGATAATTAAGACGATACATAGCCAGCCAGCGGCCAAATCCTGCCGATCCGCTTGCGCTGCGCGCCGCCTAGCCAGTATGGTCCCCGCGTCTTGTCTTCCCGTAGGAGTCCGACGTGATGCGACCGCTCCGTGCTCAGTCTCTTATCCTCGCTTCCGCTCTCGCCTTGCTAATCACCGGGGCTTGCCAAAGCCCTGCCGAGCCCACCTCTGCCGAAGGTTCGCCCGACGGCTCGGCGCCGGCTGCCGACTTGGCGATGAGTCCTCCCGTGTGCGAAAAGTGCGGCGCGAACCAGGTCTGCATGAACGGCGCGTGCGTGGATCTGCCGGCGACCTGCCCCTGTCCCAAAGAGAGCTACTGCAACCTCGCCGCCAACCGCTGCGAGGTCGGCTGCCTGATGGACGGCGAGTGCGCCGACGGCCGCATCTGCGACTCCGCCAGCCGCACCTGCCACGCCGGCTGCCGCGCCGACACGGCATGCAAGACCGGCATGATCTGCGACAAGGATGCCTGCCGCGTCGGCTGCCGCATGGACAACACCTGCGGCGCCGGCCAGATCTGCGACAGCACCCTGTGCCGCACCGGCTGCCGCCGCGATCCCGACTGCCCGATGAACCAGTACTGCGACGCCGGCACGCTGACCTGCAAGCCGGGCTGCACCGCCGACGCCGGCTGCAGCAAGGGCCAGATCTGCGACAACCTGCGCTGCCACGCCGGGTGCCGCAACGACGCGGGCTGCAGCACCGGCCAGATCTGCGACGCGATGAAGTGCCGCGCCGGCTGCCGCGACGACGCCGACTGCGGCAGCAACGCCATGTGCGTGCAGTCGACGCTGACCTGCACCGCCTGCACCGCCGATCCCGACCGCGGCAAGACGACCAGCGTCTCGACCTCCGGCCGCAGCGTCTCCCAGCACAACCAGCGCTTCCTCTGCGGCACCAAAGACGTCGCCAACCTCACCTGGACGCAGGCGCCGCCCAACCCCGGCTACTACCGCAACTCCGACTCGGTGACCGTGGCGGGGGCGACGGCGGCGGGAGTGACGACCATCAAGCTAACCAACAGCGGCGTCGTCAAGACCTTCCAGATCACCGGCAACGGCTCGCAGACGATCTATAGCGACTCCTACGACTACTACTGCTTCATGGGGATGTGCGCCGGCTGGACCCATTATGTCGAGGTCAGCTCGACCTCTGACTCCCCGGTGAAGGTGGACTTCAACTTCTACGTCTCGGCCACTCGCTGAGCCGCGCGGCGGTCGGGAAGCCGGCGATTCCGGTCCGGCACCGCCAGGCATTCCCGCTTCCTTTAGCTAGCTATCACCCTCCATCCGCGTAACCGCCGCCGGGATCCAGCGGGCAGGATCGAGCTGGGCCGGCAGCGCGCAAAATCTGCGCACCAGCGCTCGCGCCCCAGAAAATTTTTCGCTATTATCGGGCCCGGTGAGCGGCCGTCTCCGTCTGTCGCGGCGGTGGCACATCGCTTGCGAGAGTCTTTTAGGACCGTAACGCAGTCACCTGCTTTGGTGCGACCGCCGTAAAGGAGCCGTTGATGAAGACGTATCTGGTAGCCCTGGACAGCTCACCGATCGCCGCAGATGTACTTACGACCGTCAAAGAGCTGGCGCAGAAGATGGATGCGCGCGTCGTCCTTTTGCGCGCTGTCATGCGGCCGCTGGAGCTTCCCGCCGAGGTGTTCACCATGTATCCCGACAAGGTGGAGGCCATGCTGGTGGACTCCGGTCAAAAGCAGCTGGAGACGCTGGCCCGCGAGCTGCCGCCGGAGCTGGTGGTCGAGTCGGTGGTCCAGGTCGGCGTCCCGTGGCAGGTGATCTGCTCCGCCGCCAAGGCGCGCAGTGCGGATCTGATCGTCGTTGGCGCGCACGGCCATCGGTTTTTGGATCGGCTGCTCGGGACCACGGCGCAGCGCGTCGTGTCGCACGCCGACCGCTCCGTGCTTGTCGTCTGGCCGTCGCACACCCCGGGATGAGGAGGCGCCGCGGAAGGCCGTGACACCGACGCTTGGAGGTACGCACACTGCGCAGGATGGAAACCTTGTTTGCCGAGCTTAAACGCTACGTTCAGTTCGACGCCGAGGATGAAGCCGCCCTTGCCGCCCTCCATCCGGTGCTGGAACCCGAGTTCGTACGCATCGCCGACGTCTTTTATCGCCGCATCCTCAATCACGAGGGCGCGCGCACCGCGCTCGAAGACGGAGAGAGCCAGGTCGGCCGGCTCAAGGTCACCCTGACCGCGTGGATGGACCGCCTGCTGACCGGCCCGTGGGACGAAAGTTACTTTGAGCTGCGCTGCCGCATCGGCCGCGTGCACGTCCGCATCGCCCTGCCGCAGCACTACATGTTCGGCGCGATGAACGTCCTGCGCAACGAGCTGGCGCAGGTCCTAGAGCGCGTCTACGCCGAAAGTCCGACCGCGCTCCGCCGCTCGCGGCGGGCGGTGGACCGCATCATCGATCTGGAGCTGGCGATCATGCTGCACACCTACCGTGAAGATCTCATCGCGCAGCAAAACCGCATCGAGCGCTTGTCCACGTTCGGCCAGCTCGTCGGCTCCATCGGCCATGAGCTGCGCAACCCCCTGGGCGTCATCGAGTCGTCGCTGTACATCATCAAAAGCCGCGCCGGCAGCGATGAGCGGGTGGCCAAGCACCTGGGACGCATCAGCGAGCAGCTCGACCATGCCAACAGCATCATCTCCGGACTGCTCGACATGATCCGCGACCGACCGCTTGTGCGGGAGCGGGTGTCGCTGCGCGCGCTCGTAGACGGGGTGGTGGGGACGCTGGCGATCCCGCCCGCGGTGACGCTGCAGATTACCGGGCTCGATGCGCTCCCGGAGGTGAGCGGCGATCCGACGCAGCTGCGGCAGGTGCTGCACAACTTGCTGGAAAACGCCCTGCACGCAGTGGGACCCTCCGGCACGGTGGCCGTACACGCCGCGGCGCGGGAGCCAAAGATCGAGCTTGTGATCGCTGACAGCGGGCCCGGCGTGGATCCGCTTTTGCGCCCGCGCTTGTTCGAGCCGCTTATCAGCGGCAAGCCGAACGGCATCGGTCTGGGCCTGGCCCTGGTCAAGCGATTCATCGAGCGGCATGACGGCACCATCACCTACGCGCCGCAGCCGGGGCAGACCGGGGCGCGCTTTGTCATAAAGCTGCCCATCGGCGAACTACGATGAGCGAGCCAGACCGCCGCACCTTGCTGATTGTCGACGACAATCACGCTCTGGCCGACAACCTTGGGGAGATTCTGGCGGATGCCGGCTATCTGGTGCGGCACGCTGCCAGCTGCGCCGCCGCGCTGGCGGATAAATCTCCCTTCTGCGTGGCGCTGGTCGACGTACGACTTCCCGATGGCAACGGCATCACGCTGGCGGAACAGCTCAAGGAGCGGCAGCCCGACTCCGAGGTGATCTTTCTCACCGGCTTCGCCACCCTGGAGTCGGCCACCGCCGCCGTGCGCTCCGGCGCCTGGGCTTATCTTATAAAGCCGTGCTCCCCCGATGAGCTCCTGCTGGCGGTCCGCCAAGCCGTGCGCAGCGTCGCCCACACCGAGGAGAAACGCCAGCTGGCGCGGCGGGCGATGGTCGCCGAGAAGCTGGCCGCGGTCGGCACGCTCGCCGCAGGACTGTCGCACGAGATCCGCAACCCGCTCAACGCCGCCTCCCTTCAGCTCACGCTGCTGGAGCGGCGCCTGCGGCGCCTCAACGCTGAGACGCAGCCGCCGCTTTTAGAGCCGCTGTCCCTGGTGCAGCAAGAGCTCCAGCGACTCACCCACATCGTGGAAAACTTCCTGTCTTTTGCCCGCCCTTGTGAGCTTGTGAACCGGCCCGTGGAGATTTCGACAGTCGCCGTGGCGGTGCTCGATCTGTTTGCGGCGCAGGCGGAGCAAGCCGGTCTGCAGCTTTTGCGCGACTTTCACCCCGTGCGTCCGGTGGACGGGGACGCCGGCAAGCTGCAACAGGCGGTGACCAACTTGGTCCTCAACGCCATACAGGCCACTCCGGCCGGCGGCTGGGTTCGCGTCGAGATCAAAGAACACGCCGGCGAAGTGGTGCTGGCGGTGGAGGACAGCGGCGCGGGCATCCCGCCGCAGCTGCGCCCGCGGCTGTTTGAGCCGTTCTTTACCACCAAGGAGCTCGGCTCGGGTCTGGGTCTGCCGCAGGTCCACTCCGTGGTGCAGCAGCACGCCGGCAGCATCTCTTTAGAGGAAGGACGGACCGGCGGCGCCCGCTTTGTGATTCGGCTGCCGCTGGGGCTTGGGTGGACAGACTAGCCCATCCTTGCGGTCCCAAGGCCGCTGCGGGCGGGTGCGCACCGAGCGGCTCTCCTCGCTGCAGGTTCTGGATAGGAACCAGACGGCGCTTGCGCAGCCCGGCTCCGTGCGCAATCGCGAGCCCAGGTTGGGCGGGCCGGTGATCTATACTGCGCGCATGCGTCCCCCTACGCTGCGCTGGGAATCCTCCCTTTTTCTTATCGGGTTTGCCGGCTGCACTGCGGCGACCAGCCTCACGACCGGTGATGCGGCATCGCCGCCGCCGGAGCTGCCGCGGGGCAACCGGCCGCCGGTCCTTGCGAATCCCGGTCCGCAGCAGGTCGCCGAAGAGCAGTTCCTGGATCTGCCGCTTACGGCCCTGGACCCCGACGGCGATCCGATCGCGCTCCGGGTAAGCGGCCTCCCCGATGGCGCGTATTTCGACAACCCGACCCGGCGGCTGCGCTTCACGCCGGACTTCATCCAGGGCGGCAAGACCTGGCAGGTGGAGGTCAGCGCCAGCGATGGCCAGGCGGCAAGCAGCGTGAGCTTCCCGGTCACCGTGCTCGACACCATCACGCCGCCGGCGCCGCGGATCGCCGCGAGCGAGACCGTGGGCGCGTGGCGCCGCCTCACCATGGCGCAGAAGACCGACAGCTTCCTCGATAGCCCAGGCTATGCCGGACGCGAGCTGCCGGCGGTGGTCACGGCGCCGCTCGATGCCGGCGGCCCGCCCCGGCTGCCGCTGCGGGTGGTGCTGCACGGCTTTGACGGCGCGCCGGGGCGCGACGGCTGGGAGGGAGAAGTCCGCATCATGGCGGCCGACCCGATGAACAGCTACTGGTGGGGATATAACGAAAAGCTGCCGGCGGGCGCCGCCGACGGTGGCACGGTCCCGCCTTATACCCTGCGCCGCGTGCTGAACCTTGTCGACTGGGCGCTGCGCACCTTCCCAGCGATCGATCCGGAGCGGATCTACCTTGACGGCGCGTCGATGGGAGGAGCGGGCGCCGCCACGTTAGGACTCCTTTACGCGCGCCACTTCTGCTTTGTGCAAGCGACCATCGGTCAGGGCATCCCCCGCAACCATCGGCCCACGCGGCTCACCCAGCTCAGCTCATTATGGGGCAGCGCGCAGCGCAACCTCGACGGCGGCCAAGGTCTGGGAGTATGGGATTTCCTCGACCTCACGCGGGTCATGGCGCAGAGCCCAGAGGCGCGCCAGCAGTTCCTGTTTCTCCATCACGGCAAGGACGACACGACCATCCACTTCGGCGCCGTGGTCATGAAAAGCCCCCTCACGAGCAGCTCCTACTACGACGCGCTGCAGCAGCAACACGTCGGCCATCTCGCAGTCTGGGATGAGGGCGGCCACGGCCCCAAGGATCCGGTTTTGCCCGACAGCTGGTGGCAAGCGGGATGGAACCCGGTCTTCGACGACACCGCCTACCTGCGGCTGCACCTTGCCTTCCCTGCTTTTTCGCGCTGCTCCGCGGATCGCAACCCCGGCACCGGACACGGGAACGGCCGGCAGAGCTGGAATGAGGACGGCGGCTACGCGGGAAAGCTGGACGTGGCGGAGGATACCGGCTGGGATGGCGAGATTGCCGGCGCCCGCAACCGCGGGCTGCGCTGGGATGCCCGCCGCATCGTTGATACCGCGGACCGGCTGGAATTTCCCCTGCGCGTGCTCGACGGTGCGGGCGGACCGCCGCCGCGTCCGGGGTATCCGACGGTTGGCGATAAGCTGGACGGCACCCTGCCGGTGCGCGTCGATGTCACCCCGCGCCGCGTCCAGCGCTTCCTGTGCCATCCCGGTGAGACCGTGGCCTGGCAGCTGGGCCCCCAGAGCGGCACCGTGACCGCTGACGCCGGGGGCGTGGTGACGGTCCCCGGCCTCCTGCTCTCCACCGCCTTTGAAACCCTGCGCTTGCAGCGCATCCCGTGAGCCCGCGGGCCAAGCCCACGCCCAGACCAAGGTTCCCCAAAAGACGCGCCGTCAAAGAGGCTTCTTTCCCCCGCTGCCGTGGCTTATGATGGCAGCATGAAGATCCTGAAAGCTTCGTCGTGGGCCGGTTTGGGTTTGGCGCTGTGCATATATGGCCTCGGCGGGCTTTGTCCGGCACGGCCGCAGAGCTGGCAGTTTCTGCCGGTAGCCGCCGCCGGCAGCGGCAAGAGCGACGGGTCGGCGGCCGCCAACAAGAAAGGCGCCTGGGTCGACTATGAAGCTCCCGAGGGTCTCTACAAGGCCAAGTTCCCCGCGGCGCCGCAAGCGCAGACGCAAAAGGGAGTGCCGACGTTCGTGATCGCGCGCTATCAGACCGTGGGCGGTCTGAACTCGGGCCCGATGTACTATGTCTCCGCCATGGTGGGAAAGTCGCAGAACACCCCGCCGACGGATCTGCTGCCGGGGCTTCTCACCACGGCGGAGCAGCAGGGGTTTTTATCCCTCGGGGTGCAGGTCAGTGATGCCAAGCCGATAAAAGACGGCCAGGGAAACCCCGGGCGCCGGTTGAAGCTCACCGATCCCAAGAGCCATCGCGTCGGCATCGGCAAGGTGGTCGTGAACCGCCTGACCGGGGCCTTTCTGATCGTCGCAGCGTTTGGTCCGGATGCGGAGGCGTTCGTGAAATCGGCGCAGTTTATTTAGCGGCGGTCGGCCGGAACACCGGACGCCCATCGGTCACGACAAAAGGTGCCGATGCTTGGCGAACTTCTGCGGCTCCGCTTCCTCAAGCGCCTTGACGATCTCCTTATGATCTTCGACCTGATCAAGAAGCAGCGAGACCTTCCGGTTGCGATCCATCCCATTGCTGAACTGCCGCTTCACCGGCATGAAGAAATCGAGGCAGAACGCCTCCAGATCCGAGTCGGTTCGCAGCAGCGCGTCGATCAGGTTGCGGAGTTTGCGCGTGTTTATTATTTCAGAGCCCATCGTACTTTTGTCTCCTTCTGCTGACCCCGAACGCCCCGGCTCCTCGCCGCCGGAGTTCACCGGCCCGCCCGGGCCGCGGCCCGACGGCGGGCTCTGCACGTTTTTAATCTGCGCCAAGAGCTCTTGGGCGATCTCTTGCCAGGCCGCGTCCGCCGATGACCACTCGCTGACCGGCTTGCGGTTTCGCGGCAGCGGCATCAGGGCCGCCAGCGGATCTCCCTCCAGCAGCGCCGCCGGCCGCACCAAGATTGGAACCAGCGTGACGCCGCGCGCCTTCTGCTGCAGAAGCTGCGACAGCTCCTCATACATGTTGGCCAGATAGTCTGCGCTTACAAGGCACACGTTGAGCTGCGACTGCTCGATGCGATCCCGGAGCCACTGCTGCCGACTCACCCCGCCCGGAATCAGCTCCGCATGGGAGTATGTTATGTTCACTTGGCGCTGCAAATACTTTAGATAGGCTTCGAGCTTGTCGAAGTGTTGCTTGTCGCCCGTAGTATAGGAAATGAATAACGAAATCTTCATCGGCCTATTCTACAGGACATCCCCGGCCCCATTACAAGAGGCTTGTCCCGGCGGGCAAGCTGAGAACACCGGGAGGCAAGAGGCGTTTGGGGCGCCGGCTTCCGCCGATGCCCCGGGGCCGGGCCTCACTCCTTGGCGTCAGCGGCCGGCTCGGCGATTACGACCGAATAGATCTGCACCGGTGCGACGCGGTTTTTTACTTGGATGGGGGCAAGGCGCACGGCTTGGATGAAGCCGCGGACGTAGGCGTAGGTCGCTTCGCTTATGTGGACCTCGCCGCCGACCCCGTTTGACTCGATGCGCGAGGCGACGTTGACGTTGTCGCCGATCACCGTGTAGTCCATGCGGGTCTCGGAGCCGACGTTGCCGGCGATCATCTCGCCGGTGTTGATGCCGACGCGCATGAGCAGGTTCGCCACTTCCGGACGGGTGGTGCGCCAGCGGAGCTTGAGTCCCCCGAGCTCCTGCTGCATGCGTACGCTCGCCCGCACCGCCCGCAGGGCGTGGTTGTCGCCCTCCCCTTGCGGCAGAAACACCGCCATCACTCCGTCGCCGATGAACTTATCGACAAGCCCGCCTTCGGCCTCTACCACGTTGGCCATCGCGGTCATGTACTCATTGAGGAAGGTGACGACCACCTCCGGACGCAGCAGCTCGGAAAGGGAAGTGAAACCCTTGATGTCGGAGAAAAGGACGCTGGCGACAACCGACTTACCGCCGAGCGCCAGCTTCTCCTCGCGGCTGCGCGAGATCTCATCGAGCACGTGCCGGGGAATGTAGGCGCCCATCTTCTGCTTCTCGATGGCCAGCCAGCGCTCCTTTTCCAGGGCGGTGCGCAGGTCGGCGGCCATCTGAGATCGGAAGAGCGTCGTGTAG
>CALFML010000985.1 GCA_937879845.1 uncultured Myxococcales bacterium
GAAGAGCGGGTCGTCGATGCTGGCGTCGGACTCGTAGGCTTGCCAGCGCCGCAGGTCGGGCTGCCACTCCGCGACGCGGTGCTCGTCGACGAAGATCGCGACCACCCGACGCACGCCTCGCGTGCTCATGACCTCGGCGCGCTCGGCCGGTGTGAGGCCCGCCAGCGGACCCACACCGCGATCCCCTTCCTCGACCAGCGCCCGCAACAGAGGGCGCAACCACGACGGAACACGAGCCAGCATTTCCACCGTCGCCGACGGACCTTCCTCAAAATCAAGATCCTTGAGCTTATCGACGAGAAACCCCGGCTCACCGCCGGCAATCTCCTGATTGCCGGTCAACTCCCCCCGCCACTGTCCCGGGGTAGCTTCGCGGTAGCCGGTCGGGCTGCATGAGGAATCGGGAATCAGGAGTCCGTAATCAGGACGTACTGTTCCTGATTCCTCTGCAATGACCTAGTGATTCAGCTCGTGCATCGCCGCGTCAAGGCCGTGCAGCGTAAGCGGAAACATGCGCCCGGACAGCAGCTTTCCGACCATCCCCACCGACTGGTAGTGCGGCCAGTACGCCTCGGCTAGGGGGTTCAGCCAGACCGCGCGCGGGTAGGCCGCGAGCAGCCGCTCCATCCACACCTGGCCGGGCTCCTCGTTCCAGTGCTCGACCGAGCCGCCGCGCTGGGCGAGCTCGTAGGGGCTCATCGCGGCGTCGCCGATGAAGATCAGCTTGTAGTCGGACGAGTAGGTGCGCAAAAGCTCGGGCACCGGCGTGCGCTCGACATAGCGCCGCGTGTTGTCGCGCCACAGGGACTCGTAGACGCAGTTGTGAAAGTAGAAGTGATAAAGGTGCTTGAACTCGCTGCGCGCGGCGGAAAATAGCTCGGCGCACGCCTGCACGTGGTCGTCCATCGAGCCGCCGATGTCCAGCAGCAGCAGCACCTTGACGGCGTTGTGGCGCTCGGGCTCCATGTGCAGGTCGAGGTAACCGGCGTTCCTGGCGGTGGCGGCCACCGTGCCGTCCAGATCGAGCTGGGTCGCCGCCCCCTGGCGGGCAAACCGGCGCAGCCGGCGTAGGGCGAGCTGGATGTTGCGCGTCCCGAGCTCGACCGAGTCGTCGAGGTTCCTGAACTCGCGGCGATCCCAGACCTTGACCGCGCGGCGGTGGCGCGAGCGGTCCTGGCCGATGCGGATCCCCTCGGGGTTATAGCCGTGGGCGCCAAAGGGTGAGGTCCCGGCGGTGCCGATGAAGCGGCTGCCGCCCTCGTGGCGCTCCTTCTGCTCGGCGAGCAGCTCGCGCAGCCGATCCATGAGCGCGTCGAAGCCGCCGAGCGCTTTGATCTGCGCCAGCTCTTCCGGGCTCAATAGCTGCTCCGCCAGCTTGCGCAGCCACTCCTCCGGAATCTCGGTCTGCGGGTCGCCCAGCGATTCCAGCCCCTGAAAGCACGCGCCGAAGACGCGATCGAACTTGTCCAGGTGCCGCTCGTCTTTGACCAGGCAGGAGCGGCTCAGATAGTAGAACTCATCGGCGCTGTAGCCGCATACGCCGGCGCGCAAGGCGGACAGGAGGGTCAGATACTCGGTCAGCGCCACCGGTACGCCGGCGCGCCGCAGCGCCTGGAAGAACGAGACGAACATGGGCCGAAGCTTACACGCCCCGCGCCCCGCGCGGAGCCGCTTGCCCGGTCTTTGTCGCAGGGAGGCGGTCTACCCGGCTTTTTTCTTCTTCTGGTAGACAAAGTAGGCGCCGCCGACCAGCGCGACGATGAACAGCACAAGCAGGATCGGGCTGTGGGCGATGATCGACAAGATGATCGTGATCGACGAGAGGATGAGCGCCACCGGGAACATGGCGATGCCGATCAAGAACCGCCCCGCGCTGCCGAGAAACGGCACGATGTCGAGCAGCGCGTTGATCGGCCCGAAGAACAGCATGAGCCCCACCCACATCATCCCGAAGCCGACGATGCGTAGCAGCCAGCCGATGGACTTGTGCTCGGCGTGCATGGTCGACAGGGCCTGGTCGCGCGGACCGACCTCGGCGCGGAACAGCGGGCGCTCGCCTTTTTGCCAGGTGTAGGGCACGAGCTGGCCGCCCTCGAGCTTGGCGAACATCGTGACGGTCAGGCCCGGTGACAGGGCGACGAAGCTCACCCGCACGTCGCCGATCTGCGGCGAATCCAGGGTGCCGGTGCCTTTGAACAGGTACGTGTCGCTGGCGCGGACGAAGCTCTGCGGCTTGCGGCGGGCGATCGACTCCGCCTTGCGCTCGGCGTTATCCACCGTGGCTTTACTCACCGGCGGCGCCGTGCGTTTTTTCGAGCGGCCGTGGTGCTTGCGGTGCGACTTGCTCTTCTTTTTGCTCTTCTTGCTCTTGCTCTTGCTGGACTTGTCGTCGTCGTCGTCATCATCGCTCTTGGCGTCATCGGCCGCGGCGCCGTCGTCGCCTTTTACCGCGTCTTTTTTACCTTCGCCGCTATCGGCGCTGCCATCGCCGCCGCCTTCAGCCGGCTTGGCTGCCGCGGCGGGCTCAGCGCCTTTGACCAGATCGTCGGTCAGCTTCAGCATCTCGCCGCTCGGCAAGCGCAGCGCCGAGTCCGAGGGATTGAAGGGATAGCTGCCGACCAAGGCTTTTTCGGCGGCGAAGTGCTCGCTCGACAGCGGCAGCGCCGGGTTCTCATGGCCTTCGGGCCGCTCGAACTCCGACGGGCGCTTGGGATTGGCGGTCCACTCCTTGACCGGGATGATGGTGGTCGTGGTGACCTTTTTGCCCCCGAGCTTGGTCTCGGTCTTGGACTCTTTCTTCTCGACCCAGGCGAACATCTCGACCGAGCGATCGAGCTTGATGTAGCTGCCGGGATTCAGAAGCTCCGGGTCGCCGACTTTTTCCTCGGTGTTGAGCATCCCGGTGACCGAGACGAACTTGCCATTGGCGCTGCTGTCTATGGCATCGGCTTTCACCGGCGTCGATCGCTTGGCGAGCTCCGACGGATCGACGCGGCCCTCGTTCATCCACAGCACGACGAACGAAACGAAGAACATAACCGCGCCCGCCGCCACGCCCTTGATGGAGTCCATGAGACTCCCGCCGAGGCCTTGTTCGCTGACCGAGGTGAACTGATCTGCCATGCTCAAATCCTTGCTGCGCGACCGATATGGGTCGCCATTACGCCGCCGTTACGCGCAGAGCCTGGTCAGCGTATCACGAACCTACGGCGCGTCGGTGGAGTAAAGCGCCGGCCTCCGGATGCGGTGATTGTTCCAAGTTACTCAGAAAAGTGATAATGTAATAGAGGACATAAATTTCCGCTGTGTAGAGGTCAAGGTCCCCATGCCGCGCAAACGAGTTCGAGGAAAGCGGAGCATCTCCCAGGGTGTCCAAGTTCACTCTACGAGCGACTGCTCGGTATCTATGAGCGACCGCTCGGTATCTACGAGCGACCGCTCGGTATCTACGAGCGACCGCTCGGTACATACGAGCGACCGCTCGGTACATACGAACGACCGCTCGGTATCGCTCCGTCGGTCCGCTGCCGAGCCCCTGGCGCTAAGCTGTGAGCTTGACCCGCCCGCCGCCTACCTTGCCGCGTATGCGCGGGCGGCAACGCCGAGCTGGCGCGACGCTCACGAATCAAACCCGAGCGCGACTCGAAATGCATGGCGCGCGCGCGGGGACGAGTCTGGGACGGTGCCTAGGCCGATACCTGGGCCGGTACCTGGGCCGGTACCTGGAACGGTAATCGAAATCGATATCGCCTGAAACCCTTGACCCTCTTGCGGTTTTCTGCGACACCGATTCGGTGCGCAGACGGGATCGCCGGGGATGACGGGGCTTGTCGTTGCCTACATGGGCACGGTGACGGCCGCCGTACTGGCTGGAGCCGCGCTTAGCCAGCTGCTCGCGCGGCAAAAGAAGTCGGCGCGCTGGGTCGAATCGTTCTCTGCCGGCGTGATGCTGGCGGTGTGCCTGCTTTATCTTATCCCCGATGCGCTGGCGTTTCAGCACGGCATCGCCACCCCGCGGGCCGGCGCCGAAGACCACGTCAGCATCGGCTACGCCCTGTCGCTCGGGTTTCTGTCGCTGCTCAGCATCGAGCGCTACCTGCTCGGCAACCGCGAGCACAGCCACCACCACGATCACGCCACCTCCGAGGGCAGTCCGATCCCGGGGCAGAGCATGGCGTGGTCGGCGCTGGTCGCGCTATGGCTGCACGGGCTGTTCGACGGCGTCGCCCTGTACGCCGCCGGGGTCATGCCGGCCATGGGAACGGCGCTCGCGCTGGCGCTCATCCTGCACAAAGTTCCCGAGTCGGCGACGCTCATGTCGATGCTGCGGCGCGGCCGGGTGACGGATCGGGCGCGGCTTTTGGCCATGGGGGTGTATCTGGTGGCGACGCCGCTCGGCATGCTCGCCGCGGCAAAGCTTTTGACGCTGCTGTCGGAGCACGGGGTGTCGCTGCTGATGGCGTTTGTCGCCGGCTCGCTCCTTCACCTCGTGACCGGACACCTGCTCCCGGAGGTCACCGGCCACCACCACGACCTTGACGCCCACGATGAGCAGTATCACCGCCAGGTGGCGCCGTTTCTGATCATGCTGGGCGGATTTTCGACCCTGCTGATCTCGCGCCTGCTCAGCCCCTCTTAAGCCCCGGCGCCGGTCAGTACACTCGCACGAGCCGCGCCGGGTTGCCGGCCACGATCGCCCGCGGCGGCACATCCGCCGTCACCACCGCACCCGCCCCGACCTGCGCGTACGCGCCGACCGTGACCCCGGGCAAGATAATCGCGCCGACGCCAAGATCGCAGCCGTCCAAAAGCCGCACCGGCGCGAATCGCAGCGGCCGCTCGAGGATCGCCATCGGCTCATGCTCCGCCTCCGTTTCCGGCGCCGCGCCGGCAGCGGGCAGCTCGTGGGCGCTCGTGAGCACCATGACCTTGGGGCCGATGCCGACCTGCGTGCCTACCTCGATCCCGGCCGCGGCGTGCAGGTAGGCGCCTTGCCCGATCCAGGTCCCGCGGCCGATGCGCAGCTGATTCTTGTAGTAGCCCTTGAGGATGGCGTAATGGCCGACGTAGACATCCTCGGCGAAAAACACGTTCTCGGGATGGAAGATGAGCGCCCCTTCCTCGATCACCACCGAGCTTGGACAGGCGGCGATAAGCGAGCGTACGACCTGTCCGGTGCCGTGACTGCGGGGGGCGGGGCGGGCCATGCTTGGGCTCTTGTCAGTATTGAAAGCGGACCGCCAGCTGCAGCCGCACCGGGGCCTGGCGGTTCAAGACCGTACCGTACGTGGCGGCGATGTTGCGGTTCTCAAAGCCCGCCTGGTACAGCGTCGTGGTGCCGCCCACCGGGGCCGTGAGGTCGAA
>CALFML010000986.1 GCA_937879845.1 uncultured Myxococcales bacterium
TCATCGCGTGTTGCGGGTGGCGCGCACCCTCGCCGATCTCGACGGCGCTGAGACAATCGGGCGGCTGCATCTCGCCGAAGCGCTGTCCTATCGCGCACTGGCGGACGATCTGCGCCGCGCGGCATGATTGAAATCATTCCCTGACAACTCTTCCGTAACGATCTCTCTTTACACTTCACAAACCATAGGCCGCCTGTCGCGTGGCTTCGGGGCATGATCCGGAACGCCCGTTCGGCGCGCAAGATCATGTGCAGTGCGTGTTGAGTGAGTGGTGTCATGCGTGTGAAGATCCTGGCGTCGACCGTTCCATTGCTGCTGGCCGGAGTTGTCGCCGGCGGCGAGCTGGTTCCAAGTCCGAGCCCCTGCATCGCCATGGGCCGCGCCTCGATGCAGATCGCCACCGCGCTGGAGGCCGCCCACGCGCTGCAGATCGTCCATCGCGATCTGAAGCCCGACAACATCTTCATCACGGCGCGCGCCACGGACGCCGAGTTCGTCAAGGTGCTCGACTTCGGCGTCGCCAAGCTGCGCGGAGATCCGACGGCGACGGATGACAAGCTCACGGCGACCGGGATGATCATCGGCACGGCGCCTTATATGGCACCGGAGCAGTGGCAGGCCCGGCCGGACATCGACGGCCGCGCGGATATCTACGCTCTCGGGGTCTTTGCGGCCGGCGTGAATTGAGATCCGGCCACTAGGCCGGCGCAGCCGGAGACCCACGCGCCGATCCGGGCGCGGCTGCAGCCGTGGTGGGCGGAGTGGTGGGAAAAAAGCGGAGCGGCAAATTATTTTCATCCGCGATGAGCCGTTCTGCGCCAAATGCTGCACTTAGCCTACACAACATACTTTGATGTCTTGGGCTGTGATGATTCTGTTCTCTCTGCAGCGGCTGACTCGCCAGCCCGTCATCGTTCTCGGCTTGATCCTGGGCGGATTGGTCGTGCCAGCCAAGCCATGCAGGGCGCAGGAGCCGGCCGCGAACGCGGAGGCGGAGGCATCGCTCCTAGATCAGGCCTGGCAAGCATTCTCGGCCGGGCGGTTCGGGCCGGCAGAACAGCTGTACCGCCAAGCGGCGGCGGCGGATCCGGCCAGCGTCGATGCGGAGCTCGGTCTTGGCTGGTCGCTGCAGCGGCTCGGTCGCTGCGCCGAGGCCCGCCCGCACTTCCAGCTTGTGCTGAAGCAGCGCGGCGATGTCGGCGCCCAGCAGGGTCTGGCGCTGTGCCCGGCGCCGCGGCGGCTGCGGCTGTATCTTGGACTCTCTCAAGGGGTCTTCATGTATTCCCAGCATCCGCGGCGCGAGCTGGCGTCGGCGACGACCGCTCGTCTGGGAGCGCTGTTATACGAGCGCTGGCTGCTGAGCGCGGCCTACCGCTTTTCCTATTTCTCCACCCGCGAGCAAAACAGCGCCCCGTGGCTCCAGCATGATGTCTATGCCTCGGCCGGATACGCGGCGCGCAAGTTCGGGGTTTCTTTGCATTACGGTCTGCTCCAGGGCTCGCTGAGCGAACCGATTTCCGTCTCCGGTACCGCCGCTTCAGATTACGCCAACACGTCGCACCACTTTGGCGCCACGGCCCGTTACAGCCCCTTCGGCGATGGATTTCTGTCTGCAGCCGTCAGCCTATATCCGACCGATACCGTCGTGCGCGGCGAGCTTTCCTGGTGGCTGCCCGTGGTACGCGGGCTGCGGGTGCGGCCGGCGGCGGCGCTGCAGTGGAGCGGCAGCATGCTGCGGCCGAGCGCGGCCCTCACCGTCGCTTACGACCACACCCGATTCGGACTGTTCGCCGGCGGCAAGTACGGCCCGGAGCTGCGGCCGGCCCAGCTGGCCTACGAGGTCGTCTATAACGGCCCGGAGCGAATCCCCTACGGACTGTGGGCCGGCGCCATCGGCCATCCCGGAGGAGGCTTTACGTTGTCTGTGTCTTACGGGTATGACCGCTTGCTAAGCGACACGACCGATGCGACAACCGGAGCCGTCACGACGACCCCCAGCGATGCGCACTATCTAACTCTCAGTCTCTCCAAGGAGCTGTAAAACATGTCCGCCACCGCGCGTCTCAGCGATCTCGCGCTCAGCGAATCAGGATTCGTGTTCGACCCCTATTCGGGGGGGACGTTCACCGTGAATCGGACCGGCATGGTTCTTCTGCATTGTCTGCGCGACGGTCTGCCGCGCACGGCGATCGTCGAGCGCCTGCGCACCGAGTTTCAGGTGGACGGCGCCGATCTCGAAAGCGACGTCGGTGAATTTGTCCGCTTGCTCGTCCAGCAGGGGCTGTTGCCGGCCGAGTTTTCGCTGGATGCGCTCCCCGCCGCGAGCCCTGCGGGTGAAGACTCCGGCCAAGCGGTGCATGTCAGCCTGCCGGGCGGCTGCGCGGCAATCGCCCCGGGAATGGACGCCGACCTCCCCCGCGCCGCCAGCGCCGGAGCGCGGCGATGAGCTCCGCCCGCCGCCCGCTGTGCGTGGCCGTCACGGGTCTGAACGCCACGGATAATCCGGGGCCCGGCGTAGGCGTCATCCGCGCTCTGCGGGCGGCGCGGCCTAATGATCACTACGTCGGGCTGGCCTACGATGCCCTGGACCCGGGCATTTATGCCGAAGGGCTCGTGCGCGACGTATTCCTGCTGCCCTACCCTTCGCAGGGGCTCGACCCGCTGCTCGGGCGGCTGGAGTATATCCATGAGCGCATCGGCCTGGATGTCATCATTCCGACTTTGGACGCCGAGCTCCCGGCGTTCATCGAAGCCGCGCCGCGCCTGCAGGAGCTTGGCATCGCGACGTTCCTGCCAACCCGCGCCCAGCTGGAGCTGCGCGGCAAGGCGGAGCTGGCCACCCTGGGGGCGCGCTCCGGGCTGTCGGTTCCCGCAACTGCCGTCGTCCACAGCGTCGCCGAGCTGGAGACGGCGCACTTCCAGGTTCCCTACCCGATGTTCGTCAAGGGAGTCTTCTACGGCGCCACGCTGGCCCGCAACCTGGACGAAGCCGTCACCGCTTTCCACAAGATGGCGGCGCAGTGGGGCCTGCCGATCATCGTCCAGACCCTGGTGCCCGGCGATGAGGTGAACGTCGTCGCGGTGGGCGACGGCGCGGGCGGTCTGGTCGGCGCGGTGGCGATGAAGAAGCTGCTCATCACCGACAAAGGAAAAGGCTGGGCCGGCGTCACGATCAAAGACGGCGCGCTGATCGATCTGACGCGCGAGTTCATGGCGGCGACCTCCTGGCGCGGCCCGTGCGAGCTGGAGCTCATCCGCGACCGCGGCGGAACCTACCACTTGATCGAGATCAACCCGCGCTTCCCCGCCTGGGTCTTTCTGTCTTGCGCCGCCGGCATGAACCTGGCGCGCTCGGTCGTCGAGCTGGCGCTGGGCCGGCGCCTCACCCCGCTGTCCGACTATGCCGTCGGCAAGCTGTTCGTCCGCATCTCACTTGACCAGATCGCGAGCCTGGAGGACTTCCAGAACGTCGTCGTTCACGGAGAACTCAGCCGCAAGGAAGCCTCGGGAGCCCCGCTATGAGTACCGCCGCCGCCCGCAGTGACGTCCGTCCCGCTTACGAGCGCCCCACCCTGTTCCGCCACCAGATGGGGCTGATGAACAAGTTCGGCCGCGCCCAGAGCGCCCGGCCGCTCACCCATATCGACGACGTGCCCGTGGAAGAGCTGGTGGCGCAGTACGGCTCGCCGCTGTTCGTGTTCTCGCAGAAGACCCTCACCCAGCGCTACCAGGAGCTGTATCAGGCGCTGTCCCGCCGTTATCCCAAGGTGCGGCTGGCGTGGTCCTACAAGACGAACTACTTGCAGGCCATCTGCCGCGTCTTCCACCGCGAAGGCGCCTGGGCCGAGGTCGTGTCGCCGATGGAGTTCGACAAGGCGCTCGGCACGGGGGTGGTGGCGGATCACATCCACGTCAACGGTCCGTTCAAGCCCGACGACGCCATCGAAAAAGCGGTGCGCGGCGACGCGCTCTTGCACCTGGATAATCTGGATGAGCTGGCCCGCGTCGAGCGCATCGCCGAGCGTCTGGGCGTGCGTCCGCGCGTCGCCATCCGTGTCAATCTGGCCGTCGATGGGCTGCCGGCGTGGAGCCGCTTCGGCTTGAACCTGGAGTCGGGTCAGGCGCGCGAAGCCGCCCGCCGGATCATTGGCGGCGGCAAGCTCGATCTGGTCGGTCTGCACTGCCACATCGGAACCTTCATCCTGGCGCCGGTGGCGTACGGGATCGCGGCGACCAAGATCGTGGATTTCGCCAACCAGCTGAAGCAGGAGATGGGACTCAAGCTGTCCTTTCTCGACCTCGGCGGCGGCTTCGCCTCCCGCAATACGCTCAAGGAACAGTACCTGTCCGGCGATCAAGCGACGCCTCCTTACGAGCGCTACGCCGATGCGATCTGCGACGCCCTGGCCAACCTGGACTACGCGCCGACGGAGCTGCCGACCCTGGTGGTGGAGAGCGGGCGCTCGCTGTGTGACGACGCCGGTTATCTGGTCTCATCGGTGGTCGCGACCAAGCGCCTGCCCGACGGTCGGCGCGGCCTGGTTCTCGATGCCGGGGTGAACTTGCTCTTCACTTCGTTCTGGTACAAGCACGACGTCCTGCCGGCCCAGAGCACCCCGGGAACCCAGGAACCGACGGTCCTTTACGGTCCGCTGTGCATGAACATCGATGTGCTGCGCGAATCGGTGCAGCTGCCGCCCCTCGGGGTCGGGGAGCGCGTCGTATTCCGCAACGTCGGCGCCTACAACGTCACCCAGTGGATGCAGTTCATTACGCTGCGGCCGGCGGTGGTGCTGATAGGTCCGGGCGGGAAGGTCGCCACCATCCGCCGGGCGGAGCGGCTCTCCGACCTGGAGGCGCTGGAGGAGATTCCGGAATGGCTGCGCTAGTCCCGCAGCGCTGGCAGCGGCACTCTAACCTCGCCGGACGCATAGGCGCGGCGGTGCTGCGGACCTATGCCAGCGTTCTGTTCTCACGCTCGCTGCTGGTGGGGGCGCTGCTGGTGGCGGCGACGGCGACAGCGCCGCGGGCGCTCATCGGCGGCGTGCTGGCGACGCTCCTGGCGCTGCTTTCGGCCCGCGGGCTCGGGGTCGAGCGCGAGGCCATCTTCGATGGCAGCTACGCGGTCAGCGCAGTACTTCTGGGACTGGGCATCGGACAGTGGTTCGGGCTGGGCGCAGCCGGGCTGCTCCTGCTCTGCGTGTTCGTACCGCTCAGCGTGCTGCTCAGCGCCGCGCTGCGCTCGCTCCTAGGAACGGCGCGGCTGCCCGTCTTATCGTTATCCTTTCTTGGTACGTTTCATCTGCTGCTTGGCCTAGCGGGAGCGGCCGGCCTGCACTACGTCCACGCGGAGGCGGCGGTCCCATCGCCGCTCGCGGCGGTCCTTCCGGGCAGCGTCCTGCTCCTGCTGCGCAGTGTCGGGGCCCTATTTTTTATCCCACGTGCCGATGCCGGTCTGCTGGTCTTGTTGGCGCTCACGGTGCACAGCCGCATCGCCACGCTGCTGGCGTCTCTGGCGCTGCTTGGCTGTCTGGGGCTGCGGTCGCTCGTGCCGGTGCTCTTGGACGACGGGCTGTTTCACTCGCTGGCCTATAATGCGGCGTTCACCGCGGTGGCGCTCGGCGGGGTGTGGTTCGTGCCTTCGCCGTCTTCGTTCGTGCTCGCGCTGCTCGGGGTCGTGCTGTGCGCGCTGGCGACCCTGGGACTCGTCGGTCCGCTGACCCGGCTGGGGCTGCCGATCCTGGTCGTGCCGTTTAACGGAACGGTGCTCATCACGCTCTTGGCGCTCCGCCAGCGCATTCTCGATCAGCGTCCCAAGTCGGTGGATTTCGCCGCCGGCACGCCGGAGCAGAACCTGGCCTACTTCCGTACCCGGCGCGAGCGCTTTTCCTCCCTGCACCCGGTGCGCTTCGGGCTGCCGGTGCGCGGCGCCTGGACCTGTACGCAGGGCATCGATGGCCCGCTCACCCACAAGGACGCCTGGCGCTATGCCTTCGACTTCGAAGTGCTGGGCGAGGATGGGGAAGCGCACGTGGCCACCCCGGGGCTGGCGCAGCTTGCCGACTACCGCGCCTATCGCTTGCCGGTCTTGGCGGCGGCGCCGGGAACGGTCGTGAAGATCGTGAACGATGTTCCCGACAACCCAATAGGCACCGTGAACCTGGAAAAAAATTGGGGCAATCTCGTCGTGCTCCAGCACGCGCCGGGACTGTTTTCGACGGTTGCCCATCTGGCCCACGGCTCGATCCGGGTCACCACCGGCCAGACGGTCACCGCGGCCGAGGTGCTGGGGTTTTGCGGCAACTCCGGGCGGTCGCCGCAGCCGCATGTGCACTTCCAGCTGCAGTCCGGGCCGCAGATGAGCGACTCGACGATTCCGTGCCGATTCTCCGATTCCGTCCTCATCGCCGATGCGCCGCAAGAGGACGCCGGAGCCAAGTCCGCCGCCGGCGCGGTGGCGGCAGCTCCCCGCATCATTGCCGCCATGACGCCGCGCGCCGGCCAGACCGTGCGCAGCTTGGAGCCGGCGCTGGAGCGCAGCGCCTTCTTCCATTTCCCGCACGGGATGGTGTGGCCGCTGGGCCAAGGCGGCGGGCGGGTGGAGCACGTGGTGAGTGAACTCGATCTGTACGGCCAGCGGCTCCTGCGCTCCCAGGAACATGGCGCCTGCCTGTACTACGCCGTCGAAGGAGCCTTCTTTACCGCCTATGATCTGGTGGGAGCGCCCGATTCCGCTTTACACCTGGTCCGCGCCGCGCTGTCGCGCGTTCCGCTAGAGCCGACCGAGTCGCTGCAGTGGACCGATTTACTACCGGCGCGGATGTTCCGCAGCCGGCTGCTCGGGGCGCTTTTGGGGAGCGTGCGCGGGGTGGCGATGGACATGATCGCGCCGTTTTTGCCGAGCGACAGCTTGGAGGTGCAATATTCCGCCCGACGCAGCGGCGCGGCGCTGGTCATCACCGGAGAGTCGCGGCGGCGTGATCGCCGCGGCCAGCCGCTGCTCCAGACCCTGGCCGAGCTGCACCGCGGCATCGGACCGGTGCGGCTGCGCGTGAGCGTGCGCGGTCATGCGGTCGCGATCGAGCAGGTCTCCGGCGTCCCAAGTGAGCCCCCGGCGGTCTTACGCGCCGCGTAACGCACGGCGGACCGGATGACAGACTCCCAGATGCCGATACACGTTGAAAAGACAACACCGGAAGGGATCATAGCCTCTCAGCTTATCCCGGTTTATACAGAGCTGTTTTCCCGACCAAAATGCAGGAGATGCCCATGAAGTCGTTTCGCACCCTTACCCTGGTCTCCTTGATGTCCGTGGCAACGCTGCTGATGTTTGGGTGCACGGGTCTGAATCCGGATGTGTCGCCGGAAGGGACCCTCCCCGATCTCTCGCTTCCTTGGGAGTCTCCGGACGGCGACACCGGCGCGGATCTGTCTTCTAACGATCCGCCGGTCACAGTCGCCGAGCAGTGCGGAAAGCTCGCCACCGCCGTATGTGCTCGACTCAGTAGCTGCTCCCCTTATCTGCTCCGTTACTATTATGGCGATGCGCCTACCTGCGTGGCGCGGGTTCAACTCACCTGCGCTCCCTACGTCGGGCTTCAGGGAAGCAGCTGGACGGTGGAGCGGCTGCGCGCCTGCACCGCGGGCTATACCAGCGGCACCTGCGCCGATTACTTCGCCCCCGGCGGCCCGGCGGCGTGTCGGCCGACCGCCGGCACTCTGGCCGACGGCGCCGCCTGCGCCAACAGCAACCAGTGTAAGAGCGCCCTGTGCAACTTGGGGCTTGGCGGCTGCGGCACCTGCGTCAAGCCGGCCGCCAGCGGGGAGGCGTGCACGACCCAGAAGCCCTGCGCCCTGGGTCTCAACTGCACCGGCGGCAAATGCGCGCCGAGCGGCGGCAGCGGCGCCGCCTGCGGCACCAACAGCGCACCGTGCCAAACCGGCTTTTACTGCAAGACCAACGCCTGCGCCCCAGTCCAAGCCGCGGGTGCGACGTGCGATCCAGCGGCGCTGAGCGCCGATTGCGATCCGCTCCAGGGCCTGTACTGTGACACGACGAGCCGCAAGTGCACCGCGTACAAAGTCGTAGACAGCGGCCAGGCCTGCGGCACCGTCGGCACCTCCATCACGCTCTGTTCCGCCAGCGGCACCTGCAGCGGCGTCGCCCCCAACCGCAAGTGTCTGGCGGCGGCGAAAGACGGAGCCGCATGCGGCGGCGCGACCAGCACCAACCTGAGCTGCGTCAGCCCCGCCGCATGCACCGCTTCCGCATGCAGTGTCTTTAATCCTGCCACTTGCAAGTAAGCAGCTCATGCTGTGCTGACCCGGGGAGCGCAGAGCCCCCGGGCGTCCCCCGGAGTTTGAGGAGAGTTCGATGAAGACCGCCGCTCAGCCCCGCAAAACCAAGTCAGCCGGCAGCCGCGCTGCTGCCGCATCTTCCGCCGTCCACACCGCTCGACCGGGCGACGCCGCAGCTCCCGGCGGTCAGCCGCATGCGGCCCTGGAGCCCGCATCGCACGCGCCGCCGGTTACCCCATCGCCCAAGACCGGCGCGGAGCGGGAGGCAGAGCTCCTTCAGCTCGAAGACGATTTCTATCAGGTGCTGAGCGGCGGCACGCGCATCGCGATGCTGATTTCGATGGTCGATCTAGGCCTGGCGCAGCTGCTCCTCCAGCGCGGAGCCCTTACGGAGGAAGAGATCCTCACCGGCTTGGATCTGCACCGCGGCCGCGGTCACAAGTGGGTAATCCTCCTAGAGTCGGTCGGGCTGCTGCTGGCGCGACAAGATACCGCCGGGGTGACGCGCTATGAGCAGCCGATGCTGTGCCGGGCGCTCGTGGATTCGACGGTTCCCAATCACTTTTTCTACCGCGACTTCCTGCGCTTCTGGCGGGTCGCCGCGAATCGCGATTTGGCCGGCCTGCTGCATGGCGCCAAGGTCGCGGATCCGGTGCGCTACCCGCCTGTTCTGTGGGATGACGTGCTGCTCTTGCACGAGTGGATGCGGGATGGTGCGCTGGCAACGCTGGCCTCGATCCAGCGGCGCTTCGATTTCAGCCGCTACCGGCGGATTTTAGATGTGGCGGGCGGCGACGCGACCATGGCGACCACGCTGGCGCGGCAGCTTCCGCAGCTTGACATCACGGTGTTCAATCTGCCGGCGGCCGCGACGCTTTGCCGGCGGACCATCAGCACGTTGAGCTTGGGCGACCGCGTCCACGTCATCGATGGCGACTTCCGGGTCGATTCCTTTCCCACCGGCTTTGACCTTGTGATGTTCTCGCGGGTGATGGCCGACTGGTCGCCCGCGGTGTGCCGCATGCTCATGCACAAGGCCCACGCCGCCCTGGCACCGGGAGGACATCTGCTCATTGCCGAGCCGCTGCGCGATCAAAACCCGGCGCTCTCCGTGGCCTGGGAGCACAGCTATCTGCCCTACGACGACTTCGGCGCCAGCGTCTACAAGCTGACGGCCACCTACGAGCAGCTCCTCACCGAGACCGGCTTCCGCCTCATCGCTACCCATCCGCGTCTGGACACCATCCACAGCATCCTCGTGGCCGAGCGCGTAGACGCCAAATAGCGGCGCAGACCCAGCGCGGCACTCGTTCGCATGACTGGTGGGAAATCCGGTGGGGTGCGCCGGATTCCTTCCTGTCTGAAAGAAGGCCCGCCTCATCAGCTACAAAGGTTTGCCGCGCGGGATTGCTGCGGCCGGGAAACTCTCTCGGGGTCATTATCTACGAACTTCTGTCCGGGGTGCGGCCCTACTCTGCCAGCAGCATCTATGAGTGGGTGATGCTGCACACCCATGCGACCCCCCCGGAGCTTACGCCACATGGCGTGCCGCCGCAGCTGGCGCGGGCCATACGACGAATGCTGGCGACCCGTCCGGAGCAGCGGCAGCAAACGATGCGCGAGGTCATACAGGACTTACGCACCGCCAGCCATGGTCTCCGCGGACACTCCGGACCCGGGCTGCTGGCGCCGGCGGGGGCGCAGACGCTCCAGCTGGCCGACGGCGCCAATGTCGCTCCGCCGAGCTACGCCCCGCCGCCGAGCTACGGGCCGCAGCAGCAGCTTCAGCCGCAACAGAGTTATCAGCCGCCGCAACAGAGTTACCAGCCGCAGCAGCAGAGTTACCCGCAGCAGAGCTATCCGCCGCAGCAGAGCTACCCGCAGCAGGGTTACCCGCAGCAGCAGAGCTATCCACCGCAGCAGAGCTACCCACCGCAACAGGGATACCCGCCCCAGCAAGGCTACGCGCCGCAGTCCTATCGCTCCTTGTTGCAGTCAAGGGATCCGCAGCAAACCGCGAGACTGCGCCGCTTGGGGGAGGTGCTCCTCGGGGTGGCGATCGTCTTTATCTATCTGGTTGTCTATTGGCAGGATACGCTGACGTTCCTGCGCTCGTTTTTTAAGTCGCTGCGGTTCGGACTGTAGCTTGGCGGTTGCGCTGAAGGCACGGCGCGAGCATAGTGCCCGTTTCCATCGACCGCCCAGATCCACGGAGACCAGCAATGCACGACGAGACCAGCACCCCCATCGAGTCGGCAGAGCCCGCAGCCGCCGCAGCGCCGGGACTGCAGTTCGATCGTGTAGAGCCCCTCGGGTCCGCGCCCGCGGAGCTTTCCTGCCTGGTCTGCCGTCAGCCGCTCCGCGGGGAGTACTTCGAAGTAAACGGCAACCCCACCTGTGGGCCCTGTCACGCCAGCCTGGTCCAGCACTTCAACGGCCCCATCTCCTGGCGCACCTGGGGCCGGGTCTTGCTCCGCGGCGGCGGGATGGCGCTCCTTGGCACGCTCATCTACTTCGCCGTCCTCAAGCTCACCGGATATGAGCTGGGCCTCATCGCGGTAGTCGTCGGCGTGCTCGTAGGCAGCGGCGTCCGCAAGGCGTCGGCGCAGCGCGGCGGCTGGAAGCTGCAGGCGGCGGCGATGGCGCTGACCTACGCATCGATCGTCGCTTCGTACATGCCCTCGGTGTATAGCGGCCTGGTCTCCGGCGCGAACAAGCAACAAGAGACCAAGTCCCAGCCCGCGGCGCAAAGCGCCAAGGACTCCGCTGCGCCGGCGAGCAGTCAGCCCGCGGCACCAGCGCCCGGATCGGCGGCGACTGCCGCCACTGAACCGGTGGCAGCGCCGGGAACCGAAAAAGCGGCGGCCCAGGGTCAGCCGGAGACCGTTCCCGCCGACCAACCCACGGCCGTTGACCCCGATAAGGATGACCAGGCCGCGTCCCCGGCCGCTGCCAAGCGGACCAGCGAACCGCCCATGGGCCTGGCGCAGGCGGTAGGCAGCCTGTTTATCGGCGTGTTCATGTTGTTCTTTATCGCCTGCCTGGCGCCGTTTCTGGCCGGCATCGAGAACTTCATGGGGTGGATCATCATCGGCATCGCCCTGTATGAAGCGTGGAAGATCAATCGCCGTGTTCCGCTGATTGTTAACGGGCCGATTCCGATCTCCGGGCCGGCTGCGGCCGGAGCAGCCGTACCGCCGCCGGCGACGGCTGGCTGAGCGCAGGTCCGCCCGATGAACGAAGCGGCCGCCTGTCCGGACTGTGGCGCGCACGTGCCTGCGGCGCTTCTGGCCTGTCATGCCTGCGGGAGGCTTGTGCACACCCAAAAGCTCAAGCAGCTCGCGGCGGAGGCGGAAGCGGCGACCGCTGCCGGGGATAATAGCGCGGCGCTGGCCGGCTGGCGGGCGGCGCTGGCGTTGCTGCCGCCGACCTCGCGGCAGTATGTCGAAGTAAATAAGCGCCTCAGCGCGCTGAGCGCCAGCGTGGCCGCGGCTCCCCGCTCGCCGCAGACGCAGGAACCGGCGCCGGCGTGGGCCAAGCGACTCGGGCCCTTTGGGGCGGTCGCGGTGCTCTTGTGGAAGTTCAAGTTCTTGGCCGTGGCGCTCCTATCCAAGTGGAAGATCTTTCTGCTCGGGCTGACCAAGGCATCCACGTTCTTTTCGATGCTGGTGTCCTTCGGCGTGTACTGGGGGCTGTACGGCTGGAAGTTCGGTCTGGGCCTGGTCCTGTCGATCTACGTGCATGAGATGGGTCACGTCGTGGCGCTGCGGCGGTTCGGCATCCCCGCCACGCCGCCGATGTTCATCCCGGGCCTGGGCGCCGTGGTCCGGCTCAAGACGCATCCGCACACGGCCGTGGAAGATGCGACCGTGGGGCTGGCCGGGCCGCTTTTCGGGCTGACCGCGGCGCTTGCGTGCTGGGGCGTGTGGCTGCTCAGCGGGGGCGGCGCTTCGACCTGGGGGGCCCTGGCCCACGCCGGGGCGTGGATCAACTTGTTCAACCTGCTGCCGGTCTGGCAGCTCGACGGGGCGCGCGGCATGGCGGCGCTGTCTCGGCGCCATCGCGTGCTGGTCACCGCGGCCTTTATCCTCGCCTGGTCGCTCACCTCTGAAGGGCTGCTCGCGCTTTTGGCGTTGGCGTCAGGGCTGCGCTGCCTGGGGCAGGACGTGCCGCCGGTCGGCGATCGTCCTACCCTCGTGCGATTTCTGCTGCTGATCGCGGCGCTCTCCTGGCTCATTGCGCTCCCCTTGGGTGGAAGCGCGCAGTAGCAGCAGACTTTACGCCTAGTATTTCACCGAGCAGCCGTATGGGGTGGTCATCGGCTGGCTGACCGGCTTGCCGGAGAGCGCCTCGGTAAGCGCCTGCGAGACATAGTTCTTGGCGCCGGGAATGTCGGCCGGATCGGCGGACGGCTTGTCATCGATGGCGCCGTTATAAATAAGCTGCCCCTGCGGATCGACGATGAACATGTGCGGCGTCGTCTTGGCGCCGTACAGCCGCCCGATGTCGCCCTTGGGATCAAGGAGCACCGAGGTGGGCGCAGCATTGTGCGCTTTCATGTCCTTGTCGGCCCCCGCCCCGTCGACAAATCCCTGCTTGCCGGGCGCCGAGGAGATCACCGCCAGCCAGACCACCTTCTTGGCGGTCCATTCTTTCTGGAGCTTCGGCAGGTTGCCGCTGCGATAGTGCTTGACGACGAAGGGACAGCCTTCGTTGTGCCACTCGAGCACGACGTAACTGCCCTTGAACTGCGACAGCGAGACCTGCTTGCCCTGGCTGTCGGTGGCGGTGAACGCCGGCGCCGGAGCGCCGACTTTGATCGCCTGCGCCGGCGCCGGCAGCGATACGAGCGCAGCCCCACCGGCGAGCATGGCGGCGAACAGAAAGCTTCTACGTGAGCGGTGGTTCATGGGGTATCCATCCTTTCCTGAAGGGCTTACAGTGAGGAAGTCCTGCGCCTATTTGATCTGGTCGAGCGCCCGCAGCACGATCGTCCTACTTAGCACCACCGGCAGCTGAATCGGCGGCGTATTGGCGTCGCGGCCGTAGAGAACGTAAAACGGAACGCCGGCGCGGCCAAACTCCGCCAGCGCCTGCGTAATCGTCGGATCTTCGTTAGTCCAGTCGGCCTTCATCGGAATTACGCCGAGCTCGCGGATGCGCGCCCGCACTTCCTGCGAGCGCAGGACCAGGCGCTCATTGACCTTGCACGACACGCACCAGTTGGCGGTAAAGTCGAGAAGGACCGCCTTGCCGGCGCTGCGGTAGGCGGCAAGCTGCGCCGGCGTGAAGGGCTCCCAGGGCAGGTCGTCGTCTGCGGATCTAGACGCCGCGGTGTTGGCGTGGGGCTTTGCGCCGCTGATTTGCCAGAGGGGGATTAGCAAACCGACCAGCACCAGGGCTAGAGCCGCGGCGGTAGCTTTTTTGCCCTGCTCGCTCCAGCGCTGCAGCACCCAGGCGGCAACCCCGGCAAGCAAAAGTCCGCCCAGAAGCGCAATCACCGCATCCGCCCCGCCTTGCCCCCCGAGCACCCACGCCAGCCACAGCACGGTCGCCAAGAGCAAGAACCCCATCGCCTGCTTGAACGTCTCCATCCACCGTCCGGGCCGCGGCAGGATGCGCTGCCCCCCCGGGATCCACAGCAGAAGGACGTAGGGCAGCGCCAGTCCGAGTCCGAGCAGGGTAAACGTCAACAGCGCCACCAGCGCCGACTGGCTGAGGGCAAACCCGACCGCGGTGCCCATGAACGGCGCCGTGCACGGAGTCGCCACGACCGTCGCCAACACGCCGGTCGCGAAGGCTCCGGCAGCACCGCTTCGGCCCGCCGTCGCCTGTCCGAGCTGCGTCAGGCCGATCCCTATCTCGAACACGCCGAGCAGGTTGAGACCCAAGAGAAAGAGCAGCACGCACAGGCCGATCACAAACTCCGGCGACTGCAGGTGGAAGCCCCAGCCGATCTGCTGACCCGCGTAGCGCAGCGCCAGGAGCAGCCCCGCCAGCGCCCAAAACGAGACCACGATGCCGGCGGTGTAAAGGAGCCCGTGCAGGCGCGCCTTGGCGCGCTCGGCGCCCGACAGCTCGACCAGCGCCAGCGCTTTTATCGACAAGACCGGAAAGACGCAGGGCATAAGATTCAGCAGCGCCCCGCCGAGTAACGCGAACAGCAGCGCCAGCCCGAGCGGCAGCTGCTCACCTGCGGCGGCCGCCGCGGGAGCGGGCAGCGCCGGTGTCTCCGTCGCAGTGAGCGCTGCTGCCGGCAGCGGCGCGGCAGCCTTGGGCGGAACTGCCGGGGCCAGCGCGGAGCGCAGCGGGATCGCCACCGCGAAGCTGCGCGTCGGCTGGCCTGCCGCATCCAGCACCAGCAAGCCGCGCAGCCGCGAGATGTCGGCCACAAGCTGCTCCGAGCGCTGCATCTGCAGCGACAGCACCGATCCGGCGGCGGTCACGATCTGCGGCGCCGCGTTATCGACCTGCGCCGGCTCCGACGGAAAAAACTGCGCCTTCAGGGTCTTGGCATCAACGCCCAGATCGATATGGAGGTGGATGGCGGAGGCATCGAGCACCCCGTCCAGCTCCAGATCCGGCGGCGGGGGTTGCGGCAGCGCGTTTTCGGCGGCGGCAAACAGGGCGGCGGTCGCGGTCGACGGCGGTGGATTTCCCGCCGGGCTCGGCGCTTCGACGCGGACGCCCGGCGCCTCGGTGCGGACGGGAAGGGTTCGGGTCAGCTGCGCCTTGCCGGGGATGCAGGACTCGCTGCAGACCAGCCAGTTCACCGCCGCGGTCACCGCCTGGTCGCCGCGCAGCACGGCATCGCCGTCGACGTGCAGCGGCGCGAGCAGCATCACCTCGTTCTCATAGCCATAGTCGACCAGGGGGCCGGTGGCCAGGCGGTGCGGGGTCGGCCAGCGCAGCTCGCCGATATGCAGCTTGTCGGCTCCGGCCGGCAGCGACCAGCTGAGGTGCGGTGGCTGGCCGGAGTCGCCGGGATTGGACCAATAGATGTGCCACCCCGGCTCCAAGATGAACCGCAGCCCGAGCTGCACCTCGCTGCCCGGAGCAAGCGGCAGCTCCTCCGCCAAGAGCTCGACCCGCAGGTGCGGCGCCGCTACCGCCGCAGCAGCCATGGGCGCCGCCCGCGCCGACGGCGCAGCCAGGGACAGCAGGCAGACTAAAATCGATGGACAGAGGGTGCGCATGGTGGGTTCCGTAGACCGGCGGCGGATCCGGTTAGTAACACCCAGCCGCGGCCCGGTGTTCCCAAGTCCCGGCCGCCGGCCGCCGATTGTCTGGCGCGCCGTCGCTCAGAGGCGTTTTCCCTGATCACTGAGCAGCTTGGCCTCACGCCGCACCTGCACCCAGGGGATGGCCAGCTTCTCTATCGTCCCGCTGACCGCGGCCCGCTGCAAAAGCTCCAGCGCGGCGAAGATGACTCGCCGCTGAACCTGGGTGTGAAACGGCACGCCGAAGTGGTGCCCCATCGGCCACGGCACAAAGATCGCGCGCGGCACCTTGACCGCTGCGCTGACATCCGGCGCCACGGTGACCGACACGGTCGGAATGCCGCGCTGCTCGATCGCTCGCTGAATCAGTCCCACGGACTGATGGCAGATGGGTCAAGCCGCGGCGAGCAGCGCCAGATCCGCCCGCTCCTCCTCCGCCACGGCGCGAGCGATGTCGGCGGCCACGGTGCGCTCGAAGCGCTCCGGGTCCATGTTGTAGCCGATGAAGCTGAAAAAGTTCGCCGTCAGCCCGCCGAGCACGCCCTCTTGCACCAGCTCCTGCAGCCGCTCGATGGGAAAGATGACGTTGATGTCCAGGTCCGCGTCATCGTGCGGATACTTCAGCTGATGGATGATGAGGTCCGCATGGCGCGCGTGCGACGGCACTCGCTGAAACCGGAAATCGCCGAAGGGGTGGCACACATCAAGCGACGGCTCGCTCTTAAGATGTACGCCGCAGGAGCTTACGAGCGTCAGCCGCGCCGCCGCAAGCGGCACCTTGAGCGGCGCAAGAGGCACCGCGTCCTCCTTGCGGATCATCGACCCGGGATAGCGCTCGTTTATCGTCTGCCACAGACCCGGACGCAGCTGCTGCGCGGTCTGCCGCGGGTCGGGGGTCTTTTCGGCGCTCGGGTCAGCGGCTTCCGTCATGAATCCACTCCTCGGATTTCCGGATGAGGTGAAAGTGCAGGTGGAAATACAGCAGCGCCAGGGTGCTGTCGTCCTTCTGCAGGACGCTGCGGATAAAGGCCTCGTCGGTCGGCTGTTCCAGCAGCAGCTGCTTGGTCGCTTCGACCCAGGACTTGTCGATCTCACGCCGGCCGACGTCTTCGTTGCCATCGCCAAGGTGCAGCCGCACGAAGCGGATGATCTTCGCTTTGTCGGAAGCGGCGGCGGCTTGCTTCAGGAACGGGACAGACATGTCTTCTCCATGAACCAGCGAGGCCAGGGTGGGTCGAGCAAGCGCGCCCGTATCCGTTACTCCAGCACGCGGGCGGTGGTTATGAGATCCCCTTGCTCGATCTGATCGACGACTTCCAGGCCGCTGCGGATCTGCCCGAACACGGTGTACTGGCCATCCAGATGCGGCGTCGCGATGTGGTTGAAAAACAGCTGCGAGCCGCCGGTGTCGAAGTCTTCGTTGCGCGGCATTCCCAAGGCGCCGCGGGTGAAGCGGTGTTCGTTGATCTCCGCCCGCAGGGAAAAGCCGGCGTCGCCCCAGCCGCTGCCTTCGGGATCGCCGCCCTGAATGACGAAGTCCGATACCACGCGGTGCCAGGGCAGGCCGTCGTAGGCGCGCTGCTGGACAAGCCCGACGAAGCTGGCGACGTGGATCGGCGCCTCGGCGGCGAAGCACTCGACCGCGAACACGCCGCGGGAGGTGGTCATCTCGACCATCGGATTCTTGCGGAAGCGCAGCTCCCGGTACGGGGAGGAGGCGAACTGCTCGGGCGGCAGCTCCGGGAGCTGGCTTACGCCGCGCGCGGTCAGCAGCTCGCGGGCGTGCCGGGCCACGGTCACGACCGGGTCGCGCGCCGCCGCCCGCAGATGCGCGGTGCCGTCGCTGCTCATATCGCTCGCCATGACATCCAAGAGCGCCTGCCGCATGTCGCGCCAGCGATACTCCAAAGAGTCGCCATAGGCTTGCCAGGCGACCTGCGCCCGATCCAGCTCCTGCCGCGCCCCGAGCACGCTCGCCGCGGTGCCGCGCTCCGCCAGAGTCGGGGCCACAAGCGCCGCCTTGATCGCCGCATAGGCCCACTGCGACGAGACATCGCCCAGCTGTTCCAGCGCCGCCACCCGCACGCGCCCCGTGGCATCGGTAAGACCGCGCTGCAAAAGCGCCGCCGCTTCGGCGCCCGTCACCCCGAGCACGCCGGCGCTGCTCATCGCGGTGGCGCGAATCTCCGCGTTCTTATCGGCGGCCGCCTGGATGAGCAGCGCTTCCGCCCCCGCTTTGCGGCGCGTCGCCAAGGCGGTCAGCGCGCTCGCCCGGACCATCGCGCTGGGATCGGTCGTCCACAGGCGGACCAGCTGCTGTTCATCGACCTTGCCGCTGTTGCCGTACGCGGTCGCCACCGCGGCGCGCACATGGATCGACGGATCGGCAAGCAGCCCCGGGGCGATAAGCTCCGCCAGCTTCAGGCCGTCCAGCGCCTGCACCGCCGCCACCCGCACGGTGTAGTCCGGGTCGGCAGCGGCGGTCTGCAGCGCCGGGCTCGCGGCCGCATCGCCGATGCGCCGCAGCGCCATGACGGCAAACAACCGGACCTCGCCATCGCTGTCGCGCACGAGCGACTGCGCCAGATCCAAGGCTCGCTTGTCCAGGTTGCGGGCGAAGTAATAAATCGCCGCGCGCCGCGCCGCCGCATCCGCGTCCGCGGCCAGCCCGCGCAGCGCCGCCAGCGTGTCATCGGCCAGCGGCGGTACGGTCGCCGCCGGGTTGCGCGCCCGCAGGAGCTGCCGGCAGCGATGCACCGCGATCGCCGCCTCCACCCGGACCGGCACTTCCGGATCCTTGAGCAGCGGGGTCGCGAGGGTCGTCGCCGCCACCGGCTCCGCGAGCTTGCCGAGCGCCTCGATCGCCCGGCTCCGCACCGAGCCCGCCTCATCGCCAAGCAGCGCGGTCAAGCCAGAAATGAGCTCCGCCTCGCGCCCCTTGCGCACCTCAAACCAGCCGAGCTGGCCCACGCTGAACGCCGCCGCGCCGCGCACCTCCGGGTCATCGTCCCCGAGCATCCGCAACAGCTGTGCGATCCCCGGCGCCTTGGCGATGCGGCCATAAGCCACCGCGGCGCGGGCGCGCAGCCGGGCGTCGGCGGCCGATGCCGCCCGCTCGATCGCCGGCGCGTCGACCTGCCGCAGGTCCTCCGCCCGGATGATCGGGTCGAAGTCGGGGGAGCTGGCGGCACAGCCGCCGCCGTGAAGGCCCAGACCCAGCGCCAACAGCGCTGCGCCGCAAATAGTTCTCGTCCGCGTGCTCTTAATCATCCGGCGGCTATATATAGAGCCGTGCCAGGCTGTCAACAGGCGCTATTGCGCAGACGCGACGACCGGGTCCGGAATCGGTACGCGGCGGATGTCGAAGCCGAGCTGCCCGACGACGATTTTCACCAGCAGATCCTGCGAACCGGGGATGCGGAGAAAATCCCGCGCGCTGTCCACCACCCAGCGCGCGGTACGCGACGCTTCATCGATGACGATGAGGCGGTTCTGCGTGCCGCGGAACGGCGCATTGCTGATCGCCAGCACGCGGCCGTCGGCGAGCTCGCTGGTCGTGCGGACGTTGCGGGCGATGTGCAGGAGCTGGCGGTCGGCCAAGGTCGCCGAGGTCAAGTCGCCGCTGGCATCGGTGCGCGCCGCGTTCTCCAGCCAGCGGATGCGCTTGCCATCGCCGGAGAAGCCCGGCCGGCGCCCGCGCTGCATGAACTGCCAGTCACCGATCCAGCCGTCGCCGATGCCGGCGCCGTAGGTAATCGGCGAGTCGAGCGAATACACAAGCCCGTGCTTCGCCGACACCGCCAGCAGCTGCCCGATCGGCCCCGCCAGCAGCTCCTGCGGCGGCAGGCTTCCATCCACCGCGACGCTGCGCAAGCTCTGGCCGCTCTTGAAGTAGACGAGTGACCCGGTGGGCCGGAGGATGTCGGTATCGCACGGGGCGGCATCCAGCAGCGTCGAGCCGCTTCCGTCTAACGCCACGCGCCGCAGACCGGCTTCGGTGCAGATGAGCAGGTTGTCCTGTTGGCTGTCGAAAAAAAAGTTCGCCGGCTGCACGCCCAGGTCCAGCGAGGTCTCATCGCGGGTCGAGTGAACCGTGAGCCGGCCGTCGCCGTCCTGCACGAACACGCGCTCGCCCGTGCCGTCGAGAAAGACCCGCACGGGGCTCTTCGTCATCGCCTCGTCATAGCCCTTGGGCGGTGGCAGGGTCCGCTGAAACGAGCCATCGGTGCGGGTGATGAAGATGCGCGGATCCATCGCCTTGCGCACCCAATAGATGAACACCGCGTCGGCGCTGTAGTCGATGCTGAGCTGCTCTGTGCCGCTTGGGAAGGTGAACATCTGCGCCACCGGAGTGAGGCCGGGAAAAAACACCGTGACGTGCGTCGGCTGCGTCGGGTCGGACTTCGCCGCGCCGGCGGGCGGCTCGACAAGGTACAGGGCGCCGTAGCTCAGGTATATGTGATCCGCTGAGAGCTCCTTCTGGTCGCGGCTGTCCGGCGCCCCGCCGGCATCCAGGCGCACAAGGCGCAGCGTATCGCGCTGCTGCTGCGGCGGCACAAGGGTCAGCGGGGCGGCGGCGGGCATGGCGGCCCACGGGTGGCCGTCGCCGTCGGTCATGATGATGACATCGCGCGCCGGCTCGACGTTCAGCTTGGCAAAGCGATCCGGCGGAATCGCCGTGCCGATGAGCGGAACCTCGACGGCGGAGTCATCGAAGATGAAGCTGCAGCCGGCACCGTAAAGTGCGCTGAGGCAGAGTAAAAAAGGAGCCCCTCGCCGGATCAAGTTGCGCACAAGGTTCCTCCTAGAATCGTCCGCGGATGCCGATCGACGGGATGATCCAGCGGAAGCCGTTTACCATCGGTTGATCATAGCGCGTAATCGCTCCCTCTTTGGGATAAGCCAGGCCGAACACCGCTTCCGAGAAGGTGGCGTTTACCACCTCCAAGAACACGATGAGGGCGAAGCGGCGGAACAGCCACTCGCGATCCAGCCGCACGTCGAGCTGCACCGTGGTCGGCAGGCGGACGTTGTTGCGCAACGTGCCGCTGCCGTCGGGCGGCTGCAGCTGCGTGACCGGCCTCCCGGTGGACACGAAGAGCCGGGCGCCGGCCAAAAGATTCCACGGCAGCCGCACCTGCAGCACCGTGTTGAGCACATGCGTCTGATCGTAGTCGGCGGGGCGCAGGCCGCACGAGAACGCGCGCTCGGCGCGGCTCAGGGTGTAGGCGACCCAGCCGGTGACGCGGCCGCTGTGGCGCCGCAGCATGAACTCCATCCCGTACGACTGGCCGTTGACCTGGCGGGTGATCTGCGCCGCATAACCGGACAGCGACTCCGGCGGCGGCGAGGTGCAGGCGATCGGCGAGAAATCGATGACCACGTCGTTGATGTTCTTGTAGCTCTGGTAGTAGCCGGTGACGTTGAGGGAGAAAGCGGCCGGCAGCTTCAGCTCTTCGCCGACCGCTCCCTGGATCGCGTGCTGCAGGCCGAGGTTGAGCGCGAACGTGTCGATGCCGGGGAGCGCCACGGGAAAGCTCGGCGGCTGCTGGTAGTAGCCAAACCCGCCGTGCACCGTCAACCAGTCGGTCAGCTGGGCGCGGATCTGCAGCCGCGGGTCGATCCCAAGGAGCGTCACGCTGCCGGCGTGATAGACATCCACGCGGGCGCTGGCGGTGGCGCTGATGCCGCGCCACGGCTCGACGGTGGCGACGGCGAACGCGCTGCCGACCACGCCATCGCGTGAGCCATCGAGATCTCCGAGATCATCGGGATGGGTGCGCACCGGATCGGTCGAGAAGTTCTCCGCCGTGAAGCGCGACAGCTCCGTATCGAGGCCGGCGCGCAGGCGCAGGCGCGGCCACTGCAGCGAAAAGATCGTCCGCAGGTTGAGCGACAGCTTGCGGACGCCGTTGCCCTGGAAGATCGTAAGCTCATCGACGCCGCCGACGGCTGCGGTCTCTACTTGAAGGCGGCCGCGGTGGCCGATGTAGCGCAGCTGCAGCCGGTGGAAGGTCTGGCGGAAGCTGTTCTCGATCGGCCGGCCGCTGCTTCCCGTGCCGGTGCTTCCGCCCAGGATTAGCGAGGGATCGGAGATCGTCAGCTCGTCAAAGGAGCCGAGCGCCTGCACCGTCAGGCCGCGAAAATCCAGGCGCAGCTGGTAGTCCCAGTAGCTGACATCGACCCGGTTGTCGATCGCATGCACGAGCGGCCCCGGGTAGCCGTAGTGGCCGGAGAGGGTCAGCCGGACCTCGTGCGGCAGCGGCAGCTCGACGGCGGCGGACAAGTCGTACAGCCGCAGCTCCAGCTCGCCGTGGTAGCCGTCTTTGCCGGCGGGTCGAGTGCGGGCGTCGATGATGCCGCCGGCGTAGCGGCCAAACGACGCATCGTAGGCGCCGGGATAGAAGTCGATCTGATCGACGAAGCGGGCATGAATGACGCCGCCGCCGACCAGCAAATGGAACAGCTGCGGCACCCGCATGCCGTCGAGGAAAAAGCCGTTCATGCCTGGGCTCGCGCCGCGCACCACGAACACCGGCAAAAGCGGCAGCGGCGTCGCCACCCCCGCCAGGAGCCCGATCATGCGGAACGGATCGCCAAGGCCCCCGGGCAGGGTGCGCAGCTCCTCGCCGCGCAGGGTGACGTGCTGGCCTTCATTGGCGCTGCGGGCCCGCACCGTGGTCTCAAACGGCCGCCGATAGGCCGGGAGCGGCCGGAGGAGGTACTCGGCTTTGACGGTCGCGCCGGCGGGGATCGTGGTGCGGGCATGCAGAAGCTCATGGCCGCCGGCGCGCACGATCACCTCCGCGGTTCCGGCCGGCAGGTCGGTGGTGAAGCGGCCCTTCTCATCGGTCGTGAGCTCGATGACGGCGGCGCCGCTGCTCACTTTTACGCGGGCGCCGGGGACGGCGGTGATCGAGCCGCGGATCATCACCCGCGCTTGCAGCCGGCCCGTCTCCGCCGCCCGCCCGCTCCGTGCC
>CALFML010000987.1 GCA_937879845.1 uncultured Myxococcales bacterium
CATCGGCCACCCGCTGGGCCTTGGCAACACGGTCTCCGACGGCCTGGTCAGCGCGGTGCGTGAGCTCTCGCCGACCTTGTCGGTGCTGCAGATCTCGGCGCCGATTTCGCCGGGTTCCTCCGGCGGACCGATTCTCAACGACCGGGCGCAGGTCATCGGCATCTCCACCCTGGTCGTTACAGAGGGACAGAACCTGGCTTTCGGCATGCCGGTGAACCAGCTCAGGACGCTGCTCGACAGCGCCGGTCCGGGCACGCCGATCGCAAGCTGGAGCCCGCCGTCGGCCAATGACCGCAAGGTGCCAAAGCACGATCTGGCCCTGCTCTCCGGCTGCCCCGCCGCGGAGCAGCAGGAGATCGAGCGCCGCGTCGAAGCCGCGATCTCTTCCGGCGCGCCGGTGTACAACGAAGGCCACCACGAAGCCTGCTACCGCATCTACAGCGGCGCGGTGCTGGAGATCGAGCGCAAGGTCAAGGGCTGCGAGGCCGTGCGCCAGGCGCTGTCCGACGGCATCCGTCGCGCCGACACCCTGGACAACTTCACCAAGAAGGCCTGGGCGATGCGCGACGCCTTCGACGGCGTGCTCGACGCCATAAGCCGCAACCGCCTGGCACAGGCCGAGCCGCCCTCCGGTGGGTTCCCCTCCGCGCCGACGCGCGCCGTACCCAAGCACCCGCTGTCGCTGCTCGATGGCTGCTCGGTGCCCAAGCTGCTGCAGATCGCCCGCGGCATCGAAGGCGCCATCGAGTCCGGCGCGCCCCTTTACAACGACGGCAAGATCGAGGCCTGCTACCGCATCTATGAGGGCGCCGCGCTCGACCTCACCCGCAAGGTGCAGGGCTGCGGCGGTCCCAAAGGCGCGCTGGAAGCCGGTCTGCGCGAGGCCGGCAAGCGCCGCAACTACGGCTCCAAGGCGTGGGCGATGCGCGACGCCTTCGACGGCCTGATGAGCGTCATCGCCCGCAAACTCGACCGCTAAGAGTACCTCTCAAAACCTATTGCGGTGGACCTCCACGGCGGCTTCCGGGCTCACGGCCAAAAGGCCGTTGCGCGCGCTTTTCACCGCGGCCTGTCCATCCTCACTACGGTTTTGATAGGCGTTCTTAAGACGCTTTTTCTCTCTTCATCGCCGCCGCGGAGTCATCCACCCGCAACATCAGCAGTGCCGCAACCGCCAGCGCGGCGCCGCCGAGCGCCACGGCGGTAAGGCGGTTGTCGCCGCCGAGGAGCCGGCACAGGGCGCTGTCCGGGGTGAGGACCTTCTCCATGAGCGTGCCGAAGCCCAGGGCGGCGACGATCTCGGGAATGACGATGAAGAAGTTGAACAGCCCCATGTACAGCCCGACCTGGCCCGCCGGCAGCGACGCGGCAAGGAGCGAGTACGGAATCGCCAGGATGCTCGCCCAGGCGATGCCGACGCCGACCATGGACGCGAGCAGCAGATACTTGCTGTGAATGAACGCGACCGACACAAGGCCCAGCGCGCCGGCGCCGAGGCACAGTCCGTGCGTGAGCTTGCGCCCGAGGCGCCGCGACAGACCCGGCAGGACGAACGCGAACCCGAAGCATACCGCGGAGTACATGGCGAAGCAGTTGCCGCCCCAAGCGATTCCTTCCTCGTACGCGGGCGTCCCTGGGGTGCCGTGAAAGACGCTGCGCGCCACCGCCACGCCAAAGTAGAGCCACATGCAGAAAAGCCCCAGCCAGGTGAAGATCTGCACCCAGGCCAGCTGGCGCATGGTCCGGGGCATGGCGAAAATCGCTCGGGCGATGGCGCGGAGCGCGGTGCCCAGTCCCTCTTTTGCATTGGCCGCGCGGAAGGCCGCAAGGTCCGCGGGCGGACTCTCCCTGGTCGTAATGACCGTGTACAGGACCGAGCCGACAAAGCTCACCGCGCCGATATAAAACGAGAGGCGCACCGCCAGCGGAATCGCCGAGCTCCCCGGTCCGCCCGAGATCCCCAGCCCCGTGTGCAGGAGCCACGGCAGAATCGAAGCGATGACCGCGCCCAGGCCAATGAACAGCGACTGCATGGCGAAGCCGCGCATGCGCTGCTCCTCCGGTAGGAGATCGGCGACGAAGGCGCGGAAAGGCTCCATGCAGATGTTGATCGAAGCGTCGAGCACCCAGAGCAAGAGCGCCGCCAGGAACAAGGAGGAGGCGCTCGGCATCAGCCAAAGCGCCGCCGCCGCCAGGAGCGCACCGGTCAAAAAGTAAGGCCGCCGCCGCCCGAGGCGGTTCCACGTCCGGTCGCTCATGTAGCCAATCACCGGCTGCACCAAGAGGCCGGTGAGCGGGGCCGCCAGCCATAAGAGCGGAATCTCGTGCGCGCCGGCGCCCAGGTACTCATAGATGGCGCTCATGTTGGCCATCTGCAGCGCCCAGCCGAACTGAATGCCGAGAAAGCCGAAGCTCAGGTTCCAGATCTGGCGGAAGCCGGCCGCGGGTGCCGCCGCCGGTCGAGAGATTTGGGCATCGGCCAAGCGTTACCTCTTTTTACGTACGGGAGCGCGCTTGCGCGGCGGCGGGTCGCAGCGCAGGTAGAGCAGCACCCCCCAAGGCGGACAGACGAGGCTTTGTGTCCGCGCCGCCAAGTCGAGCTCGGACGGGGACTCTGCATCGCCCGCGCCGCCGTAACGCGCGGCGGCGCTCGACAGGGCGAGCGTGAAGTGGCCGGTCCGCCGCGGCGGCTTGACGGCGCGCGCGGCGGCGGAAAAGTTGAACACCGCCAGCGCCTCACCGCCCGCGGGATCTTTGCGCACGAGCAGCAGATAGGACTCCTCTTCGCTCGCCTGCGCATGACAGAGCTCGCGGCGGCAGCTGCCAAGGCACGGATGCAGGCGGCGCAGCGCCAGGAGGTCGCGGTGCAGCGCCAAGATCTCGCGGTGCGGGGAGCGCGACGCGGCCGTCCAGTCGAGCCGGCAGGCGGCAAAGGTCGCCGCGCTGTCCGGATCGGCGAACTTTTCCTCGGGGTGAAACGCCGCGAACTCGCGCTCCCGGCCGCTGCGGATCGACTCGATAAGGCCCATATTGGAGTGGCTGACGAAATAGTGGAAGGGCCGCTCTTCGCCGTACTCCTGCCCCATGAAGAGCATCGGTACGTTGGGTGCCAAAAGCAGCGCGCACGCCGCCAGCTTCTGCTGCTCCAGCCCGACCAGGGTTCCCAGCCGCCGCCCGCGTGAGCCGTTGGCAATCTGATCGTGGTTCTGCGTGCAGATCACAAACTGCGAACCCTCGCACCCTTGCGCCGACCCGCCGCGCTGCGCCTTACGAAATTCAGAGTACTGGCCGTCGTAGACATAGCCCTGGTTCAGCGCTTTGGCGATATCGCCAAGGCGCCCGAAGTCCGCGAAGTAGCCGTGGCGGTCTCCCGTCACCACCGCGTGCACCGCGTGATGAAAATCGTCGCTCCACTGCGCGTCGAGGCCATGACCGCCGCGCGGATCTCTTTGGATGATGCGGGCGTCGTTCTGATCGGTCTCGGCGATAAGGTAAGCGCGGCGGCCAAGCTGCGCCGCCGCTTCGGCAAAAGCGTCCTTGAGCTCCGCCAGGATGTGGCGCTTCCCGGCATCGAAGATGCTGTCCACGGCATCAAGGCGCAGCCCGTCCAGGTGGTACTCACGCAGCCAGTACAGCGCGTTCTCAATGAAGAACCGGCGCACTCCGGCCGACTGTTTGCCGTCGAAGTTTATCCCTTCGCCCCAAGCCGTGCGATGGCGGTCGCTGAAGTAGGGAGCAAAGTCCGGCAGGTAGTTCCCTTCCGGTCCCAGGTGGTTATAGACGACATCCAGAATGCAGGCCATGCCGCTGCGATGGCAGGCATCGACGAAGCGGAACAGGCCTTCCGGTCCGCCGTAGCTAGACTGCGGGGCGAACGGCGCGACGCCGTCATAGCCCCAGTTCCGCTCACCGGGAAAAGCGGCGATGGGCATGAGCTCGACGGCGGTGATGCCGAGCTCGCGCAGGTACGGCAGCTTGGTCAGCGCGGCGGCGAAGGTGCCCTCAGGCGTGAAGGTCCCCACGTGCAGCTCGTAGATGACAAGCTCGGGCTGCGCGATTCCGGTCCACCCGGCATCAGTCCACGCAAAGTCCCGGGTTGCCACGACCTGCGACGGACCGTGGATGCCGCGCGGCTGGTGGCGCGAGGCCGGATCCGGACGTTCCTTTTGCCGATCCAGCAGATAAAAGTATTCGGCGCCGGGCTGCGCATCGGCGATGACGGCAGAGAACAGTCCACCGGCGCTCCGCCGCATCGGCACGACGCGCTCTGGTCCGCCTGGGGCAAGCAGCTTCACCGCGACCTGCCGCGCCCGCGGCGCCCAGAGGCGAAACGCCACGCCGCCGCCCGGCAAGGGGTGGGCCCCCAGGGTCAGCTCATAAGGATTGGTCGCTTTCCCCCTCACTGCGAACCGAACATGGCCGGAATCAGCTGCGAGCCAAGGCCGCTGGCAACGAAGATGTGGCGGCGGTTGGCGCTCAGGCGGCTGACCCAGTCGAACGCGCCGCCGTCGATGATCGGCATCTCGAAGTCGTCCTTGCGGACGGAGATGAGAAAGCGCAGGCCGCTGCTGTAGTAGGAGTGAGTAAGGAGGTCCTTTTCGATGCGCAGGCCGCTCGGGCAGTGGGCGGCGATGCGGTCGAGGAGCGGGGCGCGCTCCTTGGTCGCCAGGAGCCGCAGCGCGCGGTCGGAAGTCGGGAAGCCCTCTTCCGCAAGGAGATCCAGGCCGCGCAGGTGAGTCAGAATGTGCTCGCTGAGGGCGGAAACGACGAGGCCGTGGTCCTTGACCTCGCGTCCGGCGGTGCACAAAACGAACATGCGGAAGTGCTGCCGGAAGTGAAGCATCGGGCCGGACCGCTGCGCAAGCGGCGGCAGGCGCTGGGCGCGGACGACGCGCTGGGAGGTGGCAAGCCGCAGCACCGCCTCTGGCGTAAGGCGCAGGCGGCGGGCGCACTCCAGGGCCAAGGCGTTGGTCGGATCCGAGACGACCTCGGTGCCGCGGAGGGCGGAGACAATCTTGTTCTGGCTGGCCAGCGCCATGGCGGAGCAGGTG
>CALFML010000988.1 GCA_937879845.1 uncultured Myxococcales bacterium
GCGGGGTGCCGCAGGGGACAGGACCCGCGGCGCAGCCCGAACCTGCGGGTCTTTTGCGAGGCATGGTTTAGCTGCCGCTGGCGCAGCAGAGCCCACTCCCATCGTTTCCGTCAGGGGGGTGCGCTGCGCTCGGCGCGCTGCAGCCAGGTGGCGCGGAGCCCGAGATAGCTCGTGTTGAAGTAGTGGACAAAGCCAGCCACCCCGTCGCCCATCGCCTCATGCTGGGCGGAGTGGAAAAGAAACACGTGCGGTGCGGTGTCGAGGATGCGGCGCTGCGCCGCTTCATAGATGCGCATCCGCTCGGCCGGGTCGGGGCTGCGGCGTCCGGCTTCGAGCAGCGCGTCCAGCTCCCGGTCGGCGAACGAGCCGACGTTTTGACCGCCGCGGCTGTGCAGCGGTTCGTAGAGGAAGTCGTCGGGATCGGCCAGCCCCGACTCCCCCCACAGCGCCAGCGCGAAGCGGTGCTCCAGCACCTGCGGCAGAAACAAGCTCCAGTCGAGCACGCGCAGCTGCACCCGCACCCCGATCTCCGCCAAGTTGGCGACGATCACCTCAGCCGGAGTGCGCAGGAAGTCGTACGTGCTGGTGCAAAGCAGCGTGATCGTAAAGCCCTTGGGCAGCCCGGCCGCGGCCAGCAGGGCGCGGGCGCGGGCGACATCGCGCCGCGGCGGCGGCTGGCGCAGCGCGAACTGGCTGCTCGGTGGCACGCTCGCTCCCGACGCTGGGACGCCGCCGACGCCGAACAGGGCCATCGCCACCACGGCCTCGCGATCGATGGCGTACGCCAGCGCCTGCCGGACCCGCGGATCGGTGAGCGGCGCGACTTTGGTGTTGAGCACAAGCGACCGGAAGTTCGTGCCGACCCCGCCGACCACGTGCAGCGCCGGCTGGCGCTGCAGCAGCGCCACGTCCGCGGCCGGCACGTATTCGATGAAATCGACCAGCCCGGTGCGCAGCGCCAGGGTGCGGGCGTTGGGGTCGGGGAAAAAGCGGAACTCGATGCCGTCGAGGTACGGTAAGGGTCGCCCCGCCGCGTCACGGCCCCAGTAGCCGGGGTGGCGGGCGAGCAAGAGGCGCGTCTGCGGCTGGTACTCGACCAGCCGAAACGGGCCGGTTCCGACGGCGACTCGCTGCAGCTCGCCGGTCTTGCGGGCCAGGTGGGCGGGCACGATCGCATTCATGCTGAAGGCCAGCTTGGACAAAAGCGGCCCGAACGGAGCGCGCAGCCGCACCTGCACCGTCAGCGGGTCTTTGGCCAGCACCCAGGCAATCGCCGCAAAGTCCTCGCTGCGCGGCGACGCCACGGCCGGATCCTTGAGGCGGTTCAGGGAGTACGCGACATCCGCCGCGAGCAGCGGGGCGCCGTCGTGAAAGGTGACGCCGGAACGCAGGGCGAAGGTATAAACCAGACCATCCGCCGACACCGACCAGCGGGCCGCCAGGCTCGGCACGATCCGGCCGTCCGCGGCGAACGCGACCAAGGTGTCGTAGACGTTCTCCAGCATGTTGCGCGTCGCCGTCGAGTTGGTGGTGTGCGGATCGAGCCCGATGGGATCGGTCTGCATGCCGGCGCGCAGCACGCCGCCGTAGCGGGGCGCTGCCGCAGCGGGTTCGGCGGGCTGGGCCGCGCCGGTGAGCTGCAGCGACAAGAGCAGCAGCGCCGCTCCCGCGATTTTCAGCTGCCGCGGCGGACCCCTCATGACGGCTGCCTCAGACCCGCGGGCGGCGCTGCTTCAAGGCCCAGGCCCAGCGCCGTCTCGCGGGTGAACGCGCGCCGCAGTCCGTCGCCAAGGAGGTTGCAGCCCAAGACCACCACCGCCAGCATGACCCCAGGGGCCACGGAGCCCCAGGGCGACAGCAACAGGTAGCGGCGGCCATCGGCGATCATCTCGCCCCAGCTCGGCTCCGGCGGCTTTGTGCCAAGGCCCAGGAACGACAGCGACGCCTCGGCGAGCAGCGCTTGCGCCAGCCGCAGCGTCGCCTCGATGAAGATCGGCGCGGCGGCGTTGGGCAGCACGGTGCGGAAAAGGATGTGGAGGTCGCTGCCGCCAAGAGCGCGGCTGGCCTCGACGTAGGTCTCGTGCTTGACGGTGAGAACGGCGGCGCGGGCGACGCGCAGGAGCGGCCCCATGTAGATGACGCCGATGGCCAGGGCGACGTTATAGCGGCGCGCCAGGCCGCTGCTGTCGCCGATCTCGCCGCCGTCGAGAAACGCCAGGATCGCCAGGCACAGGAGCAGCGCCGGCAGCGATAGAAGGACATCGGCGATGCGGCCTAGCAGCTGATCCAGCCGCCCGCCATAATAGCCGGCCAGGAGTCCCGCCCCGCCGCCGCCTAGAAGCGCCAGCCCGACCGCCAGCGCCGCAGTCGCCAGGGAGCGCTGCGCCCCGCAGAGGATGCGCGTCAACGTGTCGCGGCCGTACGGATCGGTCCCCAGCGGATGGTGCAGCGACGGCCCCTGCAAAAGCGCCGTGCCGTCGAGCTGCAGCGGATCGTAGGGCGACAGCAGCGGGGCGAAGACCGCCAGGAAGACAATCGCCAGCACGATCGCCGCTCCCAGCTGGCCGCGGCGGCCAAGCTGTGACCAGGCGCGGCGCACGCTCCGCGGATGTCCGAGCGCAAGGACCCTCATCCGGAGCGCAGCCGTGGGTCGAGCAGCGCGTACAGCGCATCGACAACCAGGTTGACCAGGATCACCGCCGCCCCGATGGCCAGCGTGGTTCCCTGCACCACGGGGTAGTCGCGGAGGTTGATTCCCTCCACGGCCAAGCGGCCGACGCCGGGGATGCCGAAGACCTGCTCGACGATCACCGCGCCGCCGAGCAGGTTGCCCAGCTGCAGACCCGTAGCGGTGAGCAGCGGCAGCGCGGCGTTGCGCAGGGCGTGGCGGTAGCGAATCACCGTCTCCGCCACCCCTTTGGCGCGGGCGGTGCGGATGTAGTCGCGGTTAAGCTCCGCCGCCACGGTGACCCGGCCGACCCGCCACAGCGGCGCCGCGAGCAGCAGCCCGAGCGTGGTGACCGGCAGCACCAGGTGGCGCAGGTGCTGCCCCAGCGACTCTTGCGCCGGCACCCATCCGGCGGGCGGCAGGACGCCCAGGCGCAGCGCCAGGAAAAGCGACAACAAAAGCGCCAGCCAGAAGTGCGGCAGCGCCAAAAGCAGCGACGACAAAAAAGACAGCGTCCGATCCAGCCGCGAGCCCGCCCGTCCCGCCGCCGCGACCCCGAGCGGCACCGCGAGCGCCACGGCCGCGGCGATGCTGAGCACCGCCAGCTCCAGCGTCACCGGCCCGCGCAGGTACAGGTCGGTCGCCACCTTCCGCCCCGTACGCAGCGAAGTCCCGAGATCACCGTGCAAAATCGCCGCGAAAAAACGCCACAGCTGCACATGCAGCGGCTCGTCCAGCCCGAGCAGCCGCCGCAGCTCGGCCAGCCGCTCCGGGGAGGCGCTGCTGTCGGGACCGACCAGGCCGGTGACCGCATCGCCGGGCAAAAGCCGCGACAAAAAAAACACGAGCAGCGCCACGCCGAGCAGCGTCGGCACGCACAAAAGCAGGCGGCGCAGGGCCGGGCGCAGCATCAGTCGTCGCTCGCCGCCCCGGCGCGCCGAGGTCGCAAATTCGCCGGGACAGCTTTACGCGGTGCCATGGTCTGCGCTCCTTGCCGATAGGGATACAAGTACAATAAGTGCCAAGTAATACGAGAAAACACGCGAGAATTCCCGCTCACCCGCCGCCCCGCGGCGCCGCAGGCGTGATGCCGGATCGGCGCGCTGCCTATTTTGCGAATACTTACCTCGTATCGCCCGGGTAAAAATCCTCATTTCTTTTTACCTTTATGCCGATTTATTGAGGCCATTCGCAAAGTGCGTGTGAGTAAACCAAACGGCGTTTGCCTCTTCCACCTTTTGCTCCAATAAGCCCGATAGCCGTTTTTTGCCTGCTTCACGCGGAAGCGGCGCCGGCCGTGATGCAGCGGCCGCTGCCGCTCGCTGCTTCGGGCCGGCTGGTCTTTTTCACCGCGGGCCGGCGGAATTTTTTCTCCTGCGGACGTTGGCGCCGCCCTATCTGTGCGCCCGCCTTGGGTCTTTTCCCGCCGGCTGCTAGACTGCGCCCCATGAAGCAGGACCTGCGGGATCTGGGTTACGAGGAGATGATCGAACTGGCGCTGCGCCTGGGTGAGCGCCGGTTTCGCGGCGAGCAGCTGTTCCGCTGGACCCACGCCCGCCTGTGCGAGGACCTGGCCGAGATGACCGATGTCAGCCGCGCCCTGCGCGAGCGCCTCACCGGCGACTTCGCCATCGGCCGCCTGGCGATCGAGCTGGCCCAGGTCTCGGTCGACGGCACGCGCAAGCTGCGGCTGCGTACGGCCGACAACCGGGTGCTGGAGAGCGTGCTCATCCCCGACGCCGATGCCCGCACCGGCCAGGTCGGCTCCGCCGCGCCGCCTGTGCAGCCGGAGCAAGACGCGCCGCTCGCCGGTCTGCCGGTCGATGCTGATGACGATGGCGATGACGACGGGGCAGGGCCGGAGCGGCGGAAGCTCACCCAGTGCGTGTCGTCGCAGATCGGCTGCGCCATCGACTGTGATTTTTGCGCCACCGCCAAGCTCGGCTTCGGGCGGCACCTGTCGGTCAGCGAGATCGTCAGCCAGGTCTACCAGGCCGATCGGCTGCTGCAGGGCC
>CALFML010000989.1 GCA_937879845.1 uncultured Myxococcales bacterium
ATCTACACAGGCGAAGACACTCTTTCCCTACACGACGCTCTTCCGATCTCCGCAAGGCCTTGGAGCGCGGTGCCCGCACCGGCCGACTGCGCGAGTGGATTGACACCAAGGACCGTTTGCTCGGACAAGCCCAATGAGCAGCTACAATCGCCTGGCTCCGGCGCCGCTTTCGCGCCGCCTGTTTGTAAGCGGACTTTTTGCCGCCGCGCTGCTTGGGGGGGCCTCACCGGTCCGCGCCCAAGACGCGGGCGGCGACGGGCAGAAGCTGGTGGTCGCCCTGTACGCGCCGACCTCGCCGCTGCCGACGGCGGAAGCGCGCTTTGCCTTTGTCGATAAGGTGGCGCAGAAGCTTCAGTCGTCGGGAATCGCGGCCGAAGGGAAGGTGTTCGCCAAGGCCGGCGACCTGGAGAGCGCGATCAAAAAAGGCCAGGTCGATCTGGCGATCCTCGACGCGGTCTACATCGCCGAGCGCGGCGGCGCCTACCCGGTGGTCGCGGTGTCGACCGCATCGGGCGATCCGTTCCTGCGCTGGGGGCTTTATACGCACCTGCCGAGCGGCAGCATCCTCGACATGTCGGGCAAGCGGCTGGCCTGGGTGGCGCCGGCCGGCGGGCAGCCGACTTACATCACCAACGTGCTTCTGTACGGCGAGGTCAAGGCGCAGTTCTTCCAGCTGCGCCCGGCGGCGCCGGATCTGTCGGCGGCGGTGAGCGAGGTCGTGCTGCGCCGCGCCGACTGCGTGTTCGCCCCCGAGTCGGCGGTGGCCGGCAAGCAGCTGCGCCGCGCCTACGACGCCGGCGACGGTGGGCGCATCCCCAACCCCGCGCTCGTGCAGGTGTCGCAGAAGCTTACCGGCGACACCGTCGCCAATATCAAAAAGGCGATGAGCGGCTTTAACACCACCGGCATTCTCGACGGCTGGCGCTCAAGCGGCGGGGTCGGCGACGCCTATCGCACGCTGCGCCAGCGCATGCGCGGCCGGGCCGAGCGGAACCTGGTCATGGCCGAGCCGCAGCGCCTGAACACGCAGGTCAGCGCCGCCTTCATACAGCCGGCGGACGCCTCGCCCGTGCTGCCCGCGCTGCGCTCGCTGGTGCTTGCCCCGGAGGGAATTCCCTAGTCAACTTGCGGCTTAGCTGCCCGATCGGCGGCGATAAGACCGTGCTAACATAGGCCGCGGAGGCGACTATGAAAGTCGGAGCCAACACCGTAGTGACGCTCAGCTATGACGTGTTCCGGGAGGACGGCGAGATCATCGAGTCCTCCGGGCTGTCAGGCCCGGTGTCCTTTGTCCACGGAAACAGCAAGCTTCTGCGCAGCCTGGATGAGCGTCTCACCGGGATGGAGAACGGCCAGGAGGCGACCTTCGAGTTTTCCCCCGAACAGGCGTTCGGCAAGGCCGACGACGGGCCGACCAAGCTCATCTCGCGCAAGGAGTTCCCCGCCGGCACCGACCTGAAGGTGGGCGCGGTGTTCGAGGCGGGCATGCCGGGCGGGCAGAAGATCCAGCTCAAGGTGCTGGAGGCCAAGCCGGACGCGGTGCTGGTGCGCATGATTCACCCGCTGGCGGGGCAGAAGATCGCGATTTCGGTCAAGATCGTGGGCGTGCGGCTGGCGACGCGGGAAGAGCGCGAGAGCGGCGTCGCGATGGCCCGCCGGGCATAAGTTTTCGGTCAGCGGGTCAGACAGCAGCGGAAGCCGGCTTCGTAGGTGCGGAAGGTGCCGGGGTGGGCGGGGTTGACGAAGCTGCAGCTTGGTGGGGAGCCGCCGTAGCAGCCGGACCAGTAACAGCCCTTCATGACGTGGTCATAGTTGTGGCTGTTGGGAAACGACCGCACCACCCACTCCGCGACGTTGCCGGTGAGATCTTGGACCCCGTCGGCAGAGACGCAGCCGCTGCGGCTGCCGCTCGGGTCGGCCTGGTAGAGCCGCTTGGCTTCGGCTTGCGCCGCGGCGCTCGGCCAGGTTCCCAGCACCGTCCAGCTGGGCACTTTCCAGGTCTTGTCGTCGTTGCAGCGGCTGCGCTTGTAGGTCGTGCCGTAGGGGTAGGGCAGGCCCGCCGGACCCTTGCAGGCGGTGACCCACTCGGCTTCGCTGCACAGGCGCTTGCCGAGGGCGGCGCAGAACGCGACGCCGTCGGTGGCGCTGCGCATGGCGAGCGGCGGCAGGCCGGCTTGGTTCGGCGCCTCGAAGCGATCCATGCAGAAGTCGGCGAAGGCGACCATTCCGGCGGGGCAGGCCGCCGCCGCGGCGCCCTGCAGCGCCACGCTGTCTGCGGCGACGGCAGCGGCGGGTTCATCGGCCGACTCCCCGCAGCCCGCGCCTAGCGGAGCGGTCACAAGGGTGAGAAACAGGAGCGAACCGACGACGGAACGCACGGACGGACGGGCGGGGACGGGCAGGGGCATAGGGACCTCGCGGGGATGCGGCCGGTGCGGCGGGCGGCGCCGGGCGGCCCGCCGCGGGGCCGGCTACTGGAAGACGATGAGCAGGTCGCCGGCGTCGACGCGCTCCTGCGGTTTGGGATAGATCTCCTTGATCACGCCGGAAAGGGGCGAGACCACGGTGGTCTCCATCTTCATCGCCTCGATGGTGAGCAGGCGCTCCTGCTCCTTGACCGTCTGGCCGGGGCGGACCAAGACGCTGGCGACCATGCCGGGCATCGGCGCGCCCAGGTGGTGCCAGTTGTCGGGATCGGCCTTGGGCCGGACCAGGGTGGGGGTGCCGAGCTTGCGGTCGGCGACCTGGACCTCACGCGGGTGGCCGTTGAGCTCGAAGAACAGCGTCCGCTGGCCCTGCTCGTCGGGATCGGACACGGCGGTGAGCTTGATGAACAGGGTCTTGCCCTGCTCCAGCTCCACCGCCAGCTCCTCGCCCTTGCGCAGGCCGTAGAACAGCACGTCGGTCGGCACCATCGAGACATCGCCGTAGCGCCGGTTGTGGGCGGCGAACTCGACGAAGACCTTGGGGTACATGAGATAGGACAGGACCTCGGCATCGCTGGGGCTGCGGCCGATCTTCTCTTCGACGGTGTGCTTGACCTTGGCGAAGTCGACCTCGGGCAGCGAGTCGCCGGGGCGGCCGCTGCGCGGGGTGCGGCCGCGCAGGACGACCTCCGCCAAGGCGGGCGGGAAGCCGCCGGGCGGCTGGCCGATGTCGCCGGCGAAGTAGCTGACCACGGACTCGGGGAAGGACAGCTCCTTGCCGCGGGCGATAAGCTCGCTGGGGGTGAGGTTGTTGGTGAGCATGAACAGCGCCAGATCGCCGACCATCTTGGAAGAGGGGGTGACCTTGACGATGTCGCCCAGGAGCTGGTTGGCGGCGGCGTAGCTGCGCTTGAGCTCCGGCAGGCGGTGGCCAAGGCCCATGGCCTCGGCCTGCGGGCGGAGGTTGGAGTACTGGCCGCCGGGGATCTCATGGATGTAGACATCCGCCGACGGGGATTTGAGGCCGCTCTCGAACGCCGCGTAGTAGTCGCGGACATCCTCGAAGTAATAGGAGAACTCCAGCAAGGTGTGGAAGTCGAGCGCGGGGGCCCGCTCATGATGCGCCAGCGCCGCGACCAGCGACTCCAGGTTCGGCTGCGCCGTCAGGCCCGACAGGGCGCCGAACGCGGCGTCGACGATGTGCACCCCGGCCTCGGCGGCAAGGAGCAGGGTGGCGCCCTGGATGCCGGCGGTGTCATGGGTGTGCAGGTGGATCGGCAGACCCACTTCCTCACGCAGGGCTTTGACCAGGCGCCGGGCGGCGAACGGCCGCAGGAGGCCCGCCATGTCCTTGATCGCCAGGATGTCGGCCCCGGCCTTCTCCAGCTCCTTGGCGAGGTTGACGTAATAGGAAAGGCCGTAGCGGCTGCGCTGCGGATCGTCGATGTCGCCGGTGTAGCAGATGGCGGCTTCGGCGATGGCGCCGGACTCGCGCACCATCTCCAGCGCCGGCAGGATGCCGGGCAGCCAGTTGAGCGAGTCGAACACCCGGAACACATCGATGCCGCTGCGCGCCGCCTCCTGCACGAAGCGCCGCACCACGCTGTCGGGATAGTTGGTGTAGCCGACGGCGTTGGCCCCGCGCAGGAGCATCTGGAAAAGGATGTTGGGAATCTGCTTGCGCAGCTGCGCCAGCCGCTCCCACGGGTCCTCGTGGAGGAAGCGCATCGCGACATCGAAGGTCGCCCCGCCCCAGCACTCCACCGAAAACAGCTGCGGCAGCAACTGCGCGTAGTATGGCGCGATCGCCGCCATGTCGATGGTGCGCATGCGCGTCGCGAGCAGCGACTGGTGCGCATCGCGCATCGAGGTGTCGGTCAGCAGCACGCGCTTCTCGGCGAGCATCCACTGCGCGAACTTCTCCGGCCCGAGTTCGTCGAGCTTCTGCTTCGTGCCGGCAGGTGGCGCCGCCTTGAGCGCCACCTTCGGCAGGCGCGCGAGCCCGAGCCGCGCGGGTCGCGGGCGGGCCTTCGTCTCGGCGTTGCCGTTGACGATGGTCTCGGCGAGGTAGGTCAGCATGCGCGTGGCGCGGTCGCGCTTGCGCGGGAAGCGGAACAGCTCCGGCGTCGTGTCGATGAAGCGGGTGGTGTACTCGCCGTTCGCGAACGCCGGGTGCGTGATCACCTGGTCGAGGAAGCGCAGGTTCGTGACGACGCCGCGGATGCGGAACTCCCACAGCGCGCGATGCATGCGCGCGGAGGTTTCCTCCGCGGTGGGCGCCCAGGCCGTCACCTTCACGAGCAGCGAATCGTAGGAGCGCGTGATGATCGCGCCCGTGTACGCGGTGCCGGCATCGAGGCGGATGCCGAAGCCCGCGGGGCTGCGATAGGCGGTGAGGCGGCCGTAGTCCGGGATGAACCCGTTCTCCGGATCCTCGGTCGTGATGCGGCATTGCAGGGCATGCGCCATTACCCGGATGCCGTCCTGCGCCGGCACGCCGCTCCCGGGCGTGCCGATGCGGGCACCGGCCGCGATGCGGATCTGCGCCTTCACGATGTCGATCCCGGTCGCGCACTCGGTGACGGTGTGCTCGACCTGGATGCGCGGATTGACCTCGATGAAATAGAACTTGCCGGTATCGGCGTCCTGCAGGAATTCGACCGTGCCGGCGTTCAGGTACTGCACCGCGCGCCCGATCGCGAGGCCCGCCTCGCACAACCCGGCGCGCTGCGCGTCCGAGAGGAACACCGCCGGCGCCCGCTCGACCACTTTCTGGTTGCGCCGCTGCACCGTGCAGTCGCGCTCGAACAGGTGGACGATGTTGCCGTGCCGGTCGCCGAGGATCTGCACCTCGACGTGGCGCGCGCGGCGGATCAGCTTCTCGAAATAGACCTCGTCGTTGCCGAAGGCGGCCAGCGCCTCGCGCCGCGCCGCCTCCAGCGCCGCGGGCAGGTCGGCGGCGCCTTCGATCACGCGCAT
>CALFML010000990.1 GCA_937879845.1 uncultured Myxococcales bacterium
ATGCCGGCGATGCGCAGGTCGGTGCGGCGGCCGTAGTTGGCCTGCACCAGCACCCCGACAGTAAACCGCCCGGCGGCGGTATCGACCAGGCGCGAGGCAGTGCCGATGCCGCCTTTGAACTGCTCGCAGATCATGCCGGTGCCGCCGCCGACGTTGCCCTCGGGCACCGGGCCGCTGCGCGCGGTGTCCAAGGCCGTGAAGACGTGCTCGGGGCGCACGTGCATGCCGTTGATGTCGTTGAGGACGCCGTCGTAGGTCTCGCCGACTACGGGGAGAGAGAACGCCTCCTCTTGGCCCGGAACCGGGGGGAAGTGGCGGTTGCCCCAGGCGATGACGGCATCGTGCACCACGCCCACGCTGTGCGTGTTGGTAAGGAGGATCGGACTTTCGATGAAGCCCGACTCGCTGACCCAGTGGCTGCCGGTAAGCTCGCCGTTGCCGTTGAGCGAGATGACTGCGCCGATGCTGCGCGTCCGACTGCGCTTGCCGCGCGGCAGGATGGCGGTGACCCCGGTGCGCACCGGTCCGACGCCGACCCGCAGCGGGCCGCTGCCGCGGATGAGCGTGACGTGGCCGACCTCGACCTCCGGCACATCGGTGATGGCGTTGTAGCGGCCCGGCGTGCCCTCAAAAGGTACGCCGAGGTCGCGGGCGCGCGGCTTTACCGGCCCGGCCGCCGGCGTGCGCTCCGGGCCCGCCCAAAGCTGCGCGGTCACAAGCCCAAGACCGGCGGCCAAAATCGTGCGAAACAGACCTGCCGGCCGACGGTGTGACAGGGTGCGCTGGGGTGTGGACATCGGCAAAAGTGATAGCGTTGCTAAAGGGGAATGCCAATGCTCAATTTGCGCCCGCGGTTGCTCACCGTTCTGAGTCGCTTGGAGCGCTCCGTCCGGGCGCGGCCAGGGATCGGACTGCTGCTTGCCATGGGCGCGGCCGGGCTGGCCAGCGCAGAGCCGAGCGCGGCCGCGGCCCCCGAGTCGAAAGTCGCCTCGGTAGCGATCTCGCGTTCGCGCTCTGCGCCGGCCGCTAGCGGCCTGGAGGCGATCGCGGTTCCGACGGCCCTCTCGGTCTTGCCGGCGCCGCCGGACGCCGCCGCGGTGCCGTTGTGGCAGCGGCCGGGGCGAAATGTCGCCTACGTGGGCCTGGGCGCGCTGCTGCCGCCCGGTCCGAGCTGGCAGACCTTGGAGGCCAACTCCGAGCAGCGGCAGCCGCTGCATCTTGGGGCGACCCCGCATGATCAGGTCTTTTCCGGTCAGGCGGCAGCGCAGCCGCGGCTGCCGCTGCCGCTCAAGCAGCTGGCGGAGTCGCAGCTGCCGCGCCTGCGCCGCCGTCTTGGCGTCGCGCAGGCGGAATTCGAGGCGTGGCCGACGCAGAACGATGTCGGCCGGCTGACCTGGGTGGTCGGGCGGTGGCGGCCGCGCGGCGACGCCCCGTGGCGCTGGCTCGAAAAAGGGCTGCACGGCGGCCCGCCCGTGGATCCGGATCGCGCCAAGGAGCCGGAGCTGATCCTGCCGGAGCGCCTGGAGCCGGGCCGAGCGGCGGACCAGGCGGCGCTCCTAGACGACTTCCTCTTGGGTCCGAGCCTCTACGAAAAGCCGCGCTTTTCCAACTGCATCTGGACGACGGCCGACGGAGAGAAGGTGCTGGCGGCGTTTCTGCCGAGCCGCGACCTGCTGCCGCAGCGTGAGCTCTTGCGGGCGGCCAGCCAAGCGCAGCTCGGGGCGCTGCGCTGCCTGGCGATGCCGCAGCCGGCGCGGTTTCACGAGCACGCCCTGACGTTTGTGCTGCGGCTGACCGGGCGCGGGATGGTGCTGTGGCCGGAGACGCTGGAGTGGCTGGCGTTGCCGGCGGTGCCGCGCAGCGGACCCGAGCTTGGCGCGAAGGTGCAGCGGCCGCAGTTTCCGCCAAACTTCAGCCTGGAATATCGTGCCGATGTGCGCGCGCTCACGGGGGCGGAGCCGCTCAAGCGGGCGGAGCCGCCGGGTGAGGTGCAGCTGCGGCGTAAGAGCAGCGCCGATCCGCGCCATCAGCTCGATGAGCTTGTGGGGATCTTGGAGGAGCGCTATCACCGCCTGGGCCTTACGGTGCAGCGGCAGCGCTTCAGCTGGCGCGGGATCCCGCAGAGCAACCTGGTAGCGATCCTGCGCGGCCGGCGGACCACCGACAACCGGCCGGTGCTGCTCGCCGACCATATCGACACCGCCCTGTGCGACGACGTGTTCGCCCGGACCGGCGAGCGGGTGAGCACTCCCGGCGCCAACGACAACGCCAGCGCCACCGCCGCCCTGCTGCGCGCCGCCGAGATCTTGCGGCCGCTGCCGCGCGAACATGACATCTGGCTCGTCCATCTCACCGGAGAGGAGTTTCCGGCCGACGATCTCGGGGCGCGGCGTTTCGTGCAGGAGCTCTTGCGCCGGCGCACGGATATCTCGGCGCTCCTGTTGCTTGATATGCTCGGCAGAAAGCCGGCGCATGGGCGGCAGTTTCAGCTCAGCGCCGGCGGCCTTTTTGAATCCGGAGCGGCATCGGTGCGGCTTATGCAGCTGGCGCAAGCCGTGGCCGCGGAAGTCGCGCCGAGCCTGTCGCCGCTGCTGCTGCCGCCCGCCGATCCGCACAACTATCTGTACAACACCGACGGCATCATCTTCGCCGAGACCGGCTTCCCGGTGGTCCTGTTCAACGAAGTGATGCACCGCTACACCCTGGACCGCCGCGGCTACCACGATCTTGGGGACTCGGTGGAGCACCTCGATTTCGCGTACGCGGCCGACATCGCCAAGGTCGCCATTGCCACTGCCGCCGTGCTCGCGCAGCAAGGCGTTCCCTAGCCGCATCTTGACGCGCCGACGGGCTTACGATTGCTTCTGCAGGAAGCCGCGCAGGCGCTCCAGCATGTCAGCGGGCAGATCGAAAAAGCGCACGCCGGTAGCGCGGTACTCGCTGCCTTCGCCTTGCTCTTCGTCGAATACCACTTCGCCGCGCAGCTCGACGAGCTCGCGGGTGCCGGGGAGCTCGAACGCCAGCTCCAGCGGCGTATGCGCCGGCAGCACCGGATCGCCGGCGCTACAGCGGCGCCAGACGCGCATGCCGCCGAGCCCCAGATCCGAAGACTGGGCGAGGGCGATGCTCGGCTGCGCTGCCATGCCCATCACCAGCTGGCGCACCGCAACCCGCAGCGGCTGGCGCTGCGACGACCGCCGTTCCGTACGGCTGCGGCGGCGCTCAGGTCGCGCGCCGTCGAGCTTTTGGCCCAGCGCATCGGAGAAGTTCGCCGGTGTACGATCCATGTACGCAATGTAGGATAATAAGCGAGAAAGGCAAGAAAATGCGCGAGCCGTCCAGGCCTTGGTCCGTGTTGCGGAGCAGGACGGAGCGCGTGGACCAAACCCACGGAATAACAGACTGATCAATAAGATCTGGAGGCAGACCGCTACCCGAATACGCCGGGAGTGGCGGATTTATTGATGCCGCCGGGCGGCGCCGCGGCCGGGCCTAGGGCGACTCGGCGTGCGCGTTGCCGGCTGACTTGGCTTCGTCGATAAGGAGGTTGGGGATGCCGTCCTCGACAGCGTAGACCAGGTGGCAGCTTGCACACAAAAGGCTCGGGGGAGCGCTGCGCTCATCGAGGGTGCCGCGGCACTTGGGACAGCGCAGGATGGCCAGAAGGTCAGGATGTAGCATCGGTCCGTGGTCCTCCGCGCTCAGAAATAACAAAGCTTGGGCGCGGCGGTCTAACGAAACTGCACCCTGGCTGCGCCGCCGGCGCGAATATTTTCGCCCGGTTACGCAACTCCGCGCGGCTGCGGCCGACAACTCCGGGCTGACATGGGCAAGCGCGTAATTGTCAACGATTCCGCGGACTTGGCGGAGCGGTCCGCCCGCGTTGCGGTTGTGACGGCGGGCGGGTTGGCTGTATGGTGGGGGCGTGTTGCGCTCGCAGCGATCGCATGGTTTGGCTCGGGCTGGGAGAGCTCGGCCGCGGCTACGGGGTCTCAAGCTATTCGGGCTGCTGCTCCTGCTCAGCGGGCTTGTCACCACGCTGAGCTGCCGTGCCCGGGCGGGCGAGCTGGCCGTGACTTTTTTCGACATCGGGCAGGGCGACTCGACGCTCATCGTCTCGCCGACCGGCAAGCGGGTGCTCATCGACGGTGGACCCCCGGAAGCGGGCGAGCGGCTGGTCGGATACCTGGCGGCGCGTCGCATAGGCAGCATCGATCTGGTGATTCTGACTCACCCGCATGCCGATCATCTCGGCGGCCTCAAACGGGTGGTCGGGGCAGTGCCGATCAAGCTGTTTATCGACGCCGCCTACCCTTCGAACTCGCCCGGATATACGGGACTTTTGAACGCCCTGGCGGCGCGCGGCGTCGCCGTGAAGCAGGCCGCGGCCGGGCGGCAGATCGATCTGGGCGGCGGGGCGCTGCTGACGTTTCTTGGGCCGCCGACGCCATGGCTCACCCATACTCGCTCCGACATCAACGCCAACTCGGTGGTGGCGCGGCTCACCTGGCAGAGCCGCACGGCGCTGTTTACCGGCGATTCCGAGCCGGAGACCGAGCGCTGGCTGCTTTCAGAACGCGGCGCCGGTGCCCTGCGGGCGGAGCTGCTCAAAGTGGCCCATCACGGCGGCCGATTTTCGTCGACCGCGGCGTTTCTACAGGCAGTGGCGCCGCGCATCGCGGTGATCAGCGTGGGCGCAGGCAACGACTACGGGCATCCGACTCCCGAGGCGCTGACCCGGCTCGCCGCGATCGGCGCCCGCGTGCTGCGCACCGATTTGAGCGGCGAGGTGACGGTGCGCAGCCGCGATGGCCAGCCGTGGACCGTGCAACCCGCGCGCAGCGGCAGCAGCGCGCAGGTGGCCCAAGGAGCCGGGGGAGGAGATGGGGAACCGTCGCTCCCGGCCGGGCCGTCCGCGGCGACTCCTCCGGCTGCGACCCCTGCTCCGACCGGAACCGCGGCGGGGAGCGTCTACTACGTGGCCAGCACGCGGTCGCAGGTATTCCATCGCAGCGACTGCGGTGGCGGTCTGCGGATCGCCCCCGCCAACCTACTGCGCTTCGCCACCCGCGAGGCCGCTCTTGCCAGCGGGCGCCGACCCGCGGAAGACTGCGACCCATGACCAAGCCTGTGCCGCAGACCGATTCGCCCGTGCCGCCTCGGGTTACGCCGGTATTTCTCGATGGACTGGAGTCCGGCGTCGCGCGGCTGCTGGTTCCTGATGACGCCGGGGAGTGGCGGACCTTTCATCTGCCCGCCAAGGTCTTGCCGGGGGATGCTCACGAGGGGAGCTGGATCGAGCTCGCCGTCCGCAGCATCCCGCCGCCGCCCGGACACGAGAACAAAGTGCTGCGCGACAAGCTCGGGAGCGGCGACGACGGCGGCAACCTCACTCTTTGAGTCGGTAGCGCGCCGCCGGTTGAGTTGTTGCGTTCTCGTATTGGGGAACAAAAAGTACTGACGCAGGAGGCGGAGGCGCAGTCTCAGGCGGAGGGGGCGGTCGGCGCCCCAGCTTTCTATTTATTAGCGGCGACCGAAGTGGCCGTGGAAGGCGGGCGCCGAGTGATTCACCGGAGCCGAGAAGTGCGGCGCCGAGTGGAAGGACGGGGCCGGGCGGAACGACGGAGCCGGGTGGAACGACGGGGCCGGGCGGAAGGCCGGCGCTTGGTGAAAAGCCGGCGGCTGGTGAAAGCCTGGGCTCGCCTGGTAGACCGGACCGGGCCGATAGGCCGGCGCCGGACGGTAGACCTGCCCACCATAGCCGGGACCGCGATAGACCGGACCGCCGTAGCCCGGAGCGCGATAGACCGGACCGCCGTAGCCGGGGCCGCGATAGACCTGACCGCCGTAACCCGGGGCGCGGTAGACCGGGGCGCCATAGCCCGGAGCGCGGTAGCCGCCGTAACCGGGGCCGCGATAGACCGGACCGCCGTAGCCGGGGCCGCGATAGATCGGACCGCGATACCCTGGGGCCCCGTAGCGCGGGAAATAGCCCCGGCCGTAAGGCTGGTGCCAGCCCCAGCCGATGTAGGTATGGGCGGGCCGCAGCGAGTAGTAGCGATTTCCCAGATACCACTGACGGTAGTAACCGGAGAAATAGGTCGAATACAAGGGGAGCTGGGAGTAGTAGTCGGGGGCCCAGATCCCGTTATAGATGTAGGCGCCGCTCTGCAGCACATACTGCGCGCTGGTCGGAGCGAACAAGTGGCGGTGCGGCCAGCCGAAGTAGCAGTAGCCGGCGCCGTTGACCCAGTCGATCGGGTGGTTTCCGCCGTACAGGTAGGTGCCCGTGGAGTAGCCGAAATCCGACGGGTCGCCGACAAAGTAAGCGTAGCCGTTGACCTGACGGAACAGGTGCGAGTCGAACACCGGGAACGGATGCTGGTGCGCCCCCTGCTGGGTGCAAAACGCCCCGCCCTGATCGTAGGGCAGCGGGTGGGGGCCGAAGTAACCAAACTCCGACTGCTCGGGCAGCGCCCCGGCATCGCCTGCGGCGGCGGCGCCGGCTTGCGGGTCATACTCGACTCCGGGGTCCGTGCCGGGGTCGGCATACTGCGCTTCGCCGTTATACGGCTGCTCAGCCGGCGGCTGTTCTTGGGCACGGCCGACAGTGGGCACCGCGGAGACCGCCAGGAGCGCGCTGAGGCCGATAAGTAGAGTCTTCATAGTCATCCTCCTGTCCCGAGCTAGTAGCTAATTTCGGGCCAGCCTGCAGCCTCCTCTGGGCCGCTGTGGATTGCCTTGCCCGGCTTGCCGCGGTTTGCTGGGAGCTACCGATTCTCCGACGGAGAATCTATTACGGTCAAAACACCGAGCCGCTCTTTTAGTGATCATCGCATGGGCGCGTGAATAAGCGGCGTGATGTTTATGCGCCAGCGCTGTGAACGGCCAGAGACACCCGGCCAAAGCGGTCAAGCCCCCGGGTTGGCACTCCCGGCATTGGCACTAGGAGTCGGCTGCATGGTAGGCTGATTGGTAAGAGCAGGTAAGATACGTGGGACCTTCGGGTCAGTCCGCTGCGCATGTTTTCTATATAGACTTGAAGAACCAGACTGACCGCAGCTGGATTACAGGCTGGACCGCAATGGCAAAAAATTCTTGCGATCTCTGCGCGGGATTTGCTACGCCGAGGCTGATGCAGTCCTGGCTCCAAAGGCTCAGCTTGACCCTGACCCTGACCGCGGCCCTCGGCGGGAACGCCGCGGCCACGCCGGGCCAGAGCGAGCGGGCACAAGCAGCGACCGGCCGCTCTGCCGCCCGCGCCGCGCCGGCCGGGCACGCAGTCACCAAGGTCAAGGTGCAGCCGCGTGTCGCGCCGGCTTCGGCCGCGATGGTGGTGCACCGGCAGAAATCCGCGGAAGCCGCTTGGAAGTCCTCCGCTTCGGATCAGCGGGCTGTCCTTCGCCAACCGGCGGCCAGGTCCAAGCCGGCGGACCGGTCCAAGCCGGCGGATCGGTCCAAGTCGGCGCCCAGGCCGCAGCCGCCCCAGCCGGCAGTCGAGCTTGAGCACCTGACCACCCATGCGACCTATCGGCTGCGCGCCGACTCGCCGCAGGGCGGGTTCTCGGCCGCCAAGCTGCGGGCTCTGTCGCAGCTCTTGCGCTGCCACCACACCGGCAAGCGGCACGCGATGAGCGAGCGCCTGATCCAGATCCTCTATGCCACGTCGCGGCACTACCATAACGCGAAGCTGTTCATCGTCGCCGGTTACCGCGCGCCCAAGATCGCGCGGCAGAAGGGCAACCCCAAAAGCCCGCACAAGCGCGGGGTGGCGTGCGATTTCCAGGTAGCCGGGGTCAAAAACGAGGAAGTGCGCGATTACCTCCGCAGCACGTACCCCAAGATCGGCCTTGGTTATTATCCCCGGTCCGGGTTCGTCCACGTCGATGTCGGGCGCAAGATCGGCGCCTACTGGATCGACTACTCGGCACCGGGTGAGCGGGCGCGCTACGGGCGTACTGAACCGGCCGCTTCGCCGACGGCCGCCGGGGCGGAAGAAGCAAAGCCCGCCGAATCGGCGGCGCTGAGCGCCGGTCCCAGCGGAGACGGGAGCGCGCCCGCCGCGGCCGCGCTGCTTCCCGCCGCTCCTGCGGCAGCGGCGGAAGATTCGCTGTAGAGGGCGTGCCGTAGAGGCGTGCGGGTGGAATTCATTTTTTTGCGTCCGGCCCCCGCCGCGCATCCGGTGGAATCGCCAGGCGATTCGCTTGCCGCCGCGCGGCCGGGGGCTTAGCCGACCAAAGGGATGCTCGTTAGACTGTCGTTGCATCGCTGCTGCTGCGGACCCTGGCGCTGGCGGCAGTTTCCGTGAGTGCCTTGACACAGGCTCTGGCCGCCACCTATAAAGGCGGGAATTTTTTCCCGAGGAAATCCATGTCAAATCTCTCCCTGGCCGTGTCCCGATCCGCTTCTACTTCCCTTTTGCCGAAGTGCTCTACGGTGCTGCTGTTCGGGGCGCTGCTCGCGGCCCAGCCGGCCTGCAACCGCACTTCGGGCTCGGGGGCGGCCAAGGACGACTTGGCTCTCGTGCCGCGTGAGGCCGACGTCGTGCTGATGGTCAACCTGACCCAGGCGCGCGAAAGCGTCCTGGGGAAAAAGGCGATCGACAAGCTCAACGCCGACGCCAAGTCCAAGAAGGAGTACGACGACTTCGTCAAGAAGTGCAGCTTCGATCCGATCAAGGAAGTGGACTCGGTGTTCCTCGCCTTCCCGCAGAACGTGAGCGAGCAGAAGGAATACGCCGTGCTCATCAAGGGCAAGTTCAGCCCCGACGCGGTGATCAACTGCATGAAGACCACGGCCAAAGAAAAGAACGAGACCATCACCGAGACCGACTACAACGGCGTAAAGCTCTACGGCTCCGAGGTCAAGCAGCCGACGTACCTGGTGGCGCTCGGCAAGCGCGGCGTCGCCATCGGCGGCAAGGAGTGGATCAAGCGCATCGTCGACCTGTACGCCGGCAAGGGCGAGACCAAGAGCGCCAAGGAGAACCCGGCGCTCGTCGACCTCATCAAGCGCACGCACACGAGCGATGCCCTGTGGTGGGCCGGCGTCGTCCCCGCGAGCCTCGCCGCCAAGATCGGCAGCAACCCGCAGCTGGCCCCGGTCAAGACGCTGCAGAGCGTCTCGGGCTCGGTCGATCCGAGCAAGGGCGTGAACCTGGCGGCCAACCTCGACCTGGGCAGCGATGCCGACGCCACGGCGCTAAAGGGCATGGTGAGCGAGCAGCTGACCAAGCTCAAGGGCGTACCGCAGGTGCAGATGATGGGCCTTGGCGGCATCATGGAGACCATCAAGGTCGACGCCAAGAAGAACACCTTCACGCTCAACATCAACATGAACCAGCAGCAGGTCGACGACTTGACCGAGCGCCTCTCGGGCCTGGCCAAGGGCTTTATGCGCTAGCGGCAGAGCCGGACAGGTGGACGGCGCGCGCAAGCGGCGCGCCGTGCGGCCGACCGGCCGACCGGCGCAGACGTGCGCAGACCGGTATAGACGTCGGGCAGCGCACTTCGCCCGCCGCGGCACCGGGTTTGACCGCGGGCCTTTTGCGTGCTTGTTCTTGTTAAGTACCCGATCCGAGTGATAAATTGCCGCGCATATGACTGCGCCCAAGAAAAAAGCGGCCGGCCCGGCAGCCATCGCTCGTTGCCGCCGCGGCGCATAACGCGCGCCGCGTCCGCCTGCAGTCAGCCTCACTTATCTCAGTATCCGAGGAGCACAGAGTAAATGAAGAAGTCACCGCTTTCCCTGGTCAAGGAGCAGTTCGGGTCGAAGGAGCAGCTGGTCGA
>CALFML010000991.1 GCA_937879845.1 uncultured Myxococcales bacterium
GTCCTCAGCACCTGGCTGATTGCGGTGCAGGCGGGAAATCGCCACCGCCCGCGCTCCTATCTGATTGGCATCTTTCCGGCCCCGCCTGAGACGCCGGCGCTGCGCGTGCTGCCGGAGGGAGACATCGATGCGCCCATGAACCTGGGCTACGTGCCGATGCCGGCAAGCGCCCTGCCGCCCGGGTACCGCGCCGAGGCATTTACGCCGATTTTGCGCACGGTGACCGACGCTCTTGCGGAGGTGCTAAAAGATGCGGGACGGGACTTGCGGGTGGAGCTGCGCTCGGGCCGCATCCTGCTGGCGACGCCGGTGTGGAGCGCCGACAAGCCGGAGCAGATCATCACCCTGGGGGCGCGGCTGACGGCGCTTTTGTATCAGGTGCTGGCCACGCCGCCGAGCGCCCAGCCGGAAGAGCCGGCATGCGAGGCCAAAGGCCAGGGCGGCTGCGGCTGTAACTAGCTTGTGGGTACGGCAGCTTTCGGGGAGCTGTGATTAGCGGTGGCGGCCGCGCTTGCCCTTCTTTTTGCTGCCGGGAGCGAAGCCGGCAAACTCGTCCTTCACGCTCTGTAGGGTGCGGGTGAAATCGAGCTGCAGGTTCTCGGGCAGCAGGTCGGAATAGACGTACCAGAGCACGATCACCGCATCGCGCCGGGCCAGGACCGCCGCTTTGCCCTGCACCGACTCTTGCAGCCGCACCTGCCAGGTCCACAGCGGCTGCCCGTCGAGCACCGTCTGGGCGGCGGGCGTAATCTCGGTGGCGCCGCCCTTGAGCTTGTCGGCCCGCACAAGCGCCGCGGACTGAGCGAGCGCTTGCTCCTGCTGGGCCTTTTTCTTGAGCGGCCGCGGCTGGCGCTGCACCACGATATCCAGCGCTTGCTGCTGGCCACCGAGGTCGCCAAACTGAAACAGCGGCACCTTGCCGGCCCCGGTGAGCGACCGCGCCTCGCCCAGGCCCTGGGGTAGGACCAGGGAGTAGCCGGCCTCGCCCAACGTCCGCCGCACCGGGGCCAGCTCCGCCTCTTGCGGGCCGGCGCTGGTCGCACCCGCGGCGGAGCCGGAGGCACCGCTGGCGGCCGGATCCGCGGCCCCCGTCCCGGTCTTGGCGCCGGCGACCACGGCCGCGCCCAAGCGCCGCTTCCACGCCAGATCCGGCTGCCACGGCTTGCCCAGCGCCAGTGCCATGCCGAGCGATCCAATCAGCAAAAGTCCGCACGCCGCGCCCAGGATCCGCGACCCGAGCCGCCGCCCCGCCGCCGCCGTCGCCTCATCGCCAATGCGCAGCGGCCGCAGCGCTCCGCTTAGCACCAGCAAGACGCCGCAGATCGCGCCGCCCAGGTGCGAGGCGCGGTCCACACTCGGCATGATGGTCAGCACGACCCCCATGAGCAGGCTGCCGCCGACGATCTTGCGCAGCCGCTGCGCCACGGGAATCGGCAGCCCGACCGGCCGCAGCGCGATCACCGCGAGCGCCGCCATCACGCCCCACAGCGCCCCGCCCGCCCCCACGCCCAGCCCGAGCGCCGCCGCCCCCGGCGCATAGATGGCCAAAAGGCCGGCGCCAAGCGCCGACAGCGTAAACAGCGTCACGACCTGCGCCGTCGCCAGCAGCTTCTCCGCCTGGTGCACGAGCGACACGACCACCAGCACGTTGAGCACCAGATGCATGAGGCTCGGGTGCAAAAAGCTGCTGGCCAAAAGACGCCACCACTCGCCCTGGCGCACAAACGGTCCGACGCGCGCCCCGAGCTGCACCAGCACCGTCGCGGTGTCGCCGCCGCTCTGCCACAGCCGGGTCAGACCGTGCAGGCCCAGAAGCAGCGCCAAAAGCAGGAACGTGAACGGCGTGCTCCGCCGCAGCAGCGCCTCGTCGTAGCGATCGGCGAGCCGCTGCTTTTCCTCCTCCGCGGTGGCGCAGCGGGCGGCAAACTCCGCCTCGGTCACATTGAGCGGCGGGGTGCGCGCCTGGGCTTTGAGAGCGCGCCACAGCGGCGGCAGGGTGCGGCGCGGCTTGACCTCGATCGCGGCGTCGGCGGTAAGCTGGTAAAGCTGCAGCTTGGGCCAGAACTGCTGCCCGATCTGCTTGAGGGCGTCGGGCATCCAGCTGTGGTTGGCGACCAGGACGATGTGCTGATCGGCGACGTTCTCGCTCGCCAGGCGGGTCAGGCGCACGCGCAGCGAGCGCTCGTCGTCGTGGCCGGCGTTGATGAGCACGATGAACACCGGGGCCTTGCCCGGACGCTCATCGCGCAGCTGTGCTTCGCCGTCGCTGTAGCTGTGCAGCCGGAACGACTGGTCCGGCGACATGAAGTGGGCGACCAGGGCGCGGAACCGCGCCGCAGTCGGGGACGGGATGCCGAGAAGCCCCGAGTGAGGGAAGACCGGAGGACCGGGGTCTGCAGTTTCCACAGGGCCATTGTAACGGCGTCCGCGGGCCGGCGCAGCGACTTATGCGGGGCAGCACCGGTTCAATCATCGACCGCCGTCTGCGGCGGGCGCAGCCGGTTTAGTAATGGTTGGAGCTGGTGCCGCCTTGATCGTCACCGCCGTCCGTATCGTTGCCGTCACCATCGCCGTCGCTATCATCGAGCGCGGCGGCATCGGTGCCGTCGTCTTTGCGGCGGTAGGCTTTTTTCTTCCAGCGCTCGCCGCCCCGCCGCGGCCGCTCATCGGTGCCTTTGAGCGAAGACAGCGGCCACAGCTCATGCTCGATGCGGGCCAGCCCGGCGTCGAGCACCGCCTGCACCACTTCGCGCGACGGCTTATAGCACGGCGCGGCCTCATCGATCGGGACTCTGCCGTCGAGGTTGACGAGGATCCCGGCGTCGCGGTACTGGGCATCGATGTCGCGCTGCGACAGGGTGCGGAAGGCCTCGCCGCGCGACATCTGCCGCCCGGCGCCGTGGTTGACGCTGTAGCCGGACAGCGCGGCGCTCGGCAGCGGGCGCAGGATGAACGAGTAGTCCTTGTTGCTGCCGGGGATCAGCACCGGGTGTCCGGTGGTCTCCCACGGCGTGCCGGCGAGGCCGGGGTGGCCGGCGGGGAAAGCGCGGGTGGCGCCCTTGCGGTGGCACAGGACCTCGCCGTAGTCGGGGTGCCACTCCTTCTGGACCAGGTTGTGGCTGATCTCGTAGACGAGCTGCAGCTCGCGGCGGAAGACTTTTTTGAACGCCTCGGCGATCTGTTCGAAGATGACCAGGCGGTTCAAGATGGCGTAGTTGCCGCCGGCGGCGACTGCGTTCAAGTAGCCGCGGTAGTGGCGCGAGCCGGGGGTGAAGTAGCCCAGATCGATGTCGCGCACTTCATCGGGCCGCTCGGCGCTGGCGAGCTCGAAATAGTTGGTCGCCAGGCCGTGGCCGAAGCCGCGGCTGCCAGTGTGCACCTGCACGAACAGGGTGCCGGTCTGCTCGGAGCGCTGCAGCTCGATGAAGTGGTTGCCGCCGCCGAGCGAGCCGATCTGGTTCATGCCGCGCTCCGGGTGTCCCGCCCCGCCCATCGGGATGTCCCAGTTGTCATCGACGGGGATGCGGTGGCGTTCGGCATGGCTGCGATCGAACGTGGCGCCGTATTTCTGAACGTAGTACTCCGCGCCGCCGCGTACGAGCTCGTTGAACTCCCGCTTGTCGAGGTTGCGGAGCTTGGTGCTGCGGCCGCCCTGCCCCATCTCGACGCGCTCCATCACCGCCTGGTTGAACGCGCGGCGGCGCTCCGGCGTCGCTTCCTCCGCCGGAACCTGCGACTGGGCGCTCATCATGCCGCAGCCGATGTCAAAGCCCACCGGCCCCATCGCCACCGCGCCGTAGCTCGCATCGGTGAGGATGACGCAGCCGACCGGCACCCCGTAGCCGTAATGCGAGTCGGGGGTGATGACGACAAGCCGCGTGCCGGGAAAGCGCGTGGCGTTGACGATCTGGCGGTACAAGATGTCCTCCGCCGACTGCAGCAGCGACGGCGTCAGGAACAGCCGCACCGGCACGCCGCCGAGATCCTCGGTCTGCAGCTCGTAGTAGCCCGCCTTGGTGCGGCTCGCATACCGCTTCCAGTCGTGCGCGGCGACGAGCTTGCGGTTGTCGTCGCCTTTTCCCGCTGTCTTATCCCGCTTGGCCATCTGCTGTCCGTCCCTTGTCCTTGTACTATACCGGCGAGCCGTGTCAGGCGCTGCGCCCATCCCGTCATAGTAGTCTGCCGGCGCAATTTTTCACGACAGGAAATGGCGGCGGCGGTATGGTCTGTCGCACGAGAGGTTGCCCGGCATGATCATCACAGGCTCGCCGCACGTCCCGGTTACGCACGTGGCCCACAAGGCCCGCAACATCCCCGATATGCTCCGTCTACGCGCGGAGCGCAGCGGCTCCCAGCCGGCCCTATATCACCGCCAGGGCGAGCGCTGGGCGCACCTCAGCTGGGCCGATTTTCTGCAGCAGGCGACCCAGGTGGCGCGCGGGCTCCTCACGCTGAAGCTTGACCGCGGGGAGCGCGTGGCGATCGTCGGACCGACGCAGGTGCCGTGGACGATTTACGATCAGGGATCGCAGATCGCGGGCCTCGTGCCGCTTGGCATCTACCCGCAGCAGACCGTCGAACAGATCCGCTACCTCCTTGTGCACAGCGAAGCGCGGGTGATCTTTGTCGGCGAACTGGACGAGCTTGAGCGGATCCTCGCCGCCTGCCAAGACCTGCCGAGCGTCGTCGCCATCGTGCCGTGGACGGCGGAGATGTACGCCGCCGTGCGCGAGCGCGATCCGCGCATCCGCCCGCCGCAAGAGTTCGCCGAGGCGCCGCTTTCGCGCAGCGAGCTTGAGCAGCAGCTTTCGGCGATCGATCCCGAGTCGACGGCGCTCCTCATCTACACCTCCGGCACCACCGGCCCGCCCAAGGGCGCGATGATCAGCCACCGCAACGTCCTTATGATGTTCCGCTCTGACGCGGCGATGCAGGATCACTTCGAGGACGACGTGACGCTGAGCTTCCTGCCGATGGCCCACGTCGCCGAGCGCGTGCTGTCAAACTACGGCCGGATCAGCGCCGGCGTCGCCACCGCCTTCGCCAGCAGCGTCGGCGCGGTGCTCACCGAGATCCGCGAGATTGCGCCGATGGTGTTCGGCTCGGTGCCGCGGCTGTTCGAGAAGGCCTACACGAAGATCCACAGCGAGATCGAGCGCAAGCCCAAGGCGGTGCAGAAGCTGTTCGGGTGGGCGAAAAAAGTCGGCCTGGAGCGGGCGCAGCACATCCTGGCCGGGCGGCCGATACCGGCGGTGCTGCAGCTGCAGTATGCGCTGGCGGAGCGGCTGGTCTTTGCCAAGATAAAGTCCGTCTTCGGCGGCCGGATTCGCTACTTCATCGTCGGCGCCGCACCGACGCCGCGGCCGGTGCTGGAGTTTTTCTGGGCGGCCGGCCTGCCTATCTACGAGGCGTACGGCATGACCGAGGCGACCGCGATCACCCACATCAACCGCCCCGGCCACGCCCGCCTCGGCACGGTCGGCCGCGTCATCCTCCCCTCCGAACACCGCTTGGCCGAAGACGGCGAAATCCTCGTGCGCAGCCAGTGGGTCTTCAAGGGCTACTTCAAAAACGAAGCGGCGACGGCGGACATGATCCGCGACGGCTGGCTGCACACCGGCGACATCGGCTCGGTGGACGGCGATGGCTATGTGCGCATCACCGACCGCAAGAAGCACCTCATCATCACCGCCGGCGGCAAAAATCTCGCGCCGGGCAACATCGAGGCGGCGATCAAGGGCCAGGAGCCGCTCATCAGCCAAGTCGTCGCGCATGGCGACGGCCGGCCGTTCGTCTGCGCGATCATCGCGCCAAGTCCGCTTGAGACCCTGGAGTGGGGCGTGCAGCGCGGCATCGTCACCCAAGCGGAGCTTTCGGCGCGCACCCTGGAGCTTATGAACAACCCCGCCGGACGCAGCGAAGCGCTCAACCGGGCGATGGCGCAGGTCGTCGCAAACCCCGACTTCCAGCGCCGCTTCCGCGAGGCGGTGCAGCGCGGCAACCGCGAGCTGGCGCATGTCGAGCAGGTGCGGCGGTTCATCCTCCTCGATCGCGACCTCAGTCAGGAGCACGGCGAGCTTACCCCGAGCATGAAGGTCAAGCGCAAGGAGGTCGAGCGCAAGTACGCCGAGCAGCTCGACCGCCTTTACTCCGACGACAGCTTTGGTCTGACGCCGTGATATAGAGCGTCAGTAGTTAAGGCGCGGGAAAGCCCGGCACGAGCATGGCGACCATGCGCGCCGGGTTGCGCACTTCCTGTTCGGTCATAAAGTTCTGCGCCTGCTCGCGCAGCGTCTGCGCTTCCGCGCCCGCGGGCAGAATCTCCGCCAGGCGCCAGCGGGCGGCGGCGGCGTATAGCCCCAGCTGGCTCTCATCCAGCGCCGTAATCGCCGCGCGCAGCAGCTGCGCCGCCGCCGTCTTATCTTGTCGGCAGTTCGCCAGACCGGCGCGCAGCAGAGTGGCCAGGGGCGCGGTCCACGCCATCTGTTCTTTTTCGATCTGGCGAATGGTGGACTCGACCTGCTTTTTCAGCGCGGCCACCGGTCCGCCTTTGGCCAAAAGCGCCAGGGCGCTGCGTCCGCGCAGGTGCGTCGCCTCGCTGCGCAAAAGCTGGACGCGCAGGAGCATCGACCCCTTAAGCTCCGGCCAGGTCTTCTCAATCCGCTCCCAGCCCTCGGCCGGACGGTCCTTGTACAGCGCCAGCTGCACAAGCCCGAGGAGGACATGGTAATGCTGGATGTGGAATCCCTGCCGCGACCACTCCGCCAGGCCCTCATCGATTTGCCGCCGCGCGCCTTCCGGATCGTCGGCCGCCAGCCAGGCGATGTGATAACGCAGCCGCATATCGGTGGCGATGTACAGGTTGCCCGTGTCCTTGGCGCCGGCGAGCAGCACCCGCACCCGCCCCTGCAGCTCCTTGAGCTCCCCAAGATACATGAGCGCCCCCAGAGCGAAGCGGTGCATGTTGGCCCACTCCCAGGCGACGCCGATGCAGCGCTCCAGCAGGATGCCCTGCGACTCTTCCAGAAGCTCCAGCGCCCGCCGCCATTCGCCGCGGAGAAACGCCGCGGTACCGGTCACAAGCGTCGTGAGGGCCATGACATGCGGGTCTTTGACCTGCGCCGCCAGCTGCCGCGTGGATTCGGCCAGCTGATCGACGCGCTGACGGCTTGGTCCGCCTTCGCTGGAGCGCAGCGCCACCTCCATCGCCAGCCCGCGCGCCACGCGATAGGGCTCGCCGGCATCGAGCGCCAGCATCAGATGCAGGGTCTGAAAGTCGGAAGCGCGCAGCGTGTCCACCACCGCCAGCCCGCGCGCCACCGCCCAGCAGACATCGATCCGGAGCAGCTTGTCGGCGGGAATCTCCGCGGTCGTACGGGGGATGAACTCGATGCCGCGCAGCTTCAGCCGCGCCCGCCGCCACAGCAGCGAGGCCAGCACCTGCGCCGCCGAGCTGCCCATCTTCAGCCCGACCGCGGCCAGGACTTGCTCTAGGAGCTGCAGACCTTCGTCGATGTGGCCGCTGATGAGATACTGGTCGGCGGCGCGGCGCTGCAGGTCGCACGCCTTATCCGGCGGCGCATCGGCCGCCGCGGCGAGAAAAACCGGTGCTGCTTCGGCGCCGCGGTTGGCGTTGGTGAGCGCGGTCCCTAGCTTCTCCAAAAGCACGCCGCGCGCGAGCCCAAAGAGCGGATGCAGCTCCAGCGCCTGACGATAAAGCCCCGCCGCGCGCGCGAACGCCACCGCCGCCGAGGCCTGATCCGCGGCCTTGATGGCATAGCCCGCCGCGCGCTCGGCGTTGCCGGCCTCCTGCCAGTGCAGGAGCAGCGCCTCCGGATCCGCCGTCCCGGAGTTTTCCAGCGCCACCGCCAAGCGGCTGTGCCAATCGGTGCGCGTCCCGGCGGCGAGGTTGGCCAGGATCGATTCCCGCACGCGATCGTGATAGGCGACGATCGCGTCTTTCTGGCGGGCTCCCATGGTCCGCACAAGGTGGGCGGCGCGCAGCTGCGCGGTCAGGGCGTCGAACTGATCCGGGCTCACCGCGGCGGCGCGGGCGATGATCTCCTGGGCGACGGGAGCGCCGGCCACGGCCACCGCCTCCATCAGCTGGCGCGCCGGCGCATCCAGGCGCTGCACGCGCGCCCACAGCGCATCATCGAGCCGCAGCGAAGCGTCCTGCTGTCCCGGGATGCTCCGCTGCCGGACCAGCTCGTCGATGTAGAGCGGGTGGCCCTTGGCCTCGCGGGCAATGAGCGCGGCCACGTCTTGTCCGCCTTGGGGAGCGGCGGCCAAGAGCCGCTGCACGAGCTCCTGCGCCTCTTCCAGGGGCAGCTTCCCAATCGGCAGGCGGCGCACATCGCCGGGCAGCCGCGCCACCTCCAGCGACCCGCCGGCCACCTCCACCGATGCGGTGGTGTCACGCACCGTCGCCACCAGCAAGAGCCGCGGCGGATGGGGCGGCCGCAAGAGCTCACTGAGCAGCACGAAGCTGTCGGTGTCTGCCCACTGGAGATCGTCGATCATGACGACCAGCGGCGCGCGCGCGGCGATGTTCCCAAGGAGCTCACGCAGGGCCAAAAAAGCGCGGTTGCGCAGCACCACCGGATCCTCGGGCACCTGCGGCGCGCCGGCGCTCTGGGCGAGGACCGCCATCGGCTCCATCACCGGAAACAGCTTGGCGAGCAGCGGCAGGTTGCGCGGCAGCAGGTCTTTGGCTTCCGCCGTCGGCAGCTGCGCCAGATACCGGCTCAGCTGATCGACGACGCCGTCCACCGCCTTGTAGGCCAAGAGCTCGCGCTCATAGCAGCGCCCGGACAGGAGCACGGTCTCGGGCACCTTGCGGGCAATCGTGTCGAGGAAGTAGCGGACCAGGAAGCTCTTGCCGACCCCCGACTCCCCATGCACCTGAATCGTCACCGCTGTTTCACGACGGCTGTCGGCGAACGCCTGATCCAGGGTCGCAAGCTCGCTGCGCCGGCCGATGAACGGGTGGTGCGGAACGTAGCTGTGGGTCACCTCGGTCGGCTGCTCTACCTGGAGGCGGCGCAGAACGTCCGAACCGGTCGGCCGCTTCTCCGGAGCGATATGCAGAAGCTCCCCGCACAGCTGATCCAGCGCCGCCGGAACCCCCGGCACGAGCGAGCGCGGCGGCGGCGGCGGTCCTAGGCGCTTGCGCTCCAGAATCTCCGCCGGCTGGCCGCTGTACGGAAGGGTCCCGGTCAGCGCCTCATACAGCACCACCCCGACGCTGTACCAGTCCGCCGCCGGCCCGACCGGCTGGGCCTCGGCTTGCTCCGGCGCCATATAGGAGACCGTCCCCATCGTGCGATACGCATCCCAGCGCTCCCGGCGCTGGAGGTCGGAGATGATGCCGAAATCGAGGATGACGACGCGGCCCTGCGGCGTAACCAGGATGTTTGAAGGCTGAGTGTCGTTTGCCAAGGGAACGGGGAGCGAATGCGTCCGCGCTGTCACGGAGTTTTTGCGGATGGGATTGCGGGGATTTGTGATTTGGCAGGGGCAGCGGAGGGAGAGGAGCGGAGCGCGATGTGCTAGGGAGCGCAGATCTTTGCCGGAGCGGCCAGGTCGCCGGGGCTCAGGCCTTTGCGCTGGGCTTCGAACGTAGTGCCGTTTTTGCGCACCATCGTCGGCTTCTTATTGGCCGAGAAGAAGTAGGAGCCGTAGAGCATTATCGAGTCGAAGTCGAACTTGCCGAGATCAGTGCCGGAGCCGCTTGCGTACTTGTTGAAGTTGTTCTTCTTGCTGGACTGGACGTTGTCCAGGTTGATGGTGATGTAGTTGT